>DASZQO010000001.1:0-10805 GCA_035549615.1 Acetobacteraceae bacterium
GCTTGCCATGCAGAGCGCGCATGAGAGCCGCGATGTGCCGACCCTGGTGCAATCGGCGATCCCGATGGCGAGTGTGTGCGAACCCTATATCCGCAGGCGCGCGCAGCGGCACATGGAGAAGGGGCGGGTGGTGATCTTCGCCGCCGGCACCGGCAACCCCTTCTTCACGACGGATACGGCCGCCGCGCTGCGGGCAACCGAGATGGGCTGTGATGCCCTGCTCAAGGGCACCCAGGTGGATGGCGTCTATTCGGCCGATCCGCGCAAGGTGCCGGGCGCGGCCCGCTATGACGAGCTTTCCTATCTCGATGTGCTGGCGCGCGATCTCAGCGTGATGGACGCGGCGGCGATCAGCCTGGCGCGAGAGAACAACCTGCCGATCCTGGTCTTCAACATCCACGCGCCCGGCGCCTTTGTCCAGGTCATGCGAGGGGAGGGGCGGTTCACCCGGATCGTTGAGCCGCAATGACCCGAGTAAAGAAAGATTAAGGGAGGCGGGAGTGGCGGCGGATCTCAATGCCCTCAAGGAGGATTTGCAGCGGCGGATGGATGGTGCGCTCGAGACGCTGCGGCGCGAATTTGCAGGGCTGCGGACCGGGCGGGCCAACCCGGCCCTGCTCGAGCCGGTGAAGGTGGAGGCCTATGGCGGCGAGCTGCCGCTCTCGCAGGTGGGCACGGTGAGCGTGCCGGAGCCCAGAATGATCACCGTCCAGGTCTGGGATCGCGCGCTTGTGGGCGTGGTGGAGAAGGCCATCCGGGATGCCGGGCTCGGCCTCAATCCGGCGACAGACGGACAGCTCGTGCGGGTGCCGATCCCGAGCCTCACAGCGGAGCGGCGGGCTGAGCTCGCGAAGGCCGCCGGCCGCTACGCGGAAGGGGCGCGTATTGCGGTGCGGGCTGTGCGGCGCGACGGGATGGACCACATCAAGCAGTTCGAGAAGAAAGGGGAGATCGGCCAGGACGCCATGACCCGCTGGTCGGAGGATGTCCAGAAGCTGACCGACCTCTACATCAAGCGGGTGGATGATGCGCTCGCGGACAAGGAGCGGGAGATCCGGCAGATCTGAGCGATGCGCTCCGCCCCCTATCCGGAAACCTCGCCGTTCCCGCTTCCCGGCGGAAAAGCTTCGGTCGAAAGCAAGGACGGGTCCGTGCCAGACCATGTCGCCATCATCATGGATGGCAATGGTCGCTGGGCGCGCGCGCGGGGCTTGCCGCGCGTGGCCGGCCATCGGGCGGGGGCCGAGGCCGTCCGCCGGACCATCGAGGCGGCGATCACCCATGGTGTGCGCTGGCTCACCCTCTACGCCTTCAGTGCCGAAAATTGGCGGCGCTCGGCCGCCGAGGTGCTCGATCTGACTGGCTTGCTGCGCCATTATCTCAAAAATGAAATTTCCACTCTCGCCGCCGAGGGGATCAGACTCACCGTAATCGGCGAACCGGGCCGCTTCGCCCCGGATATCCAGGCCGAGATTTCGGCGGCGGAGAAACGCACCGCGCGCAATGAGCGGCTCAACCTCACGGTCGCTCTCTCTTACGGCGCCCGCTCCGAGATCCTTGCTGCAGTCCGGGCGGCGGCGGCGGCGATCGCCGCCGGCCAACTCGATCCGGCGGCGTTGGATGAGGCGCGCTTCGGCCAGTTCCTCGCAACCGCGGGCATGCCCGATCCTGACCTCATCGTGCGCACGAGCGGCGAGCAGCGGCTCTCGAATTTCCTGCTCTGGCAGGCTGCCTATTCCGAACTCGTTTTCCTCGATGTGCTGTGGCCGGACTTCGCGCAAGCGGATTTCGCGGCGGCATTGGCGGAATATGCGCGCCGGGAGCGGCGCTTTGGCTCCCGGCCCGGCTAAGAAGGTGACGCAACGGTTCGGTGATCTGCGGCGGCGGGTGCTGTCGGCGCTGGTCCTGGCGCCGGTCGCGCTCGCCTGTCTCTGGCTCGGCGGTGCGATCTGGGTGCTTCTCGTCGTGCTTGCCGGGATCGCCGCGGGCCGGGAGTGGGCGCGCGTCTGCCGCTTTCCCCCGTTCAGCTTGCCGGGCGTGCTGCTGCCGGTATTGGTCCCGGTGGCCGGCATCACGGCGGCCTTCGGCTTCGGGTTTCTCACGCTCTCTGTGCTTGGGATCGTCGCTGCTCTGCTCGCCGGCGGCCGCGGGGGTGGGGCGGGGCCACGGCGATGGCTTGCGGGCGGGCTTTTCTATCTTGGCCTTGCTGCTGTCGCGGTCGTCCGGCTGCGGCTCTACGGCGCGGCGGGCCTCGGCAATATGCTGTTCGTGGTGCTGATCGTCTGGGCGAGCGATTCGGGGGCGTACCTGGCTGGCCGCGTGATCGGGGGGGCCAAGCTCGCCCCCCGGATTTCCCCCTCGAAGACCTGGGCCGGGGCGGCCGGCGGGCTCTGCCTGGCAGTCGTCGCCGGGCTCCTGGTGGCGGAGGGCTTTGCCGCCGGACCTTCGAGAGGGGTTCTTCTGGCCTCGGTCACGCTCGGTGTGGCATCACAGGCGGGGGACCTTCTGGAGAGCGCCTTTAAGCGCCGATTCGGCGTTAAGGACTCGGGCAGTCTCATCCCCGGGCATGGAGGCGTCCTCGATCGATTGGACGGCGTGCTGGCGGCGGCACCCGCGGCGGCGATTCTGGCTTTGGCGCTCGGACCGGGAGTTGAGCTTTGGCGGTGAAAACAGTGAGCGTGCTCGGCAGCACCGGAAGCGTCGGTCGGCAGACCGTCTCCCTGCTTGCCGCCCATCCGGAGCGCTTTCGCGTGCGCGTGCTCGTCGGCGGCAGGAACGCTGCCCTGCTGGCCGAGCAGGCGCGGCAGCTTCATGCCGAGCAGGTCGTGATCAGCGATCCTGCCGGCCTCGATGGGCTTGCCGAAGCCCTGGCCGGCACGGGGGTCGAGATTGCGGCCGGCGCGGAGGCGGTGGTGGTGGCGGCCTCGGTTCCCGCCGACTGGACGATGGCGGCGATCAGCGGAGCGGCCGGGCTGCCGGCCACGCTCGCGGCGATCCGCCGTGGCGGGACGGTTGCCCTCGCCAACAAGGAGGCGCTGGTCTGCGCGGGCGAGATCATGCTCCGCGCCGTCGCAGCGGCTGGCGCGCTGCTTCTGCCAGTCGATTCGGAGCATAACGCGGTGTTCCAGTCGCTCGCCGATGGCAATCGCGGCGCGCTCGAGAAGATCGTGCTCACCGCCTCGGGCGGGCCGTTCCGCACCGCGAGCCTGGCCGAGATGGCGGCGGCGACGCCTGAAGCGGCCCTCAAGCATCCGATCTGGTCGATGGGGGCGAAGATCAGCATCGACTCGGCGACCCTGATGAACAAGGGGCTCGAACTGATCGAGGCGGCCTGGCTCTTCTCTCTGCCCGAGCGCTCGATCGGTGTGCTCGTGCATCCGCAGGCCGTCGTCCACGGTCTTGCCTTCTATGCCGATGGCAGCGTGATCGCCGGATTGGCCTCCCCCGATATGCGGGTGCCGATCGCCCATGCGCTGGCCTGGCCCGAACGGCTGCCGACCGCGGCCCCCCGGCTTGATCTCGCGGCACTCGCCCGGCTCGATTTTGCCGAGCCGGACGAGCAGCGCTTTCCTGCCGTCGGGCTGGCGCGTGCAGCGATCCGCGCCGGCGGGGCGGCTCCGGCCATTCTGAGCGCGGCCAATGAGACCGCAGTGGGTGCGTTCCTTGCGCGGCGGATCGGTTTTCTCGATATCGTGCGCGTGGTCGAGTCCGTGCTCGAGAGCATGGGCGCGCCCGCCGCGCCGACGATCGAGAGCGTGCTCGCCCTCGATGCGGAGGCACGGCGGCATGCTGAACGCTTCGCGGCGGTGGGCGCGCGCATGTTCGTCGGCGGTCGGCTCGAAAGCATGCCCGGGGAAGCCACCGGGGAGGTGGGGTGGACCTGATGATCGACCTGATCCGGACCGTCGTCTCATTCCTGGTCGTGCTCGGCGTGCTCGTCTCGGTGCACGAGTTCGGCCATTATCTCGCCGCACGGCTTTGCGGCGTGCATGTCGAGGCCTTTTCGATCGGCTTCGGCCGCGCGCTCGCGACCTGGCGGGACCGGCAGGGCACGGCGTGGCGGCTCGGCCTGCTGCCGCTCGGCGGCTATGTCAAGCTGCACGGCCAGGAGCCGCTCGAGACGGTGAGCGCGGAGGAGCGGGCGCGCTGGATCCCGGGCCGCGCCTTCCAGGAGAAGCCGGTCGGCGCGCGGGCGATCGTCGTTGCCGCTGGCCCGGCGGCCAATTTCGTACTCGCGTTTCTGCTTTTCGCCGCACTCTTCGCACTTGCGGGAAAACCGGTGGTGATGCCCATTGTCAACGGGGTGACGGCGGGCAGCCCCGCCGCCGCCGCTGGCCTTCACCCTGGTGACCGCATCGTGGCGGTCGATGCCGCACCGATTCGCAACTTCGCCGATATCCAGCACGTCATCGAGTCGCGGCCAGACCGTACGCTCACGCTTTCGGTGTTGCGTGACGGAAAGCCAATCCGCCTCGTGGTCCATACCGGCACGAGCATGGTCAACGGCCGGGCGCATGGCGTGCTCGGGATCAGCGGCGATACCTCCGCTTTCGAACCGCTGGGGCCGGGCGAGGCGGTTGCACAGGCGTTCCACGAAACCGTGAACGTGAGCGGCGCCACACTGAGCGGCGTGTGGCAGATTCTCACCACGCGGCATGGAACCTCCGAGCTTGGCGGGCCGCTCAGGATCGCCGAGCTTTCGGGCCAGGTCGCCGCGCTCGGAGTGGCCAGCCTAGTCTCTTTCATCGCCGTGCTCTCGATCAATCTCGGGTTGATCAATCTTCTGCCGATTCCCGTTCTCGATGGCGGCCATCTGCTTTTCTTCCTGGCCGAGGCGGTGCACGGAAAGCCGCTTTCGGCGCGCGCGCAGGAGATCGGGCTGCGTGCGGGGCTCGCTCTTCTTGTCTGCATCTTTGTGTTCGCAACCTGGAACGATCTCGCGCATCTCGGCATCGTCCGCTGGGTGAAAAGTTTGTGAGCCGTTCCAGCAAGGCGGCTCGTCCCCGTTTGCGGCGGAGAAGGCGATCTCTCCCCAAGGTGGTGAAATGATTGGCCGAACAAGAGCGCGTCCCTGATGATTAAATATCATCGCGCTGCTGACCGCGGGTTGGCGCCCGGCCGGTGGGACCGCTATTGTCGTTTCTTCCTTCCTATGGCTAGCGCCGCCCCGTGTTCTTGCCCCGCGTGACCGGGAGCTTTCCCGGGGGGATTCGGAGAGTCCGCCGGTTGCGTCGTATCGGTTCAGCACTTCTTGCGGTTGCGTTCTGCCTGATCCTGTTGCCGGCTCCCACGGTGGCACAGGCGCCGGCGGCGGCCGCGCCCGCCGCCGGGGGCCAGGCAGACGGCCAGGCGGACCGGATCGCGGCGATCCGGGTCGTTGGGAATCAGCGGATCGAGACCAGCACGATCCTCTCCTACATGCTGCTCGAGCCTGGTGATCCTTTCGACCCGAGCCTGATGGACCGCAGTCTCAAGACTCTTTACGCGACCGGCCTCTTCAGCGATGTCAAGCTCGCTCGAGAGGGTAACGTGCTCGTCGTGACCGTGAGCGAGAATCCGGTCGTGAACGTGGTTGCCTTCGAGGGCAACCATGAGCTCACCGATGCGCAGCTCAGCCAGGCCATCACGCTCCGCCCGCGCGCGGTCTTCACCCCGGACGTTGCCGAGTCGGATCGGGAGAAAATTCTCGGGCTCTACGCGCAGAGGGGGTATTACGCGGCAACGGTGGTGCCGAAGATCATCAAGCTGCCCGAGAACCGGGTCAATGTGGTCTTCGAAATCAATGACGGGCCGGCGACCTACATCAGCCGCATCGTCTTCGTCGGCAATCATGCCTTCAGCGCCAGCACGCTCTCGGGCGTGATCAGCTCCCGCGAGGAAGCGTGGTGGCGGTTCTTCAGCAACGCCGACAGCTACAATCCCCAGCGCGTCGAATACGACGAAGAGCTGCTGCGCCGGTTCTATCTCCGCAACGGCTATGTCGATTTCGCGGTGACGCATGTCCAGGCCGAGCTTTCCCCGGATCATCGCTCCTTCGTTCTGACGTTCGTGCTGAGCGAGGGCAGCCGCTACCACGTGAGCGCGGTCTCGGTCGTCTCTCACGTGCCGAAAGTGTCCGGCGCCTCGCTCCGGTCGCTGGTAGCGATCGGCCCGGGCGACTGGTACGACGGAGACGCCGTCCAGCGATCGGTGCAGGCGATTTCCAACCAGCTTCAGAACAACGGCTTCGCCTTTGCCGAAGTCCATCCGGACATCACGCGTGATGCCGAGAAGCATACGGTCGCGCTGGTCTTCAATGTCGTTGAGGGACCGCACGTCTATATCGAACGCATCGATATCACCGGCAACACCCGTACCGAGGATCAGGTGATCCGCCGCCAGTTCAACCTGGCGGAGGGGGATCCGTTCAATGCCGCCTCGATCCAGCAGACCCAGCAGCGCCTCAAGGACCTCAATTACTTCGGCACTGTCAACATCACCACCTCACCGGGTTCGGAGCCGGACCGGATCATCGTGCACACGGCGGTGACCGAGAAGGCAACCGGTGAGTTCACCATCGGTGGCGGCTATTCGACGGATGTGGGCGCGCTGGTGAATGTCGGGCTGCAGGAGAACAACATCGTCGGCAGCGGGATCGATGCCGGCATCAGCGGCATCCTCGCGCAGCGGGAAAGCTCGATCGATCTGAATGTGACCGATCCCTATTTCCTGGGCCGCAATCTGCTGACCGGCATCGATATCTACGACATCACCAACAACAACCAGAGCATTGCGGAGTATAGCGAGAACCGGTACGGCTTCACGACCAGGCTTGGCTACAATTTCAACGATCACGTTTCGCAGGAATGGAGCTATTCACTGGTCAATCGCGATATCGTCAACATCGCGACCACGGCGAGCCCCTACATCTTCGCCAACCAGGGCAACAACGTGCTCTCCCAGATCGGCACGACTCTCGTTTTCGACTGGCGCGACAGCAAGATCGACCCGACGCGCGGCTTCGTGATCAGCGGTGGTGCGGACTATGCGGGGATCGGCGGCAATGCCGACTTCGTCCGGCTGCGCGCTGATGCCGCCTACTACATACCGCTTGACGGGCTTCTCGGTGATGGCTGGGGGATCGCGGAGCGGGGAAGCTACGGCGATCTCGTCCCGATCCAGCATGAGCAGTCGATCCTCGACAATTTCTATCTTGGTGGCGCCAATCTCCGCGGCTTCGAGGATGGCGGCGTCGGCCCGCACGATATTTCCACCGGCGACAGTCTTGGCGGGCGCTTTCTCTGGACGGAGTCCACCGAGCTCAGGTTTCCGCTGCCGGTCAATCGCGATCTCGGTCTCTCCGGGCGTTTGTTCGTGGATACGGGTTCGGACTGGGGTCTCAAGGAGAACCATGGCCCGATCACCGACTTCTCCTCCCCTCGGGTCGGCGCGGGTTTCGGCATCTCATGGGATTCGCCGCTTGGCTTGCTCAGCATCGATCTCGGCTACCCGGTCGTGAAGAAGTCGCTCGATCAGACCCAGGTCTTCCGTTTTGGTTTCGGCACGAGGTTCTAGTGCGTATTCCCCGTTTTGCCGCCGCTCTCCTGGCGGTTCCCTTGTTCTTTCCCCGTGCCGGCCTGGCCCAGATGCAACTGGCCCAGGCTGCGCCGCAACAGGGCCCGGGATGGTTCATTCCGGGCCAGTCCCATCCGGCCGCAGCACCGGTGCCCGTCCGCCCGGCGCCGCCCCGTCCGGCGCCTGCGCCCGCGCTGCCTTCGGCCACGGAGGCTCAGACAATCCCGCAGCTTCCGGCCCTGCCCAAGGCGCCACCCCCGCCGGCCGCCGTCATGGGGGTGCTGAGCGTGCCGGATGTCTATCGCCAGTCTACGGCCGTGCAGCAGATCGAAAAAATCATCAATGCACGCCGGCTGGCGCTCAACAACGACGCGATCAAGGAGCAGGCGGCCTGGCGGCAAATGCAAGATTCCCTCTCGCATGACCGGGCCAAGCTCACGCCGGATCAGATTCGTGCCCGCGAGGCGGCCCTGCAGGATCGGATCACGAAAGCGCAGAAGGAGTTCTCACAGCGCAATCAGCAGATCCAGGAAGCGGCCCAGGTCGCGATCGCCGAGGTCAACCGCATGCTGATCGCGGTGATTCGTGAGGTCGCCGAGAGTCATGGCATGAATCTGGTGCTGCACCGCGAGCAGGTGGCGCTCAACATGAATGCCTTCGATATCACCGACGAGGTGGCGAAGAACCTCAATCTGAGGCTCCCTTCGGTCACGGTTCCACCCAATAGCGAGATGCCGGTGGGATCGCCGGGGGCACCCGGAGACGCCCCACCAGATGCCGGGTCGGACATGGCGACCGCGCCGGCATTGCCGCTGCCGCCGTCTCCGGCCCGCGCCGCCGCAAAGCCTTGAAGAATGCCTGCCGGGAGCCGAGCCGGCGCGGGGGATCCGCGCTTCTATGCGCGTTCCGGGCCACATAGCCTCGCGGATGTGACCCGCGCCGCCGGCGGGCGGACGGAAGCGGCTGAGCGCCTGCTCTACGGAATCGCGCCGTTGCAGACGGCCAGTCCGGAGGAGGTCAGCTTCCTCGACAATCGTCGTTATCTTGATGCTCTCGCGGGCACGAGAGCTGGTGCCGTGCTCGTGCATCCCGATCTCGTGTCACGGGTTCCTTCGGGGACAGCCGCGATCGCGACGGATGATCCCCATGCCGGATGGGCGCGGGTGGCGGCGCTCTTCCACCCCGTTCCGCCGACGAAGCCCGGGATTCACCCAAGCGCCGTGGTGGGGGAGGGGGCGATCGTCGATCCCACTGCGGAAATCGGCCCTCTCGTCGTCATCGGGGCCCGCGCCGAAATCGGGTCGCGCTGCCGGATCGCCGCGGGCGCGGTGATCGGCGAAGGTGTCGTGATCGGGGCCGACTGCCGCATCGGCACGCTGGCGAGCGTGAGCCATGCCCTTCTGGGCGAGCGGGTGACCATCCATCCGGGCGCGCGAATCGGCCAGGACGGATTCGGCTTCGCCATCACCGATGCGGGCTTCCTAAGCGTGCCGCAGCTCGGCCGGGTGCTGCTGGAGGATGATGTCGAGATCGGCGCCAACACGACGATCGATCGCGGTTCGGTGCAGGATACCGTGATCGGCGCCGGCACGCGGCTCGACAACCTGGTCCAGATCGGGCACAACGTCCGGATTGGTCGGCTCTGCGTCATCGTCTCGCAGGCCGGCATTTCCGGATCGACGATCGTCGAAGACTTTGTGATGATCGGGGGGCAGGCAGGCCTTGTCGGGCACCTGCGGATCGGACGGAAGGCCAGGCTCGGGGCGCAGGCCGGGGTTATGGCGGACGTGGCGCCGGGCGCGGAGGTTGTGGGCAGCCCGGCCGAGCCCGTACGGATGTTTTTTCGTCAGATCGCCATCCTGCGGCGGCTGGCGCGTGGGGAATGGCCGGCAAGCCGGCGGAACGGCAGAAAAACGGGCTGAGGGCGGATGGACGTAGCGGTTACGGGCAAGAATGGCGCTGTCGAGGGAGATGGATCCGAAAGCGGATACACGATCGACATTGAGCGCCTGCAGAAACTGCTTCCGCATCGCTATCCGATGTTGATGGTTGACCGCATTGTCGACGTGGTGCGTGGGCACTCAGCCATCGGCATCAAGAACGTGACGATGAACGAGCCCTATTTCCAAGGGCATTTCCCTGGCCATCCTGTCGTGCCGGGGGTCATGATTGTCGAGAGCATGGCCCAGACTTCGGCCGCCCTGGTGCTCGAAACGCTCGGGCAGGACGCGGAAGGCAAGGTCGTCTATTTCATGTTCATCGACAACGCGAAGTTTCGCCGTCCCGTCACACCCGGAGACCAGATGCGGATCCGGGTGAGGAAAGAGCGCCAGCGCGCCAATGTATGGAAATTCGGGGCGGTCGCCATGGTTGACGGACAGATCGTGGCGGAAGCGGCGTATGCGGCGATGATCATGAACCCCGCCGAGCTTCGCTCGCGCAAACTCTGAAGATGAGCGCGCTTCCGTAAACCCGGGCTCCGTGCCAGGACCATTGAGTCACATCATTAAAAATAATCAATTGTCTCCTTGCGTATGACCGCTCGGAGCGGGATGGGACTGCGCGCGCTCACCCTCGTTGATCATCCGCCAGGACGACCTCGCAGACGAGGTTCATTGTCAGCATCTGGTTGACTATGCTGATCGGCCGCCGGAGGGGGCCTGGCAGGAAAGATGCGTGCATGATGTCGGGAATGCCGGTCATTGAGCGGGTTCTGCGTGTCGTTCTGAATGATCCGATCGACACCGATACAATGGAGCAGGGCCTTGATGTTCTGTCGGCTCGCTTGGGGGTGGACACGCCCCAAACGGTGATTGCGGCGGCGATCGCCGAAGCTGTGCGGAGAGGATGGCTGCATGACCCGGTCCGGCTCGAGCCGGGTGCCTTGCAGTGCCATTGGCGCCTGGAGCTGACCGCGCGCGGAAGGACTCTCACGTCGCGCAGCTAGAGCAGATCGTGCTCGACTGATCGCGTGAACATGCCCGCAAAAACAAACAGAGAGAAAGCGGTTCGCGTGAGCCGGGGCGAACGCAAATGGCCTAATGTGCGACCCAGCCGCCATCGATCGAAAGCGGCGCACCGGTGATCGTCTTCGCCCCATCCGAGCACAGAAACACCGCAAGGGCGCCGATCTCCTCGGGTGTCGAGAATTTGTGCATTGGCTGCGTCTCGGAAACGAAGCCGGCGATCTCGTCCTCGACCTTGATTCCCTTCTCTTTCGCCCGGTCCTCGATCTGCTTCTGCACGAGCGG
>DASZQO010000002.1:0-9995 GCA_035549615.1 Acetobacteraceae bacterium
TCAGCTATCGGCAGTCACGGTCTCCCGCAGCGCGTTCATGCTCGCCCCCGGAGACGCTCCCGAAGCGGTCTCGCTGCGGCTTGCGTCGAAGAGCTGAATGGGTGCACCGGGCATCACCGTGCTGATCGCATGCTTGTAAACGAGCTGGGTATGTCCGTCCCGCCGCAGCAGGACGGAGAAATTGTCAAACCAGGTGATGATGCCCTGGAGCTTGACGCCGTTGACCAGAAAAATGGTAACGGGCGTCTTGTTCTTCCGCACATGGTTCAGGAAGACATCCTGAACATTCTGCGACTTTTCATTGGCCACCGCAAAGATCCTTCTTGTTGTTCGTGGCGTTGTGTCACTGGCTCCAGCAAAGAAAAAACGGCGGAACGGGCCGCCGCCTGCCGCCGCCCGGGAGGCAATGTAGCAGCGGCGCGGCCGGGTGCAAGTTGCCGGCCAGCCGCTCGCGTGCGGGTTGGGATCGCCGGCACTCACCCATCCCGCTTTCGATCATTGTTTTTTCGCGTGATTCCAACCTCCGGTGTCCCCGCCGCCGGCTATCGTGCGTTGCACCCCCTCTTTTTCTTCAGCCGGTTCCCGCCTCAGGCGCTGTTGCGCGGCGCGCCCTGCACATGGCGCCCGAAGAGCGCGAAAAGCCGGCGGGTGACGGGCCCCACACCGCCCTCGCCCACCTTTTCCCCATCCAGCTGCACCACCGGGCGGACAAAGCTCGAAGCGCTGGTGAGGAAGATCTCGCGCGCCTGGCCGAGCTCCGTTTTGCTGAAGCGGCCTTCCTTCCAGGCAATGCCGTTCTCGCCGAGCAGATGCGCAAGCGCGGCGCGTGTGCAGCCAGGCAGAATCGCATGACCAAGCGCCCGCGTCCTCAACCGTCCTTCCCGATCGACGATCCAGACACTGGTCGAAGCCCCTTCGGTGACCATGCCCTCGTCATCGATCAGGATAGCCTCGGCGGCCCCGGCGCGCCGCGCCGCCTGCTTGGCGAGCACGTTCGGAAGGAGATTGACGCTCTTGATATCGCAGCGCGCCCAGCGCTCGTCCGGCCGCGTGATCGCCGCCGCCGCCCACGCCTCGATATCGGCGGGATAGGGCGGCAGCCGCCGCACCGTCACGATGAGCGCAGGACGCGGGGTCGGCACGGGAAAGGCATGATCCCGCCGCGCCACGCCACGCGTGATCTGCATGTAGAGCAGCCCCTCGCGCACGCGGTTGCGCCGCACAACCTCGACGAGCACGTGGCGGAGCGCAGCACGCGCCATCGGCATTGCGATCTCGATCTCGCGCAGAGAGCGCTCAAGCCGGTCGAGATGAAGATCCTCATCGATGAAGCGGCCGGCATAGAGATGCACAACCTCATAAACGCCGTCACCGAACTGATAGCCGCGATCCTCGATATTGATCTCGGCCGCGCGCTGCGGCCGGTAGCGTCCATTGACATAGGCAATGCGGCTCATCGCTCACTCTCTCATTTTTCCGATTCGTCCTGATTCATTGAAGCGTGGTGAGAGAATCCCTGAGAACGCACCCAGGGTGAGCGGAAAGCCCCGAAGGGCGCCCTGCGCGCGCACCGCGGTCTCATTCTCAATCGGTGCCGCCCGCAATCTCTCAGGCGACGCGATCCTCGACGCTCACCCCAAGCTGCTTGAGCTTGCGATGCAGCGCGCTGCGCTCCATGCCGACGAACTGTGCCGTGCGGCTGATATTGCCGCCGAAACGCAGGAGCTGCGCCTGCAGATACTGCGTCTCGAAAAGATCGCGCGCCTCGCGCAGCGGCAGCGCCATCACATCCTCGCCGGGATCGTTGACAGGGATCTGCGGCGCACCGGAGGCGATCTCCGCGGGCAGCATGTCACGCCGCAGCGGCTCATCGGGCCGGCCGGGCGCCATGATCAGCAGCCAGTCCATCAGGTTGCGCAACTGCCGCACATTGCCCGGCCAGTCATAGGCGACGAAGGCGGTCAGCGCATCGACCGCGAGCTCGCGCACCGGCATTCCCGCGCTCTCCGCCGAACGGGCGAGGAACTCGCGCGCCAGCAGCGGAATATCCTCGCGCCGCTCCTTCACGCTCGGCATGTCGATCGGCACCACGGCGAGGCGGTAATAAAGGTCCTCGCGGAAATGGCCTGCCGCAATCTCGGCATTGAGATCGCGGTTGGTCGTCGCCAGCACGCGCACATCGACCTTCACCGGCGCGGCACCGCCGACACGCTCGAACGCATGATCCTGCAGCACGCGCACGATCTTGCCCTGAGTCTCGAGCGGCATGTCCGCCACCTCGTCGAGCACGAGGGTGCCGCCATGGGCGCGCTCGAGCACGCCGGCACGGCGCGGCGCCGAAGCCGCGTCCGGTCCGGCCTCGACGCCGAAGAGCTCGGATTCGAAGCGCGAGGGGCTAAGCGTCGCGCAGGTAAGCATCACGAATGGGCCGCCGGCGCGGCGTGAATGGGCGTGAATCATCCGCGCGGCGACCCCCTTGCCGGAGCCCGCCGGCCCACGGATGAGCACGCGCGAGCCGGTCGGGGCCGCCTTGGCGATCTGGGCGCGGACCGCCGAGATCGCTGGCGAGGAGCCGGTGAGCTCGGTCTCCGCGCCGGCGCGCAGGCGCAGCTCGGCGATCTCGAGCGAGAGCCGCGCCGCCTCGAGCGCCCGGCGGATCACATGCAGCAGGCGGCTCGAGGTGAAGGGCTTCTCGATAAAATCGTAGGCACCCTGCTGGATCGCGGCAACCGCCATCTCGATCGTGCCGTGCCCGGAAATCATCACGACCGGCACCTGCGGCTCCTCCGAGCGGAAGATCTCGAGGATCTCGAGCCCGTCGCGCTTCGAGCCTTGCAACCAGACATCGAGGATGACGAGCGACGGGCGGCGCTGCCGGAAAGCTGCCACCGCCGAGTCACTGTCGTGCGCCTGGCGCGTCTCGTAGCCTTCGTCGCGCAGGATGCCGTCGATCAGCAGCCGGATATCCGGCTCGTCATCGACGATAAGGATCTCATGCGGCATCGCAGCATCTCGACCCGCTTGCGGCAAGAGCGTGATGAAGTTCGATGGTCACGCCCTCACTGTTTTCTGGCGATCAATCCCATGGCAATCCCGGGCGGCGGCGCAATTCCGCCACCGGGACCAGTGATCTAGCACCCGCGATGACCGATTCGCCGGAAAAATACGCGGCCGGGCAACGCGCGCCGCCACTGGCACGGTCATTCGGTCCAACCCTTCAGTACAATCATTCAGCGCGGGCCTTGAGCGGAAGTGAAAGCATGGCAACGGCACCAGGACCGTCGGCGCGGTCCTCGAGATCGAGTCCGCCGCCATGCTCCTCCATGATCTTCTTGACGATTGCAAGGCCAAGCCCGGTGCCCTTGGGCTTGAGGGTGACATAAGGCTCGGTGAGGCGAGCCCGGTCCTCCTCGGGCAGCCCGATCCCATCGTCCGTCACCGCGATCCGCACATCGTTCCGCTCCGTCGTCACCGCAACACCGATATGCCCCGCGCCGGCGCGCATCGCGACCGCGTCGGCGGCGTTCTGCAGAAGGTTGGTCAGCGCCTGGCCGACGAGCCGCCGGTCGCAAGGCGCGAAGGGTCCCCGTTCGGGGATCGCCGTCGACCAGGCGATCTCCGGATGGGCATTCTTCTGCAACACCAGGGCCTCGCGCGCCAGCCTTCCCACATCCTCTTTTCGAATCACGGGCTGCGGCATACGCGCGAAGGCGGAAAACTCATCCACCATGCGGCCGATATCGCCAACATGGCGGATGATCGTGTTGGCGCACTGGGCAAAGGTCTCGGGATCGGATTCAATCTCTTTGAGGAAGCGGCGCTTGAGCCGCTCCGCTGCGAGCTGGATGGGCGTCAGCGGGTTCTTGATCTCGTGGGCGATGCGGCGCGCGACATCCGACCAGGCGGCCTGGCGCTCGGCGGCCTTGAGCTCGGTGATGTCGTCGAAAGTGACGACGAAGCCGTCTGGCCGCCCGGCCTTGAGCTCGGCGGCGATCCGCACGAGCAGGCGCCGGCGCCGGGAGGGTGGCCCGATCTCGATCTCCTCGGTGAGCGGCCGCTCCGGAGCGGCACGCGCCGCCGCCAGGAGTGGCGCGAAGGCGGGAACCAGAACGCCAAGCTCTTCGCCGACCCCGGCCATCACATCGATTCCGAGAAGATCGGCAGCCGTGCGATTGGGAAGCTCGATCCGCCCTTCCGCATCAAGACCGATGACCCCGGCCGAGACGCCGGAGAGCACGCTTTCCGTGAAGCGCCTTCGCTCATCGATCTGGCTGTAGGCATCCATCAGCTCGGTGCGCTGGGCGGCGAGCTGGCCGGTCATCCGGTTGAAGGCGCGCGAGAGTCCGGCGATGTCATCCCCAGTCGGGGCTTCCGGCACGCGCACGCCGAGATCGCCGGCGCGCACGCGCTCGGCCGCGGTGATCAGCCTGCCCACCGGGCGGGCGATCTGGTTCGCCATCACGAGCCCGATCAGCACCGCCGCCGAAAGCACGAGCATGGCGACCACCGCAAAGATCAGCGCGAAGGTGATCTGCAGGCCGTAACGATTCTGATCGAGCTGCTGATATTCGGCGACCGCCTGCTCGACCTCGGCCATATGCTGGAGAATGGTCGGATCGACCGGGCGGCTGATCATCAGCATCAGGGTGGGAATCGAATCGAGCCGCACCACCGCCTCAACCGAGGTGCCGTTGCCGGTATCGAGCACAGCGACACTGCCCGCGCGCGCGACATCCACCGCCCAGGAGGGCGGCAGCGGCATGCCGAAACCCGCCATCACGCCGGAGGAGGCGATCACCTGGCCGGTCACCGGCTCAAAGATCACCGCCTCGGTCAGTCCGCGGAGCGCTGTCTGGGTCGCCAGCACCTGGCCGAATTGCTGCGGCGCATTGGCGAAAACCTCTCCCGCGCGGGTCAGGTCATTGGCCATGGCCAGGGCGTCGGCGCGGATGGCGTTGCGATGCTCGTCGAGATAGCCGCGCGAGACCTCCAGGCTCTGGTCGAGCGCGGTCCGCACGCGGTCGTTGAACCAGGCCTGGATACCGTAATGGAAGAAGGCGGTGGCGAACACCGCGACCAGGATCGCCGGCACCGCGGCGACGACGCTGAAGAGCAGCACCAGCCGGACATGCAGCCGCGAGCCCGCCGAGCCGCGCCGGCGCTCCACCCAGACCCGCGTCAGCCGCACGGCCAGCAGCAGGCCGAGCAGAAGGAGGACGATCAGATTGG
Organism: Acetobacteraceae bacterium; assembly: GCA_035549615.1. Taxonomy (GTDB): domain Bacteria; phylum Pseudomonadota; class Alphaproteobacteria; order Acetobacterales; family Acetobacteraceae; genus JAKAWQ01. The sequence goes on from DASZQO010000002.1 coordinate 5,230, forward strand.
CGAGCACCATGCTCACCACCCAGTCGGGCGAGACGCCGAACTTCACCCCGCCGGCGAGCACGGTGAAGGTCGCGATGCCAAGGGCGAGAGCACCAACCGCGAAGACCAGCGTAACCACCCGGCCCAGCACGACATCAAGCGCGCGGGCGAGCCAGGAGGCGTGACGCCCGCCTTCGGGCGAGCCTTGCCTCTCCAGAGGCCGGTCTTCAGGCTCGTCCCGAGGGCGCTCGGGCGGGCGAAGGATCGAGCGGCTGAAGACGGTATTCATCAGCCAATTCTATTACGCCCTCAGCCCACGCCTCGCAGCACGGGAATTTCGAGATCGCGAATCTTCTTGCGAAGCGTGTTGCGGTTGAGGCCGAGCATTGCCGCCGCCTTGATCTGGTTGCCGCGGGTCGCGGCAAGCACGGCGCGGATCAGCGGGCGTTCGAAATCCGCAAGCACCCGGTCATAGATGGTGCCGGTACGGGAGGCCTGCGGGTCGGCGAGAAGATCCTGGAAATGCCGCTCCAGCATTCGGGTGAGCGGCTCCTCATCGGCCGTCCGCACTTGCGGCGGATCACCGGCCTGGGCGGTGCGCAGCTCGGCATCGATCGCCTCGGCGGTAATCGTCTCGCCCGGGTTGAGCACCGCGAGGCGGCGCATCAGGTTCTCAAGCTCGCGCACATTGCCGGGCCAGCGGTGCTGCTGCAATCGCTCCACGGCGGCCGCCTCCAGCACCTTGGCAGCAAGCCCCTCGGCGCGCGCGCGCTCAAGGAAATGGCGGGCGAGCGGTCCGATGTCCTCGGTTCGTTCCCGCAGCGGCGGCAGCCTGAGCGGCACCACGTTCAGCCGGTAATAGAGATCGTCGCGGAAGAGGCCGCGGCGGATCAGCTCGTTGAGATCGCGATGGGTGGCGGCGATGATACGCACATTCACCTTGATCGGCTGGCGTCCGCCGACAGAAGTGAACTCCCCCTCCTGGAGCACGCGCAGGAGACGGGTCTGTGCCTCCGGCGGCATGTCGCCAATCTCGTCAAGGAACAGGGTGCCGCCGTCCGCCTGCTGAAAACGGCCCGGGCTGCGGCCGATCGCCCCGGTGAAGGCGCCGCGCTCATGGCCGAAAAGCTCGGCCTCGACCAGCTCGCGCGGGATCGCCGCCATATTGATGGCAACGAAAGGTCCGCCGCGTCGGCGGCCATAGTCGTGCAGGGCGCGGGCCACCAGCTCCTTGCCGGTGCCGGACTCGCCGCTGATCATCACCGTGAGGTCGGCGGTCGTGAGGCGGGCGATGTTGCGATAGATCTCCTGCATCGCCGGGCTGCGGCCGATCAGCGGGAGCCGCTCCCCGCCGCCTTCCTGCTCTGGCGGCAGGGTGGGAGCCGCGAGCGCCCGGCGCACCACGGAGAGCAGCTCGCCAAGGTCGAAAGGCTTGGGCAGATACTCGAAGGCGCCGCTCTGCGTCGCCTTGACCGCTGTGAGGAAGGTGGATTGCGCGCTCATCACCACCACCCGCAGCTCCGGACGGAGCCGGCGGATGCGCGGAATAAGGTCAAGCCCATTCTCATCGGGCATCACCACGTCGGTAATGACGAGGTCCCCCTGCCCTTCCTCGACCCAGCGCCAGAGCGTGGCGGCATTGGACGTGCAGCGTACATCGTAGCCGGACCGGCCGAGCGCCTCGGCGAGCACGGTGCGGATCGAGCGGTCATCATCGGCGACCAGCACGGTCGCCTGACTGACGCGGGTGGTCTCGACCACGTTCACTGGGTCTCTCCCCCAGCGGCCTCGCCTCCGGTCGCCATCGGCAGACGGAGGCGGAATTCGGTCCGGCCCGGCCGGCTCTCGACATCGATCAGCCCGCCATGCTCATCGACGATCTTCGCGGCGAGCGCGAGACCAAGCCCGGTGCCCGCGCGCCGCCCCGAGACGAAGGGTTCGAAGAGGTGGGGCTTCAGCCCCTCGGCGATTCCCGGGCCATTGTCGCGCACCACAACCACGAGCGGGATATGCCGGCGCTCTTCGGGCCCCGAACCGCCCCCTCCCCCTGGCGCAGCCCGATAGACACCCGCCTGAAAACCGGTGGAGAGCGCGATCTCGCCGCTGCCGGCGCCGCTCTCATTGATCGCTTCGGCGGCGTTCTTGACCAGGTTGAGGATGACCTGGACGAGCTGATCACGGCTGCCAAGAACCGGCGGCAGAGACGGATCATAGGCCTCGACGAAGCGGATATTCCGGGCGAAGCCGCTCATCGCCAGCCGCCGCACATGTTCGAGCACGCGGTGGATATTGACCGCGCCGCGCTGCTCGGGCGGCTGCTCACCGAACGCCTCCATCTGCTCGACGAGGGCGCGGATGCGGTCCGCCTCATCGCGGATCAGCACCGCGAGCTCGCGGTCCGCTGGCTCGAGCGTCGCTTCCAGGAGCTGTGCCGCACCCCGGATTCCGGAGAGCGGATTCTTCACTTCATGCGCCAGTACCGCCGCCATGCCCGCCACTCCGCGCGCCGCGGGGGAAAAGCCCATTCCCTGGTCGAAGGCGCGCGCCACCGGGCCATCTTGCAATTTTAGTACCACCGCACCTTTGACCTCCGGCAGAGGGGCCAGATGCACGCCGACGCTGCGGCGCGAGAGGCGCGGGCTTTCGAGGATCAGGTCGTGGCCGGCGATCGACACCCCTTCGGTGCGGACCTGTTCGAGCAGGCGGAAGAGCGCATCGTCCGGACCCACGAAATCCGCGAGGGTCAACTCGGAGAGCTGGGCGGCGGAGGCGAGAAAGAACTGCTCGGCGGCGGCATTGGCGAAAAGGAAGCGGTCGGCGGCATCGAGGGCGACGATGGCGACCGGGAGCGCGCCGAGCACCAGGGCGGGATCAACCAGCGCCGGCTTCTCACGCCGCCTCAGCACCGTGCGAAGCATCGCCCGTCTCACGCGGCCCGCTCCGCTTCCGGTTCCGGGCCTATGAGGCCGCCCGCGATCAGCGGCGCGAAATAGCCATTGACCTGGCGTTCGACCTCCGCCGCATCCTCGATGCGGTTGACGAGGGCGCGAAAGGAAGCAGCGCCGGGCAGGCCGCGGACATACCAGCCGAGATGCTTGCGGGCCATTCTCACCCCGGCGAGCGTCCCGTAGTGAGCAAGCATGGCGCGAAAATGGGCGATCACCAGCGCGAGCTGGCGGGCAAGCGGTGGCGCTGGGCGGTGCTTTCCGGTGCGGAGAAACTCCGCCGTCTGGCCGAGGAACCAGGGGCGGCCATAGGTGCCGCGGCCGATCATCACGCCGTCCGCGCCGGAGCGGCGGAGTGCCTCGGCGGCATCCGTCTCGGAGAGAATATCGCCGTTGACGATCACCGGGACGCGGACGGACTCCTTGACCGCGCGGATGAAGTCCCAGTCAGCGCTGCCTTCATAGAATTGCTGGCGGGTGCGGCCATGCACGCTCACCATGCGGATGCCGCATTCCTCAGCGATCCGGGCGAGCCGGGGGGCATTGCGGCTCGCCTGGTCCCAGCCGGTGCGCATCTTGAGCGTGACCGGGCGATCGACCGCCCGCACGGTCGCTTCGAGGATCCGCGCGGCATGGGCCTCATCGCGCATCAGCGCCGAACCGGCCTGCTGGCCGAGAGCGACCTTCTTCACCGGGCAGCCGAAATTGATGTCGATGAGATCGGCGCCGAGACCGGCGCAAATGCGCGCCGCCTCAGCCATCGCTTCCGGCTCGCAGCCGGCGAGCTGGATCGCGTTCGGCCCGCCAGCAGCGATCTCCGCCATCCCGAGGGTGCGGCGGTTCTCTCGCAGCATGGCCCAGGAGGCGATCATCTCCGAAATCACCAGCCCTGCCCCCTCCTCATGGGCGAGGCGGCGGAAAGGCAGATCGCTCACGCCCGACATCGGGGCAAGAATGACCGGCGGATCGATCACGATCGCCTGACCCGATCCTTCAAGACGGATCGGAGCGGGTTTCATGACCTCACTGCTGCCTGTCATTTGGGCAAAGTAGGCGAACGACATCTGCTATGCAATTAGGCACAATTTGATATCTCCTTGATCTCTTTGCTTTCCGTTTTGTCTCCCAATCGATTCGCCATTTCTCATGCTGCAAAGCACAATAGCATTTTCTTGATTTTTCCGCGAATTTTGCCTGGCCTCCGCGACCGGATTCCGCAGATTTTCAAGGCTGCGGCCCGCTCACGCTTCCGGCTCACACCCAGTTGACTTCCCTGCGGAGGGCACGGCAAAGCCCGACCTGATGCCCAGCCCCTCGATCGCTGCCCTGCTGGTCGCCGCCGGAACCGGAAGCCGGTTCGGCGCGGCGACGCCAAAGCAGTTTCTCACACTGCTCGGCCGGCCGGTGATCCGCTGGGCCGCGGAGGCGCTTGTGCCGGAGATTCCGCTGCTCCAGCCGGTTGGGCCGGCGGAGCCGATCGCGGCGGCGCTCAGGGGCCTGCCGCATCTTCCACCCGTGCCCGGCGGCGCCACCCGCCAGGCGAGCGTGCGCGCCGGGCTCGAGGCACTGGCCCCGCACCAACCCACCTTCGTGCTGGTGCATGATGCCGCCCGCCCCTTCATCCCACCCGGGACCGTGACGGCCCTGCGCGCCGCCCTTGCCCGCACCGAAGGGGCGATCCCGGCCGTGGCCGTGGCCGATACCTTGAAGCGGAGCGATGGCGCGGGCGCAATCGCCGCCACCGTGCCGCGCGAGGGGCTGTTCCGCGCCCAGACGCCGCAGGGTTTCCGCTTCGCCGAGCTGCTCCGGCTGCACCGGGCGGCTTCAGACGGCGAGGCGACC
>DASZQO010000003.1:0-4852 GCA_035549615.1 Acetobacteraceae bacterium
TGGTAAGCCGTCATCCGCCCTCAAGGTCGAGCATGATGCCGAGCAGCCGGACCAATTCGTCACGATCCTTATCCGAGAGCTTGCTTGCGAGCTTTGCAGGGGTCACCGCGACAGGGGGCTTCAAATGTTTCCGCACTGGCATTCCGTAAACCTGTTTCATCTGATCCTCGGGCGTTGGCTTAAGCTCCTGACGCGCTCTGAGCACTCCGGCGAGCCTCTGAATCCATTCCCCGGCCTCTTCAGCGGCGCTCATGACTGTTCCCTTCCCCCTCCCGGCCTCGTCTCAGATTAGCGGCGCCTCAGGGACCTCCCGGTAAACAGTGCGCGACCATGCGCCTGGATTGCAGTCGGCTTTGATAGCGGCTTCCAGGAGCTCCAGGCGCTCTTAGCGCGGCATCCCGTGCTCGGCCTCGCCCTGGAGCCGATTAAGCGCCGCCAGGACCCGCGCCCACTGGGCGCAGCCCTCCATGTCCCCGACGGCGACCCGCTCGCGGAGCCGATCGAGGGAGCGCTCGATGGCCTGCCCCTCGTGCTGGGCAATCAGGAGCCGGGCAATCGCGAGTTCAGTCATGGGCGGTTCGGTTTGCGGGGAAACTGCGGGGACGATGAAATTTTCATTCCGGGAATTTTACAATCTTCCTTCTAAGCCTTTGATTTCATTGGTGGGCGCACAAGGACTCGAACCTTGGACCCGCTGATTAAGAGTCAGCTGCTCTACCAACTGAGCTATGCGCCCCCGCCCAGGCGGGCTATCGCCGGCCTCTTAGCAAGCAGATTTCGGCCTGTGAAGGCAACCGGCCTCAAGCCTCGCTCACCCGGATCGTCGTGATCGTGCGGTGATAGCGGCGGCGGAAATAGATCAGCGCCTCCTCATGCATCGAGCCGAGCGCGATCGCCGCAACCTCGCAGAAGAAGACGCCGTGTGTGCCGACCTCCGTCACCTGCGAGACGACACAATCAAAGCTCACCACCGCCCCTTCGAGCACCGGGGCCCCGGTCTTGAGCGTCTGCCACCGTCCGTCTGCGAACCGCTCACTCACCTTGAGACCCGTAAACCCGGTGAAAGTGGTCGAAATCCCCTCCTGGGCGGCCGTCAGCGTATTGACGCAGAGCACCCCGTTCGCCTTGACGAGCCCGTGCATCTCCCGCGCGCGGTTGAGGCAGACGAGCAGCGTTGGCGGATCGTCCGTCACGCTGCAAACGGCCGAGGCGGTGCAGCCCCCACGCCCGCCTGGCCCCGCGGTGGTGATCACGTTCACTGCGGCCCCGAGCCGGGCCATTGCCTCCCGGAATGTTTCTCGATCGACCATTGCGACCTCGTCACGCCCCACGGACGGAAATCCGGCTGATTCATGTGGTCAGGAAGGGGCGTCTGTCCATCCGGGACGCGGCCGGGTGGGCGCGGCCGGCAGCGCACTGTGGTAGTGAGGCAGCACGGCGACGCAGCCGGCCCGGCTCACGGCACGCTCCGCGCCCGCCATTCCCAGGAGGCTGCCCCTGCCCCCCGACCCGATGCCGGCGCTCAGGATCGCCAAACCGCGCTTCCTCGCCGAGCCCGCCCTCGCCGCCGTCCTTGCCGTGCTGCCGGATGCGCGTCTGATCGGCGGCGTCGTCCGCGACACGCTGCTCGCCCGGCCGGTTGCCGATATCGACCTCGCCACCCCCAGCCCGCCCGAAGCGGTGACGGCGGCGCTGGAGCGGGCGGGCCTGCGCGCACTGCCGACCGGGCTCGCGCACGGCACCGTCACGGCGCTCGTCCATGGCCGCAGCTTCGAAATCACGACCCTCCGCTCCGACGTGGAGACCGATGGCCGCCATGCCACGGTCGCCTTCACGACAAGCTGGCAGGCCGATGCCTCCCGGCGGGACTTCACCCTCAATGCCCTTTCCCTTGCCCGCGAGGGCTGGGTCCATGACTATTTCGGCGGCATCGCGGACCTGATTGCCGGGCGGATCCGGTTCGTGGGGCCGCCCGCGCTGCGCCTTGCGGAAGACCGGCTGCGCGCGCTCCGCTTCTTTCGTTTCTTCGCAATCTATGCGCGAACCCTGCCGGATGAGGGAACGCTCGCCGCGCTCGCCAGCGCTGCGCAGGATCTCGGCCGGCTTTCCGCTGAGCGGGTGTGGAGCGAGCTCAAGCGCCTGCTCGCCGCGCCCGACCCCCGGCCCGCGCTCGCCCTCATGCGAAAGCTCGGCGTGCTTGGCGCGATCCTGCCCGAAGTGCGCGATCTCGCGCCGCTCAATCGGCTGGCAGCGCTCGGCGCGCCGCCCGATCCGCTGCTCCGCCTCGCCGCCCTGATCAGCCGCGATCCGGCGCCGCTTGCCGGGCGGCTGCGCCTCTCCTCGGCGGAGGCCGAGCATCTTGCCAGGCTGGGGAGTGGCCCCGTTCCCACGCCCGACGCCGATCCGGCCACGCTGCGCCGCCTGCTTGCCGACGAGCCGGCCGACCTCCTCATCGCGCGCAGCCTGCTTGCGGGCATCGGCGGGGAGGCGGGCGGGCGGCTCCGCGCCCGGCTCGCGACCCGGCCCCGCCCGATCTTCCCCCTGGCCGGCCGCGATGCGCTGGCGCTCGGGATGCGCCCGGGGCCGGCGGTCGGCGCGGCGCTCGCCGCCGTGCGCGGCTGGTGGCTGGCGGGAGGATGCATCGCCGACGCCGAGGCCTGCCGCGCCGAGCTTCTAACGCGCCTCTCCGCCTGATAAAGCGCGCTGATGCTCAAGCCTCCCCCGGATTCAACCCGCGCCCTCGTCGCCCGGCTGTGGCGCGAGCACATCCTCTCTCAGCGGGCGCTCTTCGCGCCGGTCCTGATCCTCACCCTGCTGATGGCCGGAACCACGGCCCTCTATCCGGTGATCATCGACCACGCCTTCACGATGTTCGCCGACAAGGACCCGCGCATCCTCTACCAGGTGCCGGTCATCGTGGTGATCGTCTCGGCGCTCAAGGCGGGCGCCCAATATGGGCAGAGCGTCCTGGTCCAGAAGCTGGTGCTGCGGGTGGTCCGCTCGCTCCAGGGGCGGATGTTTGATCATCTCGTCTATGCGGATCTCGCCCGGGTCGAGCGGGAAGCGCCGGCGCAGCTCGCCGCCCGCTTCACCACCGATGCCACCGTGATCCGCGAGGCGCTCTCGCGCGCCCTCAACGGGCTTGCGGATATTTTCACCGTGGTCGGGCTGATCGCCTCGATGCTCTGGCTCGACTGGCTGCTGACGCTGATCGCCGCCGCCCTCTATCCGCTCGCGGGCCTGCCCATCCTGCGCCTCGGCGCCCGGATCCGCCGCGCCTCGAGCGGCATGCAGGAACGGACGGGCGAGGCCGCGGCCATCCTCAATGAAAGCTTTGGCCAGGCACGCATCGTGCGGGCCTATCGGCTGGAGGAGATGGAGCGCGCGCGCGCCGCCACGGCCTTCGACCATCTCTACCGGGCGCTCTACCGCATGGCCCGCAACCGCGCGCGCGTCGACCCGGTGCTGGAGGTGCTGGGCGGCACGGCCGTCGCCCTCGTCATCGGCTTCGCCGGCTGGCGCGCCGCCCTCGGCGGCCACACAATCGGCAATTTCACGGGCTTCGTCGCCGCGCTTCTGATCGCCTCGCGGCCGCTGCGCGCCCTGGGCTCACTCAATGCCGCCTTGCAGGAAGGCCTTGCGGGCCTCTCACGGATCTTCGCAGTCATTGATGAGCGGCCGACGATCGTCGATGCGCCCGACGCGATCCCGCTGCCGCCCGGCTCCGGCCGCGTGCGGTTCGAGCATGCACGCTTCGTCTATCCGGACGGGCGCGCCGGCCTGGTCGATCTCAATTTCGAGGCGGCGCCCGGTCTCACCCTCGCTCTTGTCGGACCGTCCGGGGCCGGCAAATCGACCGCGCTCGCCCTCATCCCGCGCCTGCATGACGCGACCGGCGGAAGAATCGTGATCGACGGCGTTGATGTCCGCCATCTCACCCTCGCCAGCCTGCGTGACGCCATCGCCTATGTCGGGCAGGACCCGGTGCTCTTCGACGATACCATCGCGGCCAATATCCGGATGGGCCGGCCGGACGCGCCGGACGAAGCGGTCGAGGCGGCGGCGCAAGCCGCCGCGGCCGCCGATTTCATCGCCGCCCTGCCTGAGGGCTATCTCACCCGCGTCGGCCCCGGCGGGCAGCGCCTCTCGGGCGGGCAGCGCCAGCGCGTCGCTCTGGCCCGCGCGCTTCTGCGCAACCCGCGCATCCTGCTGCTCGACGAGGCAACCAGCGCGCTCGATACCGAGAGCGAGGCAGCGGTGCAGGTGGCGCTGGCGCGGCTGCGGCGCGGCCGCACGACGATCGTGATCGCGCATCGGCTCTCGACCGTGCGGGATGCCGACCTCGTCGTCGCGATGGCCGATGGGCGCGATGTCGAGCAGGGCAGCCATGCCCAGCTTCTCGCCGATGAAGGGCTCTATGCCCGCCTCGTCCGCAACCAGGCGCTCGCGCAATAGGGCCGGCCCAGAGCGTGATGACCGGAGGCAGAACACCCGTGGGTCCGAATCATGCGGGAAAGAAATGGCGGAAGCGGGAGCGAACGCATCCCGTTCTCGGCGCCGGGCGGACACTCCGAACGAAAGGAAAAAAGTTCTTTCTTTCAAGAAAGAACAACTTCTATTCCTCGCTTACCGGATTTTTCGTTGACGGCACTGGGCTTGGTGGAAGGTTCTTAACTTCCAGCTAAGGCCAGCGGACCTCGGGTGGCATGCTCATCAATATCGCGTCCGGATTGCCGCCGGTCTTCAGCCCGAAGGCCGTGCCGCGATCATAGAGCAGGTTGAATTCCACGTACCGCCCACGGCGGACAAGCTGGTGCGCGCGCTCTTCCTCATTCCAGGAACGGTCCATCCG
>DASZQO010000004.1:0-2667 GCA_035549615.1 Acetobacteraceae bacterium
GAAGAAGCGGCGTCGCATCCAGCACGGGACTATCCCGGTTTCAGCACCGTGTGATGCGGCCAGAGGCGCGCCACCTCCGGGCGGAGCGGCAGCGCAAGCATGCGCCCGTCGCGCCAGAGCGGCACCTGGTCCAGGAAATGCGCGCTCCCAAGCCACCCATCCTGCCCGCCGAGCAGCACCACCTGGTTGGCATCGGCCTCGGCAAGATCGGTGAGAAAGCGCGCCGAGGCACCGTAGCTCACCGCATGCCGCCCACGGACGGGCGGATGCGCGGTCTTGTTGAGCGTCTCCTTGCCGCCGGGTGCTGCCCATTCCTCATAGAGAAATCGCCGTCCAAGCACCGGCACACGGGCCAGCTGGTGGGCGAGCCGCATCCGATGCGCGCCGCCCCAATTCCGATGGCGAAGGAGCGCGCGCCCCGCTTTCCGCAAGCTCGCGGCGAGCAGCGGCTCGAGGCGCGCCTGCGGTGTCGCCGCAATCTCGGCGGCGAGCAGCGCCCGCGCCTGCCAGACCGCGCCGGCCCCCTTGAGCCGCCCGCGCTTTTCGAGCGCAGCGCCAATGGACGCAAGCATCACCTCGAAAACGAGCGCGCCCTTGGAGTCCTTCTCATAGTCCCCCTGCCACGCGGCCAATGCCCGCACCGCCGCAAGGTGCCGATGGCGCGGCGCGATCCGGGCGAGGAGGAGATCCCGCACCTGCGGCGCCCCCTCCGCCACCACGTCGTTCTGAAGCGCCGCAAGATCCGTGAGCCCGATCCGTCCGTTCCTGCCAAGCAGGCGGCGCATGCGCCGCGCGCGGTCATTGGCCGAGAAGAACAGCCCGACCAGCACATCGGTTTTTGCCGGCGCATCGTTCGCCGAGACGAGAAACCCCTCGGGCGGATCGGTGCGGTGCGGCAGCTCCGCCGCGCCCACCGTTCCTTTCCATGCTTCTGCCGCCCTAGGTGCAAGCACGAGGTCCGCCGGCATCTCGGGGGGCCGCAGCGGCAGGCGGGTGGCGAAGACATGCCCGATCCGCCCATCCCGCCCCGCGTGCAGCATATTGAGGCCGGGCACCGCGAAGCGGGAGAGTGCCGCGCGGAAAGCTTCCGGCCCGTCTGCCCGCATCACCGCGAGCATCGCCCCCATCTCGTCGCTCGGTCGATGGCCGATCCAGGCGAGCGCGATCGGCTTTGGATTGGGCAGCATCATCCCGTCGCTGACGATCGGCCCAAGCGGCGATTCCCGCAGCGCCACGCGCCGTTCACCCCCGCCGCGGATACGAATCACCTCCTGCCGCTCATGGATCGGCAGGTCGGAGGCATCGAACAGATCGCTGCTCGCCGCGTGCAGGTTGGTGCCCGCCCAGGCGATGCTCTCATTGCGCCCGATCCCGATGATCGGGAATCCGGCCGGCATCAGCCCGGCGGCATGATAGCCTGGAGAGCGGAAGGCCGCGATCAGCCAGACATTCGGCAGAGCAACAGAAAGATGGGGATCCGCCGCGAGCAGCCCCGCTCCGCTCTGGCTGCGCGCGCCCCCCACCACCGCCGCATTGCTGCCCTGGCGCGCGAACCCCGTCATCGCTGCCTCGGCCACCCACTCCGCCTCGGCGGGCGGGGCAGCCGCGACAAGGGTCGGCCAGAGTGCGCGCCAAGCCTCCCCTGCAAGCGAGGCCCGGGTCGCGAGAAGCCGGCCATAGATCAGCCAGTTCACATCCGCCGCCGCCAGCCGCGCTGCAGCGAATAGATCGGCGAGCGTCCAGGGTTCCGGCTTGAAGCCAAGCAGCGCATATTCCGCCGGCAGCGGTCCTGTCGTGATGACCGTATTGACCCCGGCGATAAAGCCTTCGGCCCAGCGCCGCGTCTCCGCTTCGAGGCCGTCGATGATCGCGGGCACGGCGCGGGGAAAATCGATGAGCCGGAGCGCGTGATCGAGCGCGACGCCGAGCGGCCCGATCACCTCCGCCACACGCCCTTGCGAAAAAAGCCGCAGCATCTCCATCTGCGCGAGCCTCAGATGCGCATGCACGATGCCGAGCGCCACCGCCAGATCCTCGTCGCACTCGGCCTCGATGAAAGGGATCAGATGCGCGTCCCAATGGATGGTGACCGGCTTCTCCAGCGGTGCCCGGGTCGGCAGCGCGGCGAGCCGCGCCGCGCGATCAGCCCGCGCGGGCCGCTTCGCCGCGAGCGCGCGGGCAAAGAGCCCAAGCGCGACCGCAATGCCTCTGGCCCACTCGCCAAGCCCGCCGATCCGCCGTGCCGCCATAAGCTCGCCCCGCCATCCGGTGGCTCGGCCCCATCAGAAGAGCCGTATGAGGGCACTGTCCAGGGGTGCCTCAGGAAGCGGAAACGCGACGCTGATAGATCGCGAGATGCGTGTAGGCGGCCGCGAGCAGAGGAGTGGCGATCCCTGCGCTCTGGCCGCGGGCGAGCAGATCCCCGACGATATGATCGCCCTCGATCGGATTGCCCTGCCGGAGATCCCGGTACATCGAGCTCGCTTGCTCTGAGCCTTTCGCGGTCAGCATCGCCCGGGCGGTCGCGAGAAAATCCGCGCTCGGCTTTTCCCCCACGGCCTCGACCACGGAGACCACCTCTTCAAGGAAGCGCAGCACGAACGAGGTCCCACCAGGTGCAGCCTCGATCTCTCCGATATTGCCCCGCATCAGGCAGGTGACGCCCCC
>DASZQO010000005.1:0-16504 GCA_035549615.1 Acetobacteraceae bacterium
CGGGGAAAGATAGCGGTAAAGAATTATGCAGGCCAAGAAGAGGCCAAACCAGACCAGGCCCCATAGGAGCTTCGTCCCGATGGGAACCTTGCGGGAGAGATAAAAGGCTCCTGGAAGGACGAGCACCAGAACCATGACAAAATAAAGCACCCAGACCCAGCGCTCATCGAGCATTGTGAAGCTCACTTCTCTCGGCCTAGGGCGGGATGCGATCGCCTTGGCTCACGTATCCTGGTCCACTCATTTGTTTTCTCGCGTGAGTGAGACCTGCGGTGATTCCACCTCCGGTCATCACGCTCTAGCCGAGAAATGACGGCGAGGAAATCCAGGGGACGCGTTCCGGACATCGGCCAGGAGAATCCCCAGGAGATTTGCATGGACGTCGCAACCATCGATCAACAGTACCAACAGCTTCAAACCCAGGCGCAGCAGACGATCCAGGAGATCCGGGAACTGGCCGGAAAGCTCTCTGATGCGGCCAAGGGCGGGAATCAGGATGCGCGGGAATGGCTGCTGGACCTCAAGTCCATCGCGCTCGCCCTTCAGGCCGAGCAGAACCAGGTTGGACTTCTCCTTCAGGCCCTGCACGGATTCGTCGCCAACCAAGGGGCAGTGATGCCGACGCCCGCACAGAATCCCACGCAAGGCCCCTGGAGCGGCGGCCCGCCGATGGGGGCGGGTTATCAGGGCGGGTTCGGGCCCGGACCCATGGGGGGTGGACTATTGGGCGGGTTCCTCAATTCGGGGTTTGGCCGCGCGGTCGAAATGGGCCTTGGTTTCGGTCTCGGGGATGATCTGATTAACAAGATCTTTTAATCGTGCGGCGGATGCCACGAAGTTTGTCCCCCGCACCCAAAAGCTTAGCCGGATTGAAGAGAATGGCCCTTGTTCTTCAAGTTGTCACACCGCTGACACAAAGAAATATAAAGAAAACAAATAGTTAACGCAGTTGCGCAAAAGTCGGCGCGGGTTATGCACTTCGTGCCGAAGGCCGTTCGGCGGCGGCACGGGCTGAGTTCGCCCACAGATTTGTCCACAGCGTCGCAGGGGCGGTCGGCAAAGAGCCGCAGCGCCGCCCGCGGATCTTGAGATGAGGCCGGTCCGGTCCGAAAATTGCAGACATGGTGGAAACGGGAACAGTTCTGGGGGCGGACGCGATCGCGGCGGCATTGACGACCATGCCTGCCGTGCCCGGCGTGTACCGTATGCTCGATCGCCGGGGTGCTGTCCTTTATGTCGGGAAGGCGCGCGATCTAAAAAAACGCGTTGCGGCGTATACGCAGCCCGGACGGCTGCCAGAGCGGCTCCGCCGTATGGTTGCCGAGACCGCTGGGGTGGAAATCATGACCACCCATACGGAGGCCGAGGCCCTGCTGCTCGAGGCCAACCTCATCAAGCGGCTGAAACCCTGGTTCAACATCGTTCTGCGTGACGACAAGTCCTATCCATGGCTGCTGCTCACGAAGGACCATGATTTTCCGCAGATCACCAAGCATCGCGGCGCCCGACTGCGGAAGGGCAACTACTGGGGTCCGTTCGCTTCCGCGTGGGCGGTGAACCAGACAGTAACCACCATGCAACGCGTCTTTCTTTTGCGTTCCTGCGCGGACACCGTGTTCGCCAACCGTACGCGGCCCTGTCTGCTCTACCAGATCCGCCGCTGCTCCGCGCCTTGCGTCGGGCGCATCAGCCAGGCCGAGTACGCGAAGCTTGTCGCCCAGGCAGAGGCCTTCATGGCCGGTCGTGGGGCGGCAGTGCAGACGGAGATGGCGGCCGAGATGGAGAAAGCGGCGGCTGCATTGAACTTCGAGCAAGCTGCACGGCTGCGTGATCGCATCCGCGGCCTTGCCCATGTCCAGGGAAGCGGTGTGGTCAACCCGACAAGCTTGGGGGATGCCGATGTGATTGCCGCCTGGCAGGCGGCAGGGCAGACGGCGGTCGAAGTCTTCTTCGTCCGCGGCGGCCACAATAACGGCAACCGCGCCTTCTTTCCCACCCATGCCAAAGGAGAGGCGGAGGGCGAGGTGTTGGGCGCCTTCATAGGCCAGTTTTATGACGACAAACCGCCGCCGCCCCTGGTGCTGCTAAGTCATGAACCGCCTGAACGGATGCTGATCGCCGAAGCGCTGACGATGAAGGCCGGCCGGCGCGTTGCTGTCATGGCTCCGCAGCGCGGCGAGAAGCGGGCCGTGATAGAGCACGCTATGGCAAACGCCCGCGAGGCTCTCGAGCGCAGGCTCGCCGAGGCAGCGGGACAAGCGAAGCTGCTGGCCGAGGTGGCTGGTCTTTTCGCCCTTCCGGCGCCCCCGGTGCGGATCGAGGTTTACGACAACAGCCACATCATGGGGACCCATCCTTATGGGGTGATGGTGGTGGCTGGGCCGCAAGGGTTTGAAAAGACAGCTTATCGCAAGTTTATGATCCGGGGCTCGATCGCGCCTGGCGATGACTACGCTATGTTGCGCGAGGTGTTCGAGCGGCGATTCGGGCGCCTCGCCGCCGAGCAGGCGGCCGGTGCGATGCCGCCGGTGCCCGATCTTGTGCTGATCGATGGTGGCGCAGCCCAGCTCAAGGTGGCGGCCGAAGTGCTGGAGCGACGGGGCCTCGGTATGCTCAGGGTCGTGGCGATCGCCAAGGGGCCGGACCGCAATGCCGGGCGGGAATGGCTGCACCAGCCGGGGCGGGAGCCGTTCCAACTGCCGCCGACGAGCCCTGTTCTCTATTATCTCCAGCGCTTGCGTGACGAGGCGCATCGTTTCGCCATTACGAGCCACCGGAGCGGGCGGGCGCGGGGGCTGCGGCACAGCGAGCTTGACGAGATCCCCGGCATCGGCCCGGCGCGGCGTCGGGCGCTCCTGAACCATTTTGGATCGACGCGAGGGATCAAGGGCGCGGGGCTGACCGATCTTGAGGCGGCCCCGGGGGTGTCCCGGGAGACCGCGCGGCGCATATACGCATATTTTCACCCGGGCGCGCGCCTCTCGGACGTTTCCTGAGACCCCGGGGCGCACTAGTCTCAGACGCATGCTGACGGATCTCCCCAATATCCTGACGCTTTCCCGGATTGCGGCGGTGCCACTGGTCGTGATCCTTGCCACGCTCCGCCGTCCGTGGGCGGACCTTGCCGCCTGTCTGGTGTTCAGCGCGGCCGCCATCACAGACTATTTCGACGGCAAGATCGCCCGGTTTCGCCAACAGCTCTCGGATTTCGGGCGAATGCTCGACCCGATCGCGGACAAGCTTTTGGTTGGGGCGACGCTCATGGTGCTCGCCGGGGAGAGTCGGCTCGGCCTTTTCTTCAGCCTGTTCCCTGCGATCGTCATCATGCTGCGCGAGATTCTGGTAAGCGGCCTCAGAGAATACTTGGCAGGGATTCGCGCCGGACTGCCGGTCACCCCGCTGGCGAAATGGAAGACCGGGGTTCAGATGGGTGCGCTTTGCCTGCTGCTGGCCGGCGATCCGGCGGCGCGGCTGCTTGGCGTGGGATTCCTGCACATCACCGCGATTGGCTGCCTCATGCTCTGGATCGCAGCGGGGCTGACGCTGACCACCGGCTGGGGTTATGTTGCAGCCGGATTGAGTCATGTGATGCCGTCGGGAGCGGGGGTGCCGGCCTCCCCTCTGCCGCAGGCGGGTCATGCCGGTAGCGGAACCAAGGAGCCTTGAACATGCGGCGTATTGCCGTTGTCGGCATCCTATTGCTGTTGTCGGGCTGCGAGGGGTTCAGCGGCTTCGTGAATGACACGTTCA
Source organism: Acetobacteraceae bacterium (assembly GCA_035549615.1). Lineage (GTDB taxonomy): Bacteria > Pseudomonadota > Alphaproteobacteria > Acetobacterales > Acetobacteraceae > JAKAWQ01. The sequence continues at coordinate 3,751 of DASZQO010000005.1, forward strand.
GCCGCAACGGCGATCCGAACCAACCCGTCGCGATGGCTGAGAACGCGCAACGGGCGAACGGTGGCCAGCCGGCCTCGACGCCGATCGCGGTTCAGACGGGGAATGTCTGGCCTGGCCCGATCCAGCCGCTTCCCTCGCTTGCGGACATCGCCAAGACCTTGCCGCAATCCGAAGGCGTGCCGCTGCTGCCGGCGGTGCCGCCGGCAATCACAACGCCGCCCCGCAGTGCCGTGCCCGTGTTGACCGCGCCTCCCTCGACCGTGCAACCAACGCCCGCCCCCAGCCCGAACGCAGTGAACACGCCAAGCCTTCCGAAGGGTACGGAGATTCACACCTCTCGCGGTGTGGAGGTGGTGTCCGGGGGAACAGGCAACTTCCTCACGCTGACATCGCCTGCCGGAGAGTATGCGGGCATCATGGTGCCGAACGGCAACGGAACGAGCACGATCATCCGGCCGGATGGATCGGTGGAGACGGTCACCGAGCCGCGTCCATAGAATGCTGCGGCTCCTGTATTTCGCGTGGCTCAGGGAGCGGATCGGCCACTCCGAAGAAGAAGTGATCCTCCCTTCCTCGGTGCGGACCGTCGGAGAGCTGATGCGTTGGCTTGCTGCGCGTGACACGGTCCATGGGGCCGCATTTGCGAAGCCCGGGTTGATCCGTGCCGCGGTGAACCAGGAGTTTGCGGGACCTGAGACCGAACTCAGCGACGGTGACGAGGTCGCGTTCTTTCCGCCGGTGACGGGGGGCTGATGGCCCACGTTGCGGTGCAAGAAGCGGATTTCGAGCCGGGCGCCGAAATCGCGAGGCTTACCGAGCAGGCCGGCGGCGCCGGCGGGATCGGCTGCTTCATTGGTGTCGTCCGCGGGGAGATGGGGAACCGTGCGATCACCGCCATGACGCTTGAGCACTATCCCGGTATGACCGAGCGGGCGGTAAGGGAGATTGCCGAAGAGGCGGAGCGGCGCTGGGATCCATGCTGGGTGCGAGTCGTCCATCGTGTCGGACGGCTGACGCCGGGCGAGCACATCGTGCTCGTGCTCGTTGCGGCCCCGCACCGGGAGCCGGCGCTGGCGGCGACGGGCTTTTTGATCGACTGGCTCAAGACCAAGGCGCCGTTCTGGAAGAAAGAGCACTTTGCCGACGGCTCGACCGCCTGGGTCGAGGCGCGCGCGGAAGACACCAAAGCGGCAGCCCGCTGGGGCTAGAGCAGATCACGATCGGCCGGAATCGACCGATCACGTGAAGGTGCTTGCAAAAACAAACAGAGAGAACGGTTTGCGCGAGCCAGGGCGAACGCAAAGGGCGCTAGCCGCGAAAACGCTGGACGCCGCGCAGAACCAGGAATCCGGCAATGCCCGAGACCAGTGAACCGAGGAGGACGGCCAGGCGCACATCGGGGTTGTAGCCGTCAGCCGGGAAGGCAAGCGTGCCGATGAAGAGGCTCATCGTGAAACCGATCCCCGTCAGCAGCGCCACCCCATGCATCTGTCGCCAGTTCGCCCCTTCAGGCAGCGCGGCAAGGCCGAAGCGCACAACGGCCCAGGTCGTAACGAGAACACCGCATTGCTTGCCAACGAGCAAACCGAGCCCGATACCGATCTGTATCGGGTCCAAGAGGTCCTTAAGGCCGATATCGGTGAGGGCGACGCCTGCATTGGCGAAGGCGAAAACCGGCAACACGACGAACGCGACCCAGGGATGGAGGGCATGTTCGAGCCGCCGCAGCGGTGAGACGCCCGCCACGTCGAGAGGGATCGCCAGTCCAACGATGACCCCGGCCAGGGTTGCGTGAATGCCCGATTTGAGGACGCTCACCCAGACACAGAGGCCGATGAGCATGTACGGGGCAAGACGGGAGATGCCGGTGAGGTTCAGAATTGCGAGCGCAACGACCCCGATCCCTGCGATGGCCAGCGCAACCGTAGAGAGATGCGCGGTATAAAACGCTGCGATGATGATAATCGCGCCAAGATCATCAATGATCGCGAGCGCCAGAAGGAACGTCTTGACCGAAGCCGGCACGCGCGCGCCGAGAAGGGCGAGAACGCCGAGGGCGAAGGCGATGTCGGTTGCCGTGGGGATGGCCCAGCCCCGCGCGGCACCCTGGCTGCCGGCGGTGATGGTGAGGTAGAGCAGCGCCGGCCCGGCCATGCCGCCGATGGCTGCGATCGCCGGCAGCGCCGCGTTCGCGGGCCTTGACAATGCGCCCCGCCGCACCTCTCGCTTGAGCTCGAGGCCGACCTGCATGAAGAAAATGGCCATCAGCCCGTCATTGACCCAAAGGACGAGCGGCTTGGCGATGACGAGATGGCCGATCTGGACGGCGACGGGAAGATCGAGCAACCAAGCGTATAACGGGCCGAGGGCGGAGTTCGCAAGGATGAGAGCCAGGGCCCCGGCCGCGCAAATGACGATCCCGCCCGCCGCCTCCAGCTCGAAGAACCGCGATGCCTGTTTTAGCAGCATGTCGCTTCGCCTCCGGCCTGCGCTGGGCTATTGGCTAAACGCTGAAGGAAGGACGTGGCGGCGGAGCCTGACCAGTGGCGATGACCGGCGGATGGGCCCACCTGGCCTACCAACGAGACAGAACCTGACCTAACGTTCCGTTAGTCAACAAAGGTGGAGAAACGATGTCTGAGGAAACGAAGGGCCTGCCGCTCGGCCACCTACCGGGCACCCGCTACCCCGATGCACGGATCGAAGTCCTGGACAAGAGATTTCCGCGCCAGGGGAATGCCGGGATCGAACGGATCGCGACGGGTTTTCGTTGGGCCGAGGGGCCGGTCTATTTTCGTGATGGCGGCTATCTTTTGTGGAGCGACATTCCGAACAACCGGATCATGCGCTGGCTTGAGGACGATGGGCATGTGAGCGTTTTCCGCGCGCCCTCGAACTACTCGAACGGCAATACGCGCGACCGTGAAGGGCGGCTTGTCACCTGCGAGCACGATTCGCGCCGTGTCACCCGGACCGAACATAATGGACAAATCACCGTAATTGCAGATCGTTACCAAGGCAAGCGGCTGAACGCGCCCAACGACGTGGTCGTGGCCTCTGACGGAGCGATCTGGTTCACTGACCCCGGCTACGGGATTGATGGCGAGTACGAAGGCCATAAGGACGTTTTCGAGCTTCCGGGGCATGTCTATCGCTGTGATCCCGGCTCAGGAGCGCTCACGGTGGTCGCCGACGATTTCGTACGCCCCAACGGCATTGCCTTTTCTCCGGATGAAAAGCGGCTCTATGTGGTGGATACCGGCATCACTCATGGCGGACCCTCCCACATTCGCTGCTTTGCGGTGGACGGGAAGCAGCTTCGTGACGGCCGCGTCTTCGCCGGGGATTTTGCGCCCGGCATGAGCGATGGGATACGCGTCGATGCCGAGGGCAATCTCTGGTGCAGCATGGGCTGGGGCGATCCCGCGGAGGATGGCGTGCGCTGCTATACCCCTGAGGGTGAGCTGATCGGTAAAATCCATCTGCCGGAGGCCTGCGCCAATCTTTGCTTTGGCGGGAAAAAGCGAAACCGGCTCTTCATGGCCGGGAGTACGTCGATTTACTCGCTCTATGTGAATGTGCAGGGCGCCCAGCTTCCCTGAGCCGGGGATTCCGACCACCCGGCGAGATCACACAGAGGAGGAAAGCCCCGGAATTTGTGACGACAAGACGCTTTTCCGATCCGAGACCGGCCGGCGGCGAGCCCGACCTGCTCGCCCCCGACCGAGTGTGGAAATTTTCACTTCCCGAGGGCCAAACAGTAGATATTTACTCCCTGCAAAGCTATGACAGCATTGGCTATGGCACCGCAGCCCTCGCCTGAACGTTGGCAGCGGGGACTGCCATGCTGCGAGATCGGGTGACAGGGCCCATGCCGCTGATCTTTATCGTTGACGACCTTTCCACCAACCGACGCATCTATTCCCGTCTGGCACAGTCGATTGGCGCACATTGCAAGGTGATATCCTTCTCCGACCCCGCGCAGGCGCTGGCCGAGGCGGAAAAAACCATGCCCGATCTCGTCATCGCCGATTTTAAGATGCCATTGATGGATGGCGCCGAAATGACGCGGGCGCTGCGCCAGCTACCCGACGGTGGCGAGGTTCCGGTCATCATCATCACGGTCCACGACGATTATGATTTCCGCATCCTGGCGCTGCGTTCCGGGGCCACGGATTTCCTGCTCAGCCCGGTCGACCACGTCGAATTCCTGACACGCGCCAAGAATCTGCTCAAGCTTCGACGTCAGCAGGTGGTTTTGCGCCGCTGGGCCCGGGCGCTTGAGCGCCGACTGCAATCGAGCGAGCAGGCCAAGGTGCAGATGCTGCGCGATAATCACGAAAGATTGATCCAGGTCATCGATACGGTGCCGGCCATGATCAGCGCGTCAGATGCCGAGGGCCGGCTCATTTTTACGAATGTTTGCCTGGCCCGTTTCGCCGGCTCGGATCCGGCAACACTCGCGGGACGGGAGCTTCGCGCGCTGTTCGGTGAAGCTTACGCCCAGCGCAACCGTAAGCTTGATGCGGAAGTCCTGGCAATCGGGGAAGCAACGCCGGAGTTCGAGGAGGAGCTGGTCGACTACAACGGAAGGCGGCGCTTTTTCATCACCACCAAATCACCGTTGCGCAATGCTGACGGAAGCGTGGGGGGCGTGCTGACGACCTCGCTCGACATCACCGATCGCAAACGCGCTGAGGAGCGGCTGCATTATCTTGCCCATTACGATACGCTGATCAACCTGCCGAACCGGACTCTTCTCGGCGAACGTCTGGATGCCGAGCTCGCCCGGGTCGAGACCGAGGGAGGCATGCTTGCGCTGCACTTCATAGATCTCGATCGCTTCAAGGCCGTGAATGATGCTTTTGGCCATCATGTCGGGGACCAGTTCCTGAAGGTCGTGGCCACGCGGCTGAGCGCATCGGTTAGAGCGAGCGATGTGGTTGCTCGCCTTGGCGGTGATGAGTTCGCAATCGTCCAACCGAACATCACGAGCGAAGAGGACGCGGTCGCGCTGGCACGGCGAGTGATCGATGCCATGCGGCAGCCCTTCTTTTTCGAGCGGCACGAGCTGAAGGCGACGGCGAGCGTCGGCATCACGATCTGTCCGCGTGATGCGACCACAGCCGACGATCTGTTGCGCAACGCTGATCTGGCCATGTACCGGGCCAAGAGCAGCGGCAGGGATGCCTATTGCTGCTTTGCCGATGAAATGCGCCGTCGGGCTGCGGGCATGATGGCGCTCGAGTCCGAGCTGCACATGGCCCTTCAGAAAGAGGAGTTCGTACTTTACTATCAGCCGCAGGTGGAGATCGGCACCCAGCGCATCATCGGGGTAGAGTCGTTGCTGCGCTGGAGGCGGCCCGGCCATGGCCTTGTCCTGCCAGGCGAGTTTCTCTCGCTGGCAGAAGAGTCCGGCTTGATCGTGCCGATCAACGAGTGGGTGCTTCGCCAAGCCTGCATGCAGGCACGTGCCTGGACGGGCACGGATGGTGCCCCTCTGCGGGTCGCGGTGAATTTGTCGGCCGAGCAGTTCCGGAAGCAGAATGTCAGGGATCTCATTCTATCGGTTCTCGATGAAACCGGGCTGGATCCGGCGAATCTGGAGCTGGAGCTGACCGAGCGCGTGGTCATGGCGAATGTCGAAACCATGGCCAGGGAGATGCAGCAGCTCCATGATCTCGGCGTGCGGATGGCGATCGATGATTTCGGCACAGGGTATTCGTCTTTGACCTATCTGAAGATGTTTCCCGTGCACCGCCTCAAGATCGACCAGAGTTTTGTCAGGCCCTTGACCACGAGCCGCGCGGATGCCGCCATCGTGCGCGCGATCATCAACCTCGCGCACAGCCTCGGGGCGCAGGCCCTCGCGGAGGGGGTCGAGACCGCCGAGCAACTGCGCCATCTTGCCGATGAGGATTGCGACGAAGTGCAGGGCTATTACCTCTCGGCGCCGCTGCCTGCGGAAGAAATCGGGACGTTGCGTGAAGCCGGCCGAATTGCCGTTCCTCCGAGCGGCGCACCACCGGAATCGGCGGCGTCCGAAAGAGAGCGCGGGGCCACAATCGGCACTGTTCTGGATGCCGGGGAGTAGCGACGCCGCTTGCGCCTTCTCCATCCCGCCATTCGGCCCATCGGACGAGCAATCACCCTCCATTTCGACGGAAAGGAGATCCCGGCGCTCGAAGGGGAGACCGTTGCCGCGGCACTTTCCGCTGCCGGCCATCTTTCGTTTCGCCGCATGCCTTCGGGTGCGCCGCGCGGCCTCTACTGCGGTATCGGCGCCTGCTTTGACTGCCTTGTCACCATTGATGGCCGCGCCGGGCAGCGCGCCTGCCTCGCCGCCGCCATTGACGGCATGGAGGTGCGCAGCGACACGCTATCTTCCTTTGCTCCGCTCGCTCCTTTTCCCGTTCGATTCGAACCAGAAACGCTGGTTCCCGACGTGCTTGTCGTTGGTGGTGGGCCTGCGGGCCTTTCCGCGGCGATCGCGGCCAGAGAGGCGGGGGCTGCAGTCACTCTCCTCGACGAGCGGGAGAAGCCCGGCGGCCAATATCTGAAGCCACTCGCCGCCAGCCATGGCTACACCCGCGATGCGCCGGATGTGCAATTCCGCGAGGGAGACGCGTTACGTGCCGCTGCGGCCGCAGCCGGGATCGGGATCGAGACAGGGGCACTCGTCTGGGGCGCCTTTGCTCCAGACGAGATCACGGCTCTCGTTCGTGGTCATGAGACGGTCTTCCGCCCTCGCCGTCTGATCCTGGCCACGGGGGCGCATGAGTGCCCGGTCCCGCTGCCTGGTTGGACGCTGCCGGGCGTGATGACCACGGGCGCTCTCCAGACTCTCGCGCGCGCGGGGCGCGTTTGCCCCACGGAGCCGGTGGTCATTGCCGGCAGCGGACCGCTCAATTTCCAGCTTGCCGCGGAGCTTCTTGCAAGCGGAGTTCGTCTCGCCGGCGTGGTCGAAGCCGCACCGCGACCCAGCATCGCCGCGGTTGGCGAAATATGGACACTCGCGCGCAGCGGCCCTGCTCTTCTTCGTACTGGCTTGTCCCATCTGCTCAGCCTCAGGCGCGCCGGCGTGCCGATCTTCTGGGCCAGCGCGATCACAGCGATCGAGGGTGAGGGTCGCCCTTCTGCCGTCCGCATCGAGACACCCGCCGGCGAGCGCCGCGTCAGCGTCGGCCTTGTCGCGCTCAATGCCGGCTTCCAGCCGGAAACCTCGTTCGCTCGCGCCCTTGGCGCGGCGCACCGCTTCGTTGACAAGGGGCTTGGATACCTCGCCACGGTCACTGACGAAGAGGGGAGAACGAGTCTTCCGACGGTCTTCGCCGTGGGCGATGGGGCGGCATTCGGTGGTGCGCGCATCGCTGTTCTCCGTGGCCGGCTTGCCGGTCTTGCTGCCGCTCGCGACCTGGGTTTTCCCGTGCCAGTGGATCAGCGGGCGACCCACGTTGCCCTTGCCCGCGCGGAAACTTTTCAGCGGGCTCTTTGGCGGATTTTCGCCCCGAGCCGTTTCGACCCTGGAGTTCTCCCCGATTCGACTGTCGTCTGCCGCTGCGAGGAGATTTCGGCCGGGCGCCTTCGCGCTGAAATCGCCCTGGGCGCGACATCGCCTGCTGCACTCAAGAGGGCCTGCCGGGCAGGCATGGGGCCCTGCCAGGGACGCTTCTGCGCTGTCGTCATTGCTCGTCTTTGCCCGGCGCAACCAGATCCGTTCGGCTTTGCCTTTCCCCGCCCGCCGGTTCGCCCAGTTGCGATGGCGCCGCTAATGTTTCCCGGCCCCGAGTTCGAGGCCGAGCATATTCCGGAACCAATGCCACCTCTGTTGCATCCGGCGAGTCCACCACCCGCGCCGCTGCTCTCGCCCCTGGCCGCAGATGTCCTGGTCATCGGGGGTGGCATTGTCGGCCTCGCCACAGCCTTCTACCTCGCCCGCGAGGGGATGGACGTGCTTATCGCCGAACGTGGACAGGACTTCGCCATGGCGGCCAGCACCGCCAATGCGGGCAGTCTGCATGTTCAGCTTCTCGCCTACGATTTCTCCGAGTCGGGTCCCCATGATGGCGGACCGGCCGCCGCAACGCTCCCTCTCGGTCCGCAAAGCATTGCTCTCTGGAAGGAAATCGCCGCCGAGGCAGGGGAAACGCTCGGCCTCGTGACCGAGGGGGGGCTCATGGTTGCCGAGGATGAGGGGGGAATGCGCTGGCTCGCGGCGAAAGTCGCGATGGAGAATCGCCACGGCATCGCAAGCCGCCTGATCGGCGCGGACGAGCTTCGTGCCATCGCACCCGCTCTTTCCCCCACGCTCGCTGGCGCCGATTTCTGCCCCGGCGAAGGCTATGGCGATCCGCTGCGCGGCAGCTTCGCCCTCCGCCGTTTGGCGGAGCAAAGCGGGGCTCGGCTGCTATCTTGCGCCGACGTGACCGCTCTTGCCCGCACTGGCGCCACCTGGCGCGCTGAGACCAGTCGTGGTCCGATTCGCGCCGGCCGCATTGTGAATGCTGCCGGACCTTATGCCCGCCGAGTCGCCGCAATGGCCGGGCTCGCCGTACCCGTGAGCGGAACCGTCCAGCAGGTCATCGTCACAGCACCCGCGCAACCGCTGACCCGCCATCTGGTGCTGCTCGCCAAGCGGCACCTCTCTCTCAAGCAGCAGGCCAATGGCAGCTTCCTCATCGGCGGCGGGTGGTTTGGCGACTACGAAGCGGCAACGGGTGCAACGAGGCCATTGCGCAAGAATATCGAAGCCAATCTATGGGTTGCCGGGCGTGCCCTCCCGTCGCTTGCCGGCCTTTCCGCCGTGCGTGCCTGGACCGGCATGGCTCCTGAGATCGACGCGGCCCCGCTCCTCGGGGAAGCGCCGGGCCTTCCTGGGTTCTTCAACGCTCTGGCCGCCAATGCCTATACCCTTGGTCCCATCATCGGCCGACTGACGGCCGCCGCGATCCGCTATGGCACGCCCCTCGATCCTGCCTATACCCTCTCCCGTTTCGCCGCGGGCTGACGCTCTATGCTATAAGCCCGCCGCCTGATCGGGATTCCCTGGATGCGTCCTCGCCTGACCTCTGCCCTGCTCGTCCTGCCCCTCCTTCTCGGGGGGTGCGGGCTCTTCGGCGGCCCCGCCGTCAAGAAGCCGACGGCGGCCCCGACTGCCGAAAGTCTCTACCAAAGTGGCGTCGCCCGGATGAACGCCGAGGACTACAAACAGGCGATCAATGATTTCGATCAGGTCGAGGAAGATTTCCCTTTCTCGCCCTGGGCCACGAATGCCCAGTTGATGCATGGTTACGCGGCCTATCTGCAGCAGGACTACACCGGAGCGATCGACGCGCTCGAGCGTTTCATTCAGCTCCATCCGGCCAATCCCGATATTGCTTACGCTTATTATCTTCGCGCGCTCTGTTATTACGAGCAGATCTCGGATGTTCTGCGTGATCAGCAGGCGACCCGGGATGCGATCGGGGCGCTTCAAGAGGTGGTCAGCCGTTTCCCCGGCAGTGCCTATGCCAACGATGCGCGCTTGAAGATCGATCTCTGCCGCGACCATCTCGCTGGCCATGAGATGGCGATCGGGCGCTATTACGAGCGCCAGAGCGATTATATCGCGGCCATCGGCCGCTATCAGACGGTGATCCAGGAATATCAGACCACCAACCATGTTCCCGAAGCGTTGGAGCGTCTGATCGAATGCTATCTCAAGCTCGGCATGAAAACCGAAGCGGCGCATGCGGGGGCTGTGCTGGGATACAATTATCCCGGCAGCATCTGGTATCGTGACGCCTATGCACGCCTGCACCAGGCCGGGATCGTCACGGCGGAAGCGCAACGGCCGACAGGCAATCGGGGATTTTTCGCCAACCTCTGGGATGGCATCTTCTGATCCTGGCGGACGGGGATGCTGACCGCTCTCTCCCTCCGCGATGTGGTTCTGATTGATCGGCAGGATATCGCTTTTGGGCCGGGGCTCAGCGTGCTCACGGGCGAAACCGGGGCCGGGAAATCAATCCTGCTGGACGGGCTTGGCCTTGCGCTCGGGACCCGCGCTGATGCCGGCCTCGTCGCCCGGCATGCTGCCGAGGCGAGCGCCGTTGCTTGCTTCGCCCCGCCTTCCGACCATCCGGTGCGCGCCCTGCTTGCCGAGCAGGGCATCGGTGCGGAGGACGAAATTCTGCTCCGGCGCGTCCTTTCCCGCGACGGACGCTCGCGCGGCTTCATCAACGATCAACCGGTGGGCGTGGGGCTTTTGCGCCGTGTCGGCGCCGCGCTGGTCGAAATCCAGTCCCAGAACGCGCAGATCGGACTTGCCGATCCACCTGTGCAACGCGCCCTGCTCGATGCATTCGGGGTGGACCCGCAGCTCACCGGGGCTGTGAGCACAGCTTTCTCGGCGTGGCGCACGGCGGCCCGCGCCGCCGAACAGGCCGCCCTGGGTCGGGAGCGGACGGAGCAAAACGCCCAGTGGCTCGCCCATGTGATCCAGGAGCTCGAGGCACTTGCCCCCGAGCCCGACGAAGAGGAGCGCCTGGCGATCGAGCGCCAGAGGCTTCAGGAGGGGGAGCGTCGGGCGGAAGCTCTCGCCGCCGCGCTCGCTGAACTCGCTCCGCGTGGGCGCTCGGGCCCTTCTCCGGCCGCCGCGGTGCGCGCCGCGATTCGCGCGCTTTCCCGTCTTGCTCCCCCGCTCGCCGAACCGGTGGCGGCACTCGAACGAGCCGAGGAAGCGCTTGATGAAGCCGCATCACTGCTGGCGCGCCTTACCGAGACCGAGGCGGGCGACCCGAAACGGCTGGAGCGGGCAGAGACGCGTCTTTTTGCGCTTCGTGCCGCTGCGCGCAAACATGGCGTGAGCGTCGCTGAACTGCCGGAGCTCTGCGCCCGCTTGAAATCCGAGTTTGCGGCGATCGAGGACGAAGCGGCCGCCGCCGAGGCTCGCGCCCGAGATGCTGCTTCTGCCCGGGAATCCTATGTAGAGGCGACGGGCCGGCTTGCCGCTGCCCGGAGGGAGGCAGCGCGGCAGCTCGAAGCGGCCCTAGCGAGGGAACTGCCGCCGCTTCGCCTCGAAAAAGCGCGCTTCCACTGCCGCCTAGAAGCACTCGCCGAGAGGGACTGGGGACCCGAAGGGACGGAGGCGGTGTCCTTTCTGTTGGCGGCTAATCCCGGCCAGGAGCCGATGCCGCTGGCCCGTGCTGCCTCCGGAGGTGAGCTGGCGCGCCTTATGCTTGCCCTCAAGGTGGTCGTGATGGGCGCCCGTAACCCCGGCACCCTTGTCTTCGATGAGGTGGACGCCGGCATTGGTGGGGCCACCGCCGCGGCGGTCGGTGAACGGCTTGCGCGTATCGCCGAGCGCGTGCAAGTCCTTGTCGTGACGCACAGCCCGCAGGTCGCCGTGCATGGCCGCCAGCATTTCCGCATCACCAAGGAAGCGTTGCGTGGGCGGACGACCACTCGGGTCACCGAACTCGACGGCTCGCTCCGCCAGGAGGAAATCGCCCGCATGCTCGCCGGTGCGACGGTGACGGACGCGGCCCGGGCCGCGGCCGCCAGCCTGCTTGCCGGCCCCCAACCGGCGGCCAGGCGCCGCGGTTTGCGGGCTGGCGGATGAAGAAGCCCGTCGAAATCGCCGTCGAAGCGCTGGACGAGAAAGAGGCCAGGGCCGAGCTTGCCCGGCTTGCGACGCGCATTGCCGAGGCGGATCGCGCCTACTACGAAGCCGATTCCCCAGTCATGACGGATGCCGAGTATGACCGGCTGCGCGCGCGGAATGCCGCGATCGAGGCGCGCTTTCCGTTACTCGTGCGTCCCGACTCGCCGAGCCGTCGGGTCGGGGCTACTCCGGCCGGGGGCTTTCGCAAGCTTCGTCATCGCGAGCCGATGATCTCACTCGACAATGTTCTCACGCCCGCCGAGTTCTCCGAGTTCGTCAGCCGTGCCCGGCGCTTCCTCGGCCTCGATCCCTCCCGTGCCCTGCCAATGGTTGCCGAGCCGAAAATCGACGGTCTCTCGATCTCCCTGACCTACGAGGACGGCCGGTTCGTCTCCGGTGCGACGCGCGGCGACGGCATCGAGGGAGAAGACGTGACCGCGAATCTGAAGACGATGAAGGCCGTACCGCAGCGCCTGCATGGCGGAGCCCCTTCGTTCATCGAGATCCGCGGTGAAGTGTACATGACGAAAACCGATTTTCTTGCGCTCAACGAAGCGCAGGAAAAAGCGGGCGAAAAAATTTTCGCCAATCCGCGCAACGCCGCTGCCGGCAGCCTCCGCCAGCTCGATCCGTCGATCACCGCCTCGCGCCGCCTTTCCTTTTTCGCCTATGCAATGGGCGCGGCGAGCGATCAGGTCGCGGACACGCACTGGGGCTATCTTGGACGGCTTCGCGGCTGGGGCTTCACTGTCAATCCTCTATCGAAACATGTGCGCGATGAGGACGAGGCGCGTGCCTTTCAGGAAAAGATGGCCGGAGAGCGCGCGACGCTTGGCTATGACATCGACGGTATCGTGTACAAGATCGACGATCTTGCCTTGCAGCGCCGTCTGGGCTCGGTCGGCCGTGCCCCGCGCTGGGCCGTTGCCTGGAAATTCCCGGCCGAGCAGGCAATCACGAAGCTTGAGGATATTCTCATCCAGGTTGGCCGCACGGGGGCCCTCACTCCGGTGGCACAGCTTACGCCGGTGAATGTCGGTGGCGTGCTCGTCTCACGCGCCAGCTTGCACAATGAGGATGAAATCGAACGAAAGGATATCCGCATCGGCG
>DASZQO010000006.1:0-3138 GCA_035549615.1 Acetobacteraceae bacterium
CGATTAGGGTTGTGGCAAGATGGGGAAAGAACGAGAGGAAGTGCTAGGAATGTCGATCACCCGGCGTGGCATCTTGGCGGTTCCGGCGCTCGCGGCGCTGCCGGCGATGGCAGAAGCGGCGGCTCCGGTGAGAATCGGCTGCATCGAGCCGCTGACCGGCAACGCCGGATCCGCCGGACAGTCGATCAAGCAGGGCATCACCCTCGTGCTCGACATCATCAATACGCCTCACCCCCATCTCGCCCCCCTGCCGCTGGCCGCGACATCAGGGCTGCCGCGGCTCGGGGGCGCCAAGGTGGAGGTGATCTGGGCGGACAACCAGGGCAGCCCCGCGGTCGGCCAGAGCGATGCGCTCCGCCTCATCACGCAGGACCATGTCGTGGCGCTCTGCGGCGCTTATCAATCGAGCATCACGCTGACGGCGAGCGCGGTCGCCGAGCGTTACGGGATTCCCTTCGTTGCCGGAGAATCGGTCGCCGCCAACCTTACCCAGCGCGGCTACAAGTGGTTCTTCCGCACGACCCCGTACGGGCCGGATTTCGGCAAGCTCTATCTCGATTTTCTCGCCTATGTCGCGACCACCGGCCTGGCGGTGGCGAAGATCGCGATCGTGCATGAGAACACCGACTACGGCACCTCCGTCGCCGGCTCGATCACCGAAGCGGCGAAGGCGCGGGGCCAGACGATCGCTCAGACGATCTCGTACAATGCGAACGGGACGGATGTCTCGCCGCAGGTGCTCGCCCTGAAGAATGGCAAGCCCGATGTCGTCATCTTCGTAAGCTATACCTCCGATTCGATCCTTTATATGAAAACGTTCCATGCGCTCGGCTACCGCCCGCCGATCGTGATCGGGGACGATTCGGGCTTTTCCGACCCGGCTTTCCCGAAGACGGTGGGCAATCTCGCACAAGGCGCGCTCAACCGCAGTGCCTTCGTCCCCGGCAAGCCGGATAGCATCGCCTATAAGGTTAATGCGCTTTTCAAGCAGGAGACGGGGCGGGATCTCGACGATACGACGGCGCGCGCGATGCAGGGGTTCCTCGTGCTCTGCGATGCGATCAATCGCGCGGGCTCGACGGCACCCGATGCGATCCGCGCCGCCCTCGTCGCGACCGATTTGCCGGCAAGCCAGCTCATGACTGCGTATAAGGGTGTGAAGTTCGATTCCTCGGGCCAGAACACGCTCGCCTATTCGCTGATCATCCAGCTTCAAGGGACGGCTTACGTGCCGGTCTGGCCGCTCGACGAAGCCACCGCGAAACTGGCACTTCCCTTCAAGGGCTGGACCTGACGCGCTTCCCCCGGCGAGCGAGCCCTCTTCGGAATGATCCTGCTCCAGCTCGCGGCGGACGGACTTCTGCTCGGCGCGGTCTATGCGCTCTTCTCCTCCGGTCTCACGCTGATCTGGGGGATGATGAATGTCATCAATTTCGCTCATGGCGATTTCGTCATGCTGGCGATGTATGTGGCGTTCTTCGCCTTCACCCTGCTCAGGATCGGGCCGATCTTCTTCGTGCCGCTCGCCGCGATGGCGCTGTTCGGCCTTGGCGTCCTCGTCTATGTCGCGCTCGTGCGGCATGTGATGCGCGGGCCGATGCTCGCGCAGATACTTTCAACGTTCGGGCTGGCACTCTTCCTCCGCTATGCGGCGCTTTGGGCATTCTCGGCGAATTTCGTCTCCCTGCCTGACAATCTCGTCGGTGGAGTCTATCAGCTCGACGGGATCCGGCTCTCGGCCTCGCACCTGCTCGCGGGTGGAACGGCGTTCGTGCTGACACTCGGGATGCATCTTCTGCTGACGCGGACCGATCTCGGCAGCCGGATGCTCGCCGTTTCGGAGGACCAGGTGGCCGCTTCCCTGGTCGGCATCCGCGCCGAGCGGATGCAGGCGCTGGCCTGGGGGCTGGGCGCGGCGGCGACCGGGGTGGCGGGCGGGCTGATCGTGCTTTTCTTCTATGTCTCCCCGGAGGTCGGCAATGCCTTCACCCTGCTCGCCTTCGTCACGGTCTGTCTCGGCGGGTTCGGCAGCGTGCCGGGGGCGCTGATCGCGGGACTCCTGATCGGCGTGATCGAATCCTTCTCCGCCTATTGGCTTGGCCCGGCGACCAAGGATGTGGCGGTGTTCGCGCTGTTCGTAGTGCTGCTCTGGCTGCGGCCGCAGGGGCTGCTCGGCCGGGCATGAGAGTTTCTTTGCGCCGGGCGCTGATTGCGATTGCGATCCTGCTCGCGATTGCGCCCGTGCTGACCCAGGATGCGTTCTATCAGCGCATCGCGGCCCTCGTGGTGCTGGCCGCGATCTCGGCTTCGGCCTGGAATGTGATCGGCGGCTATGCGGGCCAGGTCTCTTTCGGGCACTCGGTCTATTTCGGCATCGGCGGGTACGCGGCGCTGCTGGCCTTCACCAAGCTCGGCTTGCCGCCGATTGCCGGCGCGCCACTCGGCATTCTGGCGAGCTTCGTTCTCTCGGCGATCGTCGGGCTGCCGAGCTTCCGGCTGCGCGGGCATTATTTCTCGATGGCGACGATCGCGATCGCGGCGCTCGCCGAGCTGCTGGTCACCAACTGGGGCTATGTGGGTGGGGCGATCGGGCTGATGGGACCGGCGACACCGCGCTCGCCGGCCGATCTCCTGTTCCGCAGCCCGCTCCCCTACTATGCGATCTTCCTCGTCGTGCTCGCAATTCTGCTCGTTCTCACCTGGTGGATGGAGCAAAGCCGGATGGGGTTCTATCTGCGCGCGATCGGCTCGGGCGAGCGGGCGGCGGCGAGCCTTGGCGTGCCGATCCGGCGCTACAAGCTCTATGCGCTCTTCATTTCGGGCGCCTTCACCGCGCTCGCCGGCTCGCTCTATGCGGTGATGATCGGCTTTATCGATCCGGACAGCGGGTTCGGGATTCTCGTCTCGGTGAATATGGTGGTGATGGCGGCGCTCGGCGGGGCGGGGACATTGTTCGGCCCGCTCGTCGGCGCGATCATTCTCGTCCCGCTCGAGGAGACGACGAACGCGCTGCTCGGCGGCGGGGGCACGGGCGCGGCCTATGTCGCCTATGGTGTGATCATCATGCTGATCGCCCGCTTCAGCCCGGGTGGGCTTGCGCAATTCGTGCCGCGGATCGCGGCGAGGAAGCCGCCACGT
>DASZQO010000007.1:0-4260 GCA_035549615.1 Acetobacteraceae bacterium
TCACCGCCGCCATCAACCGGCTGATCACGGAGCCGCATTTCCGCGAGAACGCCCGTCGCCTGGGCGATGCCATCAGGGCCGACATCGCCTCATCCTCTCTCGTCGAGGAGATGGAGGCGATCGCCGAGGCCGGGCCGCGCCGCAACCCACTCGTGCAGGGCCGGATTCGGCAGAGGAGCCTCGAAGAGGCAGACAGTCTCTGAAGAGTTTCAGGGCCTGAAAATAGACGAATGGCTTCTGGCGGGTTGCAATTCATCTCCGCCAGAAGCCGGAACCTTGTCGTGACAATGGCCTCTGATGATGCGTATTCAGCCCAATTCCCTCGCGTTCAAATTTCTGCTCGGCCTCTTGTCCACTCTGCCAACCTTCGGCATCGATATGATTCTGCCGACATTGGCGGCAACGGGCGCAGCACTCCATGCTCCGTCATCGGAGATCGGGCTGGCCATGAGCGTCTATCTGCTGAGCCTCGGCGCGGCCTTGCTCGTCTACGGGCCGGTCTCGGATCGTTTCGGCCGCAAGCCGGTCATCGTGTTCGGCTGTGTGCTCATGATCATCGCGAGCATCGGCTGCGTCTTTGCCCAGTCGTTGACACAGCTTCTGATTTTCCGTGCCCTGCAGGGGGCAGGGGCCTCAGGGCCAGGCGTCGGCGGCATGACGATCGTCCGCGATCTCTTCGAGGGGGAGGCGGCGCGCGCGAAAATGTCCTACGTGGTCTTCGCTGTGAACATCGTCCCCATGGTTGCGCCGACAGTCGGCGCGGCGATGATGGCCCTAGGCGGCTGGCGCGTGATCTATCTGCTGCCTCTGGCAGCGGCGTTCGTTCTGCTGCTCGCCATGCGGTTCTTCGCTGAAAGCGCGCGGATTGATCCTGGCGCGCGGCTGCGAGCGACAACCATTGTCCGCGATTATCTCCGCATCCTCCGCCACCCTCTTTGCCTTGGCAACATCCTGTGCAACGCCGCGGCTGCGGGAGCCGTCTTTGCCTATATCACGGGCTCCTCGCTCTTCTTCATTAACGCGCTGGGCATCAGCCCCAGCCGATACGGTATCATTTTCGGGATAAGCTCACTCTCCGTCATGGCCGGCACATATGTCAATAAGCGCCTGGGTGGCTGGGGTGTGTCAGCCGGCCAGATGATCATGATCGGTCTCGCCCTCTCCACGGTGTTTGCCTGTTTCCTGCTGGCCACTTCCCTCGCCGGGGAAAGGTCGGTTTTCATCGTTGTATTGGTCATGATCGCCGTTGCACTGTCATTCGGGCTGATCTCGCCGAATGCCTTGCACGCATCGATGCAGCCTCTGCCTGAAATCGCGGGCTCCGCGGGCGCTGTTGCGATTTTCGTCCAGTTGATCGGCGCCGCCTCATCGAGCGCGCTGGTCGCCGCCTTTTTCGATGGGCGCTCAGCTGTTTCGATGGCGGCGGACATGCTCTTCTTCTGCACCCTTGCCATCGCTGCTTATGTGTATGTCATGGCCCATCTCGCCCGCACTGACCAGCGCCTCGTCCTCGATGGCTGACTCAATTCGGAAGACTCTGGCCAACGCGTCACCTACGCTCGGATGCCGGGGCTGAAATCAGGAGTGGATTATGCTTGACGATCTTTCTCTCAAGCCGGTTTTCATGGCGCGCGACGGCGTCCGGCTCGCGCATTTTGATGTCGGACCGGTTGTCCCACAAAATCCTCCCCTTCTTCTGATCAATGGCTGGACTGGCGATCACGGAATCTTCGCGCCTCAGATCGCTCATTTTTCGCAAACGCGTCGTGTCGTGGCTGTCAATCTCCGCGGACACGGCGCCAGCGATGCGCCTGAGCAGGAATACACCATGACTGGTTTCTCAGACGATATTGCCTGGCAATGCCGCCAGTTGGGCTTGCAAAAGCCCGTCGTCATCGGCCATTCCATGGGGGGTGTCATCGCGCTTGATCTCTGCGGGCGCTATCCGGACCTAGCCTCGGGCCTGGTGATGATCGATTCGATTCTTCCGATGATTCCGGGCATGCGAGACCATCCGGATCTGAAACGTCTTCTGGAAGGAATCGGCGGGCCGAACTACCGCGAAGTGTCGAGAGCCAGTGCCTGGGACATCGGCTGTGATTTCGACGAGCCGGCGCGGCGGAAGGCGATCTTCGAAAAATATATTCTTCCTCCCTGCGAAAAAATCCCGCAGCACGCCGCTTACTCGACCCTGCTCAACTGCCTTGTGAATTACGATGTCTCGTCCGCGGCGGAAGCCTGCAAGATTCCCGTGGCCTATATTTCGGCGGACGTGCCGGTGGTGAACATGGTCAATGAACTGATCGGTGATCGGCTGAAGAAGGCCTGTCCCCAGATTGTTTTCGCGAAAACCCTTCTGGCCGGCCATTTCAACACGATCGAGGTTGCCGATCAGGTCAACGCCATGCTCGAACGTTTTCTCGCCGTCGGCCTCAACCGGCCGTCAGCCAAGGTGTAACGAGGCAAGCGGCCTCACACCTTCACCTTCCGCTTGCCCGCCAGTGCCACCGCCTGGCGCATCGCCTCGATCATGCTGCGCTCGTCGGCCTGCCCCGTGCCGGCAAGATCGAAGGCGGTACCGTGATCGACCGAGGTGCGAATCACCGGCAGCCCGACCGTGATATTCACCCCGGCTTCGATACCGAGCACCTTGATCGGCCCATGGCCCTGGTCGTGGTACATCGCCACCACCATGTCGAAATCGCCCCGCCCGGCGCGAAAGAACAGCGTGTCCGCCGGCAGGGGGCCTTCGACATCCCAGCCCTTCTCCAGGCAGGCAGCAATCGCCGGAGCGATCTTCTCCTCCTCCTCGCCATGCCCGAACAGCCCGTGCTCTCCCGCATGCGGGTTGATCCCGCATACGCCGATCCGCTGCCGCGCGAGCCCCGCATTCTCCAGCACCATCCGCCCGCGCGCGATCGTTCGCTCGACAAGCCCGGGTTCGATCCGCGCAATCGCATCGATCAGCCCGATATGAGTGGTGACGTGGATGACGCGAAGATTGGGCGCCGTCAGCATCATCGAAACCTCAGGCACACCCGTCAGCGCAGCGAGCATCTCGGTGTGGCCGGGATAGCGGTGTCCCGCCGCGTGCAGAGCCTCCTTGTTGATAGGCGCGGTACAGATCGCATCGGCCCGCTCGGCCATCGCAAGCTTCGCCGCCGTCTCGATATAGCGGAACGCGGCCTCTCCCGCGGTGGCCGAGAGCTTGCCCCAGGGAAGGTCGGCCGGGACCAGCCCGAGATCGATGCAGTTCACACGCCCCGGCCCGAACAATGCCGTCTCGATCTCGTCCAGCGGGATTTTCCGCACCTCAAGATCGGTGCCGGCGATTTCCCCGGCGAGCGCGAGCCGCCCGGCATCGCCGATCACCAGCGGTCGCGCGCTTTCATGAATCTCCTCATGGGCAAGGCTCTTCATGATCACCTCGGGTCCGATGCCGGCCGCATCGCCCATGGTGATCGCGATGAGAGGGCGGTTCATGATGTCACTCCTGAGGAAAGGACACTCGCGCGGAAGCGAGTCTTCGGCCCGCTTCACAGCCGGGCCCGCGCCTCCGCAGTACACTCTGATGTCGCAAGAAAGTCCGGCAGAGAAACGTTCAGCCGCTGCGCCGTCTCCGCGAGCTTGCGGCAGGTCACCGGGTTGAGGGGAATGCCCGCCACCTTTCTTTCGTCCCGAATCCGCCAGCCCTTCTCGCCGGGCAGGAGAACATTCTTGCCTTCCTCGCTCGGCCGCGCGCTCTTGATCCATGCCGCGAGCCTGGCGACATCTTCATGATAGCCGGAGGCCGGCTCCAGCGCGGCGGGCGCGATCACGATGCTCAGCATGTTGTTGACAAAGCGGCCCGCGGTCGGATTCGCGGGATGGCCGCTGCCGCCGCCGCTCAGGGCGCCCGCCAGGATCTCGCAGAAGAGCGAAAGCCCGAACCCTTTGTGCCCGCCGAAGGGCAGGATCGCCCCAGGCGGCTTGCCCGCGGCTTGCCCTCCGTAGAAATCGGCCGGATCGGTTGTCGGCCGCCCGGCCCCGTCGAGAATGAGGCCGGGTGCAATTCTCTCACCCCGGTCAATCGCGAGCATCAGCGAGCCTTCGGCAATGGCCCCGGTCGCCATGTCGAGCACGATCGGCCGGCCATCTGGCCCCGGCGCGCCGGCCGCCAGCGGATTGGCTGAGAGCCGTCGTTCGCTGCCGCCATGGGGCGCCACCATGATGCCGCCACCCGAGCTATTGACGAAATGAAGCGAGACCATCCCGGCGCGG
>DASZQO010000008.1:0-2657 GCA_035549615.1 Acetobacteraceae bacterium
TGAGCGACTCGCGCGCCCGCACCACTTCGGACTCGATCTGCTCGCGGGAAAGCCGGGTCCGTTCGAGCGCGGTGCGCGCCTCCGCCTCTGCATCGCGCAGACCGGGCAGGCGCGCTGCCGTCTCGGCCGCGCGCGCGCTGGCAGCCATCGCCTCTTCGGTCGCCTGGGCCAGGCTTGCGCGGGCGGCGGCGAGCTCGGCCGCGGCCGCCGCACGGTCGGCAAGCGCTTGCGCCCGTTCGATCGCCAGAAGCTCGCCCTCGGCGGTCTGGATCGCGCCGCCGAGATTGCGATAGCGGCTCGCCTGGCGCGCCTGCCGCCTGAGGTTGGCGAGCTGCTCCTCAAGCCCGGCCTTGATCTCCTCGGCCCGGGCGAGATTGGCCTCCGCGGCCTGCAGCTTGAGCTCGGCCTCATGGCGCCGCGCGTGCAGCCCGGTGATGCCGGCGGCTTCCTCAAGCAGGGCCCGCCGCTCCTCCGGCCGCGCCGAGATCAGCGCGGTGACCCGGCCCTGGCTCACCAGGGCCGAGGAACGCGCGCCGGAGGCCAGATCGGCAAGCAGGGTCTGCACATCCCGTGCCCGCACCACCTCGCCGTTGATGCGGAAGGCGCTGCCTCGTCCGCGCTCAACGCCACGGCTGATCACGATCTCCGACACGGCATGGAAGGGCGTGGGCAGGGGCTCCTCGCCGGCTTCCAGGGTCAATGCCACCTCGGCAAGGTTGCGCGCCGGCCGGGCGGCGGTGCCGGCGAAGATCACATCCTCCATCTCGCCACCGCGAATCGACCGGGCGCTCGTCTCGCCCATCACGAAGCGCAGCGCATCGACAACGTTCGACTTGCCGCAGCCATTGGGGCCAACGATGCCGGTCAGGCCGGGCAGAATTTCGATGACGGCCGGCTCGGCAAAACTTTTGAATCCGACCAGGCGCAGGCGCGTGACGCGGGCGGGCAAACTTTCTCCTTCAGCCGCTGGCGGCAGCGATCAGGTTGGCGAAGTCCGCGTAGGGCATCTCACCGGCATGCGGCTGGCCGTTGATGATGAAGGTCGGCGTCGAGTCGACGTGATATTTTTCTTGGGCTTCGCGCGCCTCGGTGAGGATGAAGGTCTCCAGGGTCTTATTGGTGATCGCTTTCTGAAAGGTATCCGAGGACATGCCGGCGAGCGCGGCCGTCTTCTCAAGCTCGGCGGTCGAGTTGACGTCCGGGGCGAAGGCCCAGCGGTCCTGGCTCGCGAAAAGGGCGAAGATGAAGGGGGCATAGCGGTCCGGCGGCAGGGCCCGCGCGACCATGGCCGCCGTCAGCGCGACCCGGTCGAGCGGGAAATCGCGGAAGATCCAATAGACCTTGCCGGGCGAGATGAGCTTGCTCTCGACCTCCGGCATCGTCTCATTCGCGAAGTCGGCGCAGTGCGTGCAGGTGAGGGAGAAATACTCGATGACATGCACCTTCGCCTTGGGATCGCCGAGTGTGCGCGGGCCGAGCGCCGGATCGGGGGCCGGCGCCGCGCGGGCAAAGCCAGGGGCAAGGGCGGGGAACGAGGCCGCCGCGGCGGCGGTGAGGAAAGAGCGACGCAGAAGGGGCAAGTCTGGGACCTCGGAACGGATGATCGGGCCAAGCGGGTCAGGGCGGCTCCGCCTGACAGGGAAGAGGGGGTTGCGCTCGGTCCTGGTCAAGCCCCCGGATGTCCCGACCGCCCCGTCACAGGAAGAGCGCGGCAACCGCTACCGGACTTCGCCTTAAAGCGCGATGACCGCGGGTGACATCACCTCAGGTCTGAATAGCGTCAGAAACCGGCGGCCGCGGCGAATGCCCTCTCCCGCGATGCGCAAAAGGTGTGGATATTTTTTCCGAATCATTCCGCAAAATTCATGAAATTTGTATATAACCATTTGATTTTATGGTGAGCCCGGTGGGAATCGAACCCACGACCCCAAGATTAAAAGTCTCGTGCTCTACCGACTGAGCTACGGGCTCGCCCTGCGCCTTCAACGCTGCCGCGCCGCCAGCGTCAAGCGGGCATCACGCGCGCCGGCCGCGAAGAAACCGGTCGAACGCCGCCAGCGTCACATCCGACACGTAATGCTCTATTCCCTCTGCATCCGCCTCCGCCGCCTCGGGCGGAACGCCGATCGCGAGCAGAACCTCCACCACCAGCCGATGCCGCGCCCGCGCCCGCGCCGCCATCACCTGCCCTGCTTCGGTGAGAAATACGCCACGATAGGGCCGGGCAGTCGCCAGCCCTTCCCGCTTCAGCCGCCCGATCGTCTTGGTGGCCGTCGGGTGCGCGACGCCGAGATGGCGGGCAATATCGGTCGTGCGCGCCTCGCCATGCTCCGCCAGCAGATCGGAGATCAGTTCAGTATAATCTTCCAGCATCGCGCTCGAGCGGGCGGAGCGCGCCATCCCGAAACGCCGGGCATGCACCGGTTCCTCCGCCGCCAGCCCCTTCTCCGCCATCGCCGGACGCGTCCTCGACCGGCCTCGCACCCCTCGTTCCCCCCATTCCCCTTGCATCGATAAAATTTGGCCTACCACATCAATATGCAGCCTTCACTATAAATTCGTCGGGCCGGTATGTCCGGGGAATGGGCGCCTGCGCGCGGAGCGGCAAAAGAGCCGCACACGGCCAGGCGCATGATCCCCGAAGGTGGAAGACGATG
>DASZQO010000009.1:0-28988 GCA_035549615.1 Acetobacteraceae bacterium
GATCACCGCACCGATGCCGGTGGTGACGCCGCAGCCGATGTAGCAGACCTTGTCGAACGGCGCGTCCGGCCGGATCTTCGCCAGCGCGATCTCCGGCAGCACGGTGAAATTGGCGAAGGTCGAGGTGCCCATGTAGTGGAACACCGGCTCGCCCTCGCAGGAGAAGCGGCTGGTGCCGTCCGGCATCACGCCGCGGCCCTGGGTGGCGCGGATGGCGACGCAGAGATTGGTCTTGCGCGACAGGCAGTATTCGCACTGCCGGCATTCCGGCGTGTAGAGCGGGATGACGTGATCGCCCTTCTTCAGGCTGGTCACGTTGGGGCCGACATCCACCACCACGCCGGCGCCTTCATGCCCCAGGATGGCCGGGAACAGGCCCTCGGGGTCGGAGCCGGAGAGCGTATATTCATCCGTATGGCAGATGCCGGTGGCCTTGATCTCCACCAGCACCTCGCCCTCGTGCGGGCCGTCAAGCTGGACGGTATCGATGGTGAGCGGCTTGCCGGCTTCGAAGGCGATGGCAGCGCGGGTTTCCATGGTGGGCGCCTCAATGGATCGATAGGGGAAGGGAAGGAGAGGGTCGCGTCACCTGGCGACTTCAGGCGGGGCGATTCAGGCAGGCAGCTTCCCCGCGGCCTTCGCCACGTGTGTTGCCATGTAATCCATCAGAGCGGGCGATAGGCAATCATAGGGTTCCAGGCCGAGTTCCCGCAGCCGTGCCCGCACCGCTGGCATCCGGTCCGGCGGGAAGCCGGACTCGATGATCGAGGAGACGAAGGCGGCAAATGTCGGCGGCGCCCATCCGGCTTCGCGTAGCCGTTCGGGATGGACAAAATCGAGACCCTGGAATGGATGCCCGGCCTTCTCGACGGGGCCGTACATGTGCACACCACACGCCTTGCAGGCGTGGCGTTGGATCAGGGCACTTGGGTCTACGACCGCAAGCTTGTCGCCATTTTCCAGCACGCGCACGTTGCTGTGCGGGACGACGGCAACGAGGGAGAACAAGACACCGTCCGGCTTCCAGCATTTGCTGCAGCCACAGACGTGGTTGTGCGCGACCTGGCCGCTGATGGCGACTGTCACGGGTTTTTCGACGCAACGGCATACCAGCGTGCCGCCTGTGAAGTTGGGTGATGCCGGCTTCACACCATTGTCGACGGCGGGATGGATTTTGATCGTTTCGGACATGACGCCCTCCTTGTTTCGTGACTTCGTATTCTCGGCGCCCACGCTGGGCAACGGCTCACAGACCGTCGTCCTCGCCAGGCACGCCGGCAATCAGGCCGTTGACGCAGGACGATGCGTCACGCGCGGCGGGAAGAAAGCGCCGCAAGGATCGTGCGGGAGGGGGGCTACTCGCCAGGCCGTCCCCCTAGGTTCCCCCGTCCTTCTCATTTGTCGGTCCTTCTCACTTGAGCGTGAGGATCCAATCGACGATCTCCTTGATTTGCGCGTCCGTTAGATTCGGGTGCGGCGGCATCGGCACCATGCCCCAGGTACCGACATGGCCGTTCTTGATTGCGCTGACCAGCGTTGGGACCGCATCCTTCTGGCCCGCGAATTTTTTTGCGACTGCGATATAGGATGGACCGACCACCTGATGATCGATCGCGTGACAGGTAACGCAGTCATTGCTCTGAAAAAGCTGCTCCCCAGGCGGAATGGCCGCCCGGCCTGGCCATGGGGCAAACGTAGCGAACAGCCCGCCCAGCATCGCCGCCGTCATCGCGCCTGTCGCTTTCCACCGCCATCCGCTTCTCATCATCCCTCGCTGTTCACGACCATGTTGGGTACGCCGGACGACCTCCCTCGCACGGCATGCCGTCGGCGTTCAAGGCCCACCCGCCGGTTCCGGCCGGAACGATCCAAGACGACGAACCTATTGGCGAACCCATTGGAAAACCCGTGGGAATAGGCTGCAAGAGACGTGCCAGTGCGAAACATTGCCCTTAACCCTCGTGATTTCATGGGCTTGCTTCCGGCTCTCTCTGTCCGCTTGCATCAGAGGCGTGACAGAGCCGCCAAAAAGGGGGACAATTTGTACCTCAAGAATGTTGGCCGGAGGACCGGCCGGCGGGTAAGGCGGTCGGACGCCGATCTCTAGGGGAGGGAACCGGGAATGGGCCCGGACGTTTCGGCCGAGCAGATGAATCCGGCGGTGGGGAGAGAGGAGAGCGATACAGGGCTCACCCGGCGGCGCTGCCTTGCCGGGAGCGGCTTGCTCGGGCCGCAGACGGAAGCCTATGTCATCGCCGCGTGGGAGCGCTGCATCAGCGACTACCATCTCGAGCCCGGCGCCAATCCGCGGAGTGAGCATGTCGGCAGCAAAATCCTCGAAAGGCGGCGGGCCCAGCTCGGCCCGCTCGCGCAAATCGCCCGCGCCGAGATGCGCCGGCTCTTCGGGCAGATCGCCCCATCACACTACCTGTTGCTGTTGACCGATACCGACGGCCTCATCCTCGAACGGATGTGCGAGCCGGGCCACGAAGAATTGCTGCGGCGCGTCGATCTGGCCCCCGGCTTCATCTGGGACGAGCAGCATGAGGGAACCAACGGTCCAGGTACGTGCCTGCATGACCGGAGGCCGCGGCTGGTGCATCGCGAGGAGCATTTCTTCGCCCGCAGCAGCCGCATGACCTGCTCCGCGGCACCACTCTGGGGTCCCAACGGGCAGCTTCTCGGTGCGCTCGACGCGTCCCATTTTGATTGCTCCGACAGTCGCCAAAGCCAGGTGCCCACGCTGGCACTGGTCAGCACCTCGACCAGGATCATCGAGCAGTCCTACTTCACCAGCAGCTTCAAGGATTGCTGGATCCTCCGTTTTCACGACCAGGCGGAAATGGTGGGTCAGCTCTATTCCGCCATGCTGGCGGTGGATGAACATGGCCGTGTCCGCGCCGCCGACAGCACTGCGCCGGCGCGCCTTGGTCTCATCGGGTATGACGCGCTGGTCGGCCGCAGCATTGAGGAGATCTTCGATATCTCGCCGAGCCGCTTCTTCAGCGATGCCCAGGCTCGACCCTACCAGATCTGGCCAGCAAGCAGCCGCAGCGGCCAGCTTCTCCATGCCGGAATCTGGCCACCGCAGGAACCGCCGCCCACGCTCTGGCCGGTGAGGGGTACGGCCGGTCCGGTGGCGCGAGGCCAAGCCAATCTCTCCGCCTATCGTCTCGGCGATCCGGTGATGGCGCACAATGTCTGGTGCGCCGAACGGGTGATGGGCCGCGATATCCATATCCTCCTCCAGGGGGAGACCGGAACCGGAAAGGATACCTTCGCGCGAGCGATCCACCGGAGCGGTGAACGAAGCGACAAGCCTTTCATCGCGTTGAGCTGCGCCGCAATCCCGGAAACCCTGATCGAGAGCGAGCTCTTTGGCTATGATTCCGGCGCCTTTACCGGCGCCCGTGCTGGAGGCATGCGCGGCAAGGTGGTCGCGGCACATGGCGGCACCCTTTTTCTCGACGAGATCGGAGACATGCCGCTGAGCCTGCAGGCGCGCTTGTTGCGGCTGCTCGAGGAAAAGGAGGTCATGCCGCTCGGCAGCAGCCGCGCCATCACCGTCGATCTGCGCATCATCAGCGCCACCAACCGGGATCTCGGCAAGATGGTTCTTGAGGGAAGCTTCCGCAAGGACCTCTATTACCGTCTGAGCGGGCTCACTCTTACCCTTCCTCCGCTTCGCGAGAGGCAGGATATCGCCGAGCTCGTGCGCACGATCGCCGCTGAGGAGAACGCAGGCGTGCCCGTTGCTTTCGCGCCCGAAGCGTTCAAGATGCTGCTCGCCTATCGCTGGCCTGGAAATATCCGCGAGCTGCGGAACGTGCTAGCAACCGCGATCGCGCTTGCCGCCGGCGAGCGGATCGAGCCCAGGCATCTGGGACCGAGCGTCGGTGGGGCTGTAGTGGCGGATATGCCGGTTGATTCACCTCGCTGCGAGGTCCAGCAGAGGGATGAGGCAAATCCCCTCGCCACGGCGGAGCGGGAACGGCTGCTGCTTGAGCTCAAGCGGCGCCATTGGAACGCGACCGCAACTGCGGCCGCGCTCGGCATCAGCCGCAACACGCTCTATCGCAAGCTGCGCAAACATGGTGTCCGTGTCGGGGCGGACGAAACCTAGCAGCCTGCTGAAAAACTATTCCTGATGATCGACGACGGAACGTTCAGTCGCGAGGGCCGCCCGCCACAAAAGATTGGTTCGCGCAGCCTATGCGCACGATTCTTTTCTACTATTCGTTGCATATTCGGCGAACCATTTCAGCAGACGGCTAGAGTCGCGCGCGCCTGACTGGTTCACCCGACGATCGCGCGAGGCGCGTGAATCCACCCGAGAAAACAGAGTGCGAGCGTGATGATCAAAATCATCACGCCCCAGGCTCGCGGGAGCTCGCCACCGGGTCGTCGGCTCTCAGCCGCCGGCATAGATCAGGTGGTTGCGATTATCGAGCAGCGGCACACCGTAGCTTTCGAGAATCTTCGTGATCTCCGGCTGTTCCTTCGCGAGCGCCTCATCGAGAGTCTGCCGCCAGGCATCTTCGCCCTGCCGCACGCCCATCACGATGCTGAACGTCATTGGAGGGTCGTTATCCGATTCGTGCAGGAGCGGCGCGATCACGAGCTTGCCATTTGATCTGGAGGCAAAATATCCAGCGATCGGACCCCACAGTACGCCGATGTCGATTTGTCCCTTCTCGACATCCTGCACGAGATCCCGTGCCGGCGAGAAGAAGCGGAGATTGACCGAAAGCTCGTAGGAGTGAATATGGTCCAGAAGGTTGTTCTCGGCCAGGATGGTCGCTGGTGGTGTGCCGGCGATGATACCGATCCGCTTGCCTTTGAGGCGCGGATCCTCGAGGCTCTGGATCCCGTCGAAGCCGCTGTGCGGGCGGAAGATCAGCGCATAGGCCGAGCGGTAATAGGCATTCGTGTTCTCCACCAGGCCGTAGCCTTGGGTCACGCCCATCACCACGTCGCAGCGATAGGCGTCCAGTGTCATCTGCAAGAATCCGAACACCTGGGGCTGCCAGGTGAAGCCGAGCTTCTTGCCTAGCTCCTTGGCGAGCACCGCGGCGATTTTGTTCTCGAATCCTTGCTTTGCCTGGTTCGAGAACGGAAGGTCGTTCGGGTCCGCGCAGACGCGAAAGACATGGGGATCGACAAGTTCGGCGCCGATGCCAAGCCCCGGGGCCTGGGCCATCGCAGGGGCTCCGCAAACGAGCAGCACCCCAAGCATCAAGGCATGAGGACCAAATCTCATCATACGCCCGTTCCGCCCTTGCGGGTATCGCCGCAGGCTTGGCACATCGCCGTTACATCGGAATGCCGAGGCATTTGTACGAGGCCTCGTCGAAGCCCTTGGGATCAGGCGCGTTCTTCGCCGGCCGGCCACGGCCGAGAGCGCCTGTCGAGCGGGCGCGGAGATAGGTATAGATCTCACTGATGAAGCACATGACGTTCTTGTTGGTCGCGAAGGACGGCATTACCAGGTCCTGTGCCGTGTTCACGGATTTTATTCCACCGGCGACGTCGGCAATGAACTGGGAGTAGCTCAATTGCTGCAGCGCTTGCGTTAGGTCCGGCGCATAGGAGGAGCCTGATCCGTCCGGCCCATGGCAGTCGAGACAAATGGAGTTGTAGCGCAGGTACCCGACAAAGGTGCCCCAATCAACGGTGCCATCTTTGGCAATGTTGTAGGTTGGAACACCATCCTTATCATACCACATGCCGCCCACCTCCTTGACCGCCTTGGGGTCGCCCGGCCCGGCGGCGAAGGTAGCTGTCGCACCAGCAACGGCGAGTGTGATTGCAGCGAGGGCAATACGCGAATAACCCTTCACGTCAGCGGATTCCCTTGAGTTGTACGGAGAACGTAAGGGCCGGCACCCCGTTTCAAGGATGCCGGCCCAGGCCTGGTTGTGTTCAGTGTCGATCGCGGCTCATGATCCCGGCAGCGCGAAAACCGTAAGCTGGCCGCCGAGTGTCGTGTAGTCCTTAAGGGCGGCGTAGCCACCGACCGCACCGAGACCGGCGTGCGGATCGGTCAGGCCCGCGGCGAGGCCGATCCCCGCCCAGCCGCCGACACCCGAGAGCACGGCGACATACTGCTTGCCGTCATGCATGTAGGTCATCACGTTGCCGATGATGCCGGAGGGGGTCTTGAAGCTGTAGAGGATTTTGCCGGTCTTGGCATCGACCGCGCGGAAATAACCCTTCAGCGTGCCATAGAAGACCACACCGCCGGCAGTGGCGAGCGCGCCGCCCCAATCGGAGAACTGGTCGTCGATCTGCCAGACTGTCTTGCCTGTAACGGGGTCGAAGGCGATGAAGCGGCCCATGTAGCCACCCGGCCCCGGATACATCGAAAGCGTCGCCCCGACATAGGGCTGGCCCGCGGTGTAGGCGACCGGATAGGGTTCATAATCCATGCAGACATGGTTGGTCGGCACGTAGAAGAGGCCGGTCTGGGGGTCGAACGCCGCCGGCTGCTCATCCTTCGAACCGAGCGCGGCCGGGCAAATGCCCGTGTAGTTCACATTCACCCCGCGTGAGCCGGGTGCGTACTGCTGAACCACATTGGGCCGGCCGTAATTCGGGCTCGAAGGGTTCATGTCGACACCGGTCGTCCAGTTCACGGCCGGATCATATTTGTTGACCGCGAGCAGCGCGCCGGTCGCGCGATTCAGCACATAGGCCAGGCCGTTGCGGTCGAAATGCACCAACGCCGGTACCTGCTGGCCGTTGATCGTGAGGTCGGCGAGGATCATCTCATTGACGCCGTCATAGTCCCACTGGTCGTGGGGCGTCATCTGATAGACCCACTTGGCGATGCCCGTGTCCGGATCGCGGGCGAAAATGGTCATCGACCATTTGTTGTCGCCCGGGCGCTGGTTCGGATTCCAGGTCGAGGGATTGCCCGAGCCGTAATAGAGAAGATTCAGCTTGGGATCATAGGAAATCCAACCCCAGGTATCCCCGCCGCCGATCTTCCACTCATCGCCTTTCCAGGTCTTGAGGCTGGAATCGGCGCCCACCGGCTTGCCGAGGGACATCGTCGTCTGCGGATTGAAGAGAATCTGGTTGTCCGGCCCTTCGGAATAGGCCTTCCACAGGATATGCCCATCCGACATGTCGAGCGCGGCAAGAAAGCCCTGCACGCCGAACTCGCCGCCCGAGACGCCGACAAATACCTTGTTCCCGACGACCAATGGCGCGCCGGTGCCGGTCGCGCCGTCTTTATAGCTCGCGAGCGGCGTCGTCCAGTCCACCTTGCCGGTCTGCGCATCGAGGGCGACGACGGTGTTGTCCGCCTGATGGAGGATGATCTTGCCGTCACCGTAAGCGACCCCGCGATTCACCGTATCGCAGCACATCACCGGAATCACGTCGGGATTCTGCGTCGGCGTGTACTGCCACATGATGCGCCCGTCATGGCTGAGATCGAGCGCAAAGACGGTGTTGGGGAAGGGTGTGACGAGATACATCACATTCCCGATCACCAGCGGCTGGCCCTCATGCCCGCGCAGGACCCCGGTGGAGAAGGTCCAGGCCGGTTCAAGCTGGCTTGCATTGTCGGCGGTGATCTGATTCAGCGTTGAATAGCGTGTCGAAGCATAGTTCAGAGCCGGGATCGCCCAGTTATTGGGATTCGCCGCGGCCTGGTCGAGAGTTGGGCTAGACGCGCTGCTCTGGGCGCGCACCGCCGGCGCGGCGAGCAAGAGGCAGCCAAAAGCCCCCAATGCTGCACCTGCGAACCATTTTCCCCTGGATTTCATGCTGATTCCCCCCTTCGAGCTGTGCCCGGGCTTCGGGTTCAGATTTTGCCGATCGATATCAGGCTGGTCATGCAGTCGGAATCGCTTCACCCGCTCGGCCATCCTTGCACCTGGTACCTCCGCTGTGGTTGCCTGCACACGCACATTCCTCCCCGCCCCAGACGCAGATGGGGAGTGAGGGCGCTGCAAAAACTGCAATGAATGAAGCAAGGCGTGTGCCAATAACGGGGCAATGGATGCCCTGTCGGGATTTCAAGAAGATGCATGCACATTGGCAACAAGCCGTTTGGGCGGACGCATCAAAGCCGTGACAGGCGCAAGGTATAAAAAGGGACAATCTGTCACGTAGCGGATACAGGCTGTGCGGCTTGGCCTTTGACCGGCAGCTCCTGCACCATCTTCGGTCAGAAGCAGCGGACTTCCCCCTCGGCTTCGGCTTCCCGCAGCCGGCGGACAATCTCTTTTGCGGCCGGCGTTTGGAACTCCGAGGCGAGCATGCTTTTTTCCTGCTGCATGCTCAGCACCGTCTCGGCGGAGACATATTGCTGGTACGGCAGGATCGATGCAACGACATCGACCGCGCACGAGCAGCGGTCGAGCGTGTCCTGAGTCTGGCCGTTCACCGCCATGCAGCCAAACACATAGTCCGCGCGTGCCGAGGTCGGGTAGTCGTTCGTGGAGGCCTCATGCGCGGGGCCACAGGATGCTGCGGCAAAAGCGGTGAGAGGAAAGACAAGCAAGGCAAGCACGAGCAAGCGTCCCATTTTTCCATCTCCTCCGTATGGTCTTTGGCGATCGCACGATCCATGGTGCGTGGCGGCTTCCCCTGACGGGGCGCCGGCCGCCAGAAGGGGGCCGCCGAGTTGTCAGCACAGCTCACCGGCATATCTTGCAACCGGGCGCGGGAGATCGAAAGATGCTGGGCGAAAAAGTGCTGCGGGCAATCGGGCTGGCCGATCCGGGCCCCGCCGCGCGGCAGGAGGGACAAGTGTCCGTGCCGGCATCGCGTTTTCCATTGCTGTTGCGCCGCAACATTCTCGGCGCAGCGGCCGTGCTTGCGCCTTTCGCCGCCGGCGCCGCAATCTCCTTGCCGGAAGTGAGGCTGGGTGTCCTTGCTTTCGGCACCGTGCAGTGGGTCGCGAGCGTGATGCGAAGCCGCGGCCTCGATCGTGCTCATGGTTTTACGCTCTCGATACAGGCGCTTGCCAACAATGACGGTGCCAAGGTCGCGCTGCTCGGCGGCGCGGTCGATATCATTGTCTCGGACTGGCTGTTCGTCGGTGCGGAACGGGCGCAGGGGCTCGGGCTGCGCTTTGCCCCGTTTTCTTCCGCCACCGGGGCGATCGTGTTGGGTCGCGGATCTGACGTGCGCTCTCTCAAGGATCTCGCCCATCGCCGTCTCGGCGTTGCTGGCGGCCCCGACGACAAATCCTGGCTGATCGTCCGTGCCGCGGCGCAGCGTCTGGATGGCATTGATCTCGCACGCGCAGCGAACATCGTCTATGCCGCGCCGCCGCTCCTCAGCGCCAAGCTCGCGCAGGGCGGGCTCGATGCGGTCCTCACCTACTGGAACTTCGCCGCGGCGCTGGAGGTCGAGGGCTTCCATCCGCTCGTCACCGTCTCGGCCTGCGCCCAAGCTCTCGGTCTGCCGGCCCACCCTCCTCTCCTGGGCTATGTCTTCAAGGACGTATGGGCGGAGACGAACGGCTCCCTGGTGGGTAGCTTCCTCGCCGCGAGCGCGGCGTCCGAGGATCTCCTCCTGCGCTCGGACAGCGCGTGGGACGGTATCCGCCCCCTCATGCACGCCCCGAATGAGAGGCTTTTCGTGGCGCTGAAGAGAGGTTTTCGCGCCGGCATCGTGCATGAAAGCCCGGCAGCCGCGGCGGCAGCGGCGGATCGCCTCTTCGCCATTCTTCACGGGCTTGGCGGAACGGCGGCAACAGGCGGGCTCAGAGCATTGCC
Source organism: Acetobacteraceae bacterium (assembly GCA_035549615.1). Taxonomy (GTDB): domain Bacteria; phylum Pseudomonadota; class Alphaproteobacteria; order Acetobacterales; family Acetobacteraceae; genus JAKAWQ01. The sequence continues at coordinate 9,738 of DASZQO010000009.1, forward strand.
AGACGGTGTGTTCTGGACCGCGCCATCTTGATCGGCCGCGCACCGTGATCGGGTGCCTGTCATGAGCAGGCAGGGGACCTGGCTTCGCGCATTTTCGCTCGCCGCCTTTGTCAGCCTCTGGTGGGCGGCGGCGCTGATCGCCCGCAATCCCGCGCTCCTGCCGGCCCCGCCCGATGTTCTTGCTTTCGCCTGGCAGGCCGTGCTCTCGGGGGCGATGCCGCGCAACCTCGCCATTACCAGCCTCCGCGCCGCCGCGGCGTTTGCGATCTCGATGACCGCCGGCAGCGCCGTCGGTTATGTCGCCGGGCGCTCGCCGCGGGCGGACACACTGATCGACCCCTGGCTCATCATCCTCCTCAATCTGCCCGTCCTGGTCGTCGTCGTCCTCTGCTATATCTGGGTTGGGCTCAACGACGTCGCCGCTGTGCTCGCGGTCGCGCTGGTCAAAGTGCCCACGGTCATGGTGACGGTGCGTGAAGGCGCACGCGCTCTCGATCCGGGCTTCGATGAGCTGGCGAGTGTCTATCGCCTGGCCTGGCGGCAGCGCGCGCTTCGTGTCATCGCCCCGCAGCTCGCCCCCTATATTGCCGCGGCGGGGCGCAGCGGCCTCTCGATCACCTGGAAGATCGTGCTGATCGTCGAGCTGCTCGGCCGGCCGAACGGTGTGGGTTTCGCGCTCGATGAGCTGTTCCAGACCTTCAATGTTGCCGGCATCCTGGCCTACGGATTCGCCTTCGCGGTTCTGATGCTGCTGGTGGAAGCCTTTCTCATGAGGCCGTGGGAAAGCCGTGCCAATGCCTGGCGACGGTAAGGCTGGCGCCGGCAGCATGGGTGAGGGCGCGCTTTCCGTGCGCATCGTGGCGAAATCCTATCGGGATCCCGGCGGAGCTCGCCGGGAGGTGCTGCGCGAGGTCGCCTTTTCCGGCAAAAGTGGTGAGATCCTCGGCCTGCTGGCACCGTCCGGCTCGGGCAAGACAACGATCCTGCGCATTGTCCTCGGCCTTGATCGTGATTTCGAAGGTGAGGTCCGGCGGCCGCCGGGCCGGCTTGGCGTCATGTTCCAGGAGCCGCGGCTGCTCCCCTGGCTCACCGTCGGGGGCAATCTCCGCCTGGTTGCCGGCGGCTATGAGCGAGAAATCACCGGCCTGCTTGCCGAAGTTGGGCTCGCCGGCGCCGAGACTCTCCATCCGCGGGCGCTCTCGCTCGGCATGGCACGCCGGGTGGCGCTCGTGCGCGCTCTTCTCGGCAGGCCGTCCCTGCTGGTTCTTGATGAACCCTTTGCCTCGCTCGATCCGCAAGCCGCTTCCGCTCTTGCCGTGCTTCTGGTCCAGGCGGCACGCCGCGACGGGGCGCTCGTGCTGCTTTCGACGCATGATCTTGATCAGGTGCTCGGATTCGCGGATCGCTTGCTCGTCCTGGCCGGGGCGCCGGCGCGCCTCGCTGCCGATTGCCCGACCGGCCTCGCCGGGCCGTCTCCGGGCGTGCCGGTCACGGGCGGATTCAAAGAAAAATTGCTGCACCGCTTTCCGTTCCTGAGTGCGGCGCCAGCACCCCAAGAGGCTCCATGATGCATAAAATGAAATTATGCAGCACTTTTTGCAGAAACGTCGTGTGTTCCGGTCGCTTGCGCTGTGCGCGATTTTGTTCTTCGATGCAGAAAAAGACGGCAAGGAAGTCCCTTGTCGCAGCCGGGGGAAAGTCTGATCGATGACGCCCACGCTTCAGAGCGGGAATGCTCCAGAAAAGCAGATGGTATCCGGCCGGCGCGCCATGCTCGGGACCATCGCCGCCGCAGTCGGCACCGGGCTCACAAGGCCGGCCGCTGCGCAGGCGACACAAGCCTCACCCACGCCCACCCTCACGATCGGCTATGTGCACTGGCTGCACAGCGTGGAGACGATTTCGTACCTCTTCACCCCTCCGCTGGACAATGGCCGCGCCGGGGCCGAAGTCGCCATCACCGACAACAATACGACGGGGCGTTTCCTCAACCAGAATTTTGCGCTCTCCGTTGTCGAGACTCGCACGAACGAGGATCCGGTAGCGGCGCTCAATACGTTGATCGCCAAGGGGATCCGCCTCGTTGTTACCGATCGCCCGGCGGGCGATGTGCTCAAGCTCGCCGACGCCGGCGCGGCGCACGGTGTCACCATCTTCAATGCCGGCGCCGCGGAGGATGCGCTGCGCGAGGAAAATTGCCGCGGCAATGTCATCCACACCGCGCCTTCGTACAACATGCTCACCGATGCACTCGCCCAGTACCTGATCTGGAAGCGTTGGCCGCGCTGGTTCCTCGCTTACGGTATGCAGCCCAACGATCTGCTGCTTGCCGCTGCTTACCGCCGCTCAGCGAAAATCTTCGGCGCCCATATCGTTGCGGATCGCCAATACAAGGGCAAGGCGGGCTCCCGCGAGACGGACAGCGGCCTGATCGAGCTGCAGGAGCAGCTGCCGGTCTTCAGCCAGAATGTACCGAATTACGATGTTCTGGTATGCGCCGACGAGAATTCGGTCTTCGCCGGCTATATGCCGTACCGCACCTGGGATGCGCGGCCGGTCGCCGGCTCGGCGGGTCTCATGCCGACGAGCTGGGACCCCAACAGCCTGGAGTTCGGCGGCAAGCAGATGCAGGATCGCTTCATCGCCTACGCACATCGCTTCATGACCGCGCTCGATATGAATGCCTGGGTCGCGGTCAGGATGATCGGCACTGCGGCGAGCTATGCCCAGTCCCTCGAACCCGACAAGATCATGGCCTATATGCGAGGGCCCGATTTCCAGCTTGGTGCCTATCGCGGCCTCAGCCTCTCGATCAGGGAGTGGAACGGCCAGGTGCGCCAGGCGATCCTGCTTTCCGATTCCGGCCGCACGGTTGTTTCAATGTCGCCGCAACCTGGCTTCCTTCACCAGTTCACTGTCCTCGACACGCTCGGCACCGATAAGCCGGAAACCAAGTGCAAGCTCGCAATGGCACGAAAGGGGTAGGGAAATGATCACGCGCCGCACCGCGATTCTCGGCTTGCCGCCCACGCTTCTTGCCGCGGCCGCGACACCGGCCCAGGCCGCGCTCACAGGCACGGCCTATGCGACGAACGAGAAGGACAACACGATCAGCGTCATCGATCTCGCGCAGATGAAGACGGTGAAGACCATCCCAACCGGTCAGCGACCGCGCGGCTTCGACCTTACCAGCGACGGCAAGCGCCTGCTCGTCTGTCTCGGTGATTCCAACCGCATCGATATCCTCGACACCGCGAGCTGGAAGGTCCTGGGCTCCATCAATACGCCGGATCCCGAATATGCCGCGCTCCGCCAACCCGGGAACAATCCGCTCTATGTCTCCAACGAGAACAATGCCTTGGTCACGGTCTGGGACATCAATACGCAGAAGATGCTGGTGCAGATGCCGACCGGGGTCGAGCCCGAGGGCATGGCAGTGAGCCCGGATGGCCAGGTCATCGTCAACACCACCGAGACGACCTCCATGGCGCAGTTCTTTTCCTATGGAAGTGGAAAGAATATCGGCAACGTGCTGGTCCCGCCGCGACCGCGCTGGGCGGCTTTCACGCATGACGGGAGCGAGGTCTGGGTCTCCTCCGAGCTCGGCGGCACGGTGACGGTGATCGACGCGAAGACCTTCAAGGTCCTGGACACAATCCATTTCGTCGTGGAGGGGCTTCGCAGCACTTTCATCCAGCCGGTTGGCATCAACATCACCCGTGACGACAAGCGCGCGTTCGTCTGCCTTGGCCCCGCCAATCGCGTGGCCGTAGTCGATGTTCCCGAGCGCAAGGTTCTTTCCTATGTCTCGACCGGCAGCAAGGTGTTCGATGCCACGGTCCGGAAATACCTCCTGGTCGGCCAGCGTCCCTGGCACGCGGGCTTCACGCCGGATGAGAAATATCTGCTGACCGCCAACGGGCTTTCGAACGACGTCTCGGTGATCGACGTGACGAGGCTCAGGGTGGTCAACACCGTTTCGGTCGGGCAGCAGCCATGGATGGTCCTGGTATCGCCGCTCTGAACGCACCGCTGGCAGGGGAGAGGGCGGTCGCCGGGGGGGGCGTCACGGCCCCGGCTGCGCTCAGCGTCGAAGGGGTGAGCCACGCCTATGGGGAGCGCCGGGCGCTCGACAACGTGAGCCTCACGGTGCCGCGTGGCGGTTTCGCTGCCTTGCTCGGCCTGAACGGTGCTGGCAAAACAACGCTTTTCTCACTTATCACCCGCCTTTTTGATACCCGGCAGGGGCGGATCAGCGTGCAGGGCTTCGATATTTCCCGAAACCCCGGGGCCGCACTTGCCGAACTCGGGGTTGTCTTCCAGTCTCGCACGCTCGATCTCGATCTCACGGTTCGCGATAATCTCCTCTACCATGCGGCCTTGCACGGAATGGGGCGCCGGCTGGCACACGCACGGGCGGCGGCGGCGCTCGCGGATGTCGATCTCGCCGATCGCGCGCGCGAGAAGGCACGCCGGCTTTCCGGGGGGCAGATGCGTCGTGTCGAGATCGCTCGCGCGCTCGTGCATCAGCCGAGCGTCCTTGTCCTCGACGAGCCGACCGTCGGGCTCGATGTCGCTTCCAAGGCAGCCATTGTCGATCAGGTGCGCGCGCTCTCGCGCACGCGCGCCGTTGCGGTGCTATGGGCAACGCATTTGCTCGATGAGATCGAGCCGGGCGATCATGTCGTCGTCCTGCATCTCGGCAGAGTGCTTGCCGCAGGCGAAATGTCGGAGATCATCGCCGCGTCAGGGGCTCCGGATCTTCGGGCAGCCTTTCGCGCCTTGACGGGCACCGTCGCGCCAGCGCCGGAAGCGGCGGAGGAGGGGGGATGAGCGGGGGCACGAGTGCGGCTGCCACGCACGCGGCTGGGCCTATAGCCATTGGCGAAAAAGGGGCCGGCCATCATGGCCTCACGCTCAGCGGCTACGCGATCTGCCTGCGCGGGGTGATGTGGCGCGAGGCACTGCGCTTCATCCATCAACGCGGGCGCTTTCTCGCCGCGCTCGTCCGTCCGCTCGTCTGGCTTGTCATTTTCGCTGCCGGCTGGCGCGAGGTGCTGGGCGTCTCGATCATGCCGCCCTATCATACCTACATTCTCTACAGCACCTATGTCGTGCCCGGGCTGCTGGCGATGATCCAGTTCTTCTACGGCATGCAGTCCTCGCTCTCGATGGTCTATGACCGCGAGATGGGCAATATGCGGGTCCTGCTGGTGAGTCCCTTTCCGCGCTGGTTTCTGCTCGTCTCGCGCCTCACCGCGAGCATGGTGATTTCGGTGATCCAGTGCTATGCTTTTCTGATCCTGGCTTGGCTCTGGGGCGTGGATCTGCCGGATGGCGGCTGGATCATGGTGCTGCCCGCGCTCATCCTCTCGGGCTTTATGCTCGGCGCGATGGGGATGGTGCTTTCCTCGCTGATCCGCCAGCTCGAGAATTTCGCCGGGGTAATGAACTTCGTGATCTTTCCACTCTTCTTCGCCTCTTCGGCACTCTATCCGCTCTGGCAGGTCCAGCAATCGAGCCCCATCCTCTATCAGGTCTGCCTGCTCAATCCCTTCACCTATGCGGTCGAGCTTGCCCGCTTCTGCCTCTATTCGACCTTCAATCCGCTCGCGCTTGCCGTGGTGGTTGGCTGCACCATCGTTTTCACCGCGGCGGCGATCCTTGCCTATGATCCGGCACGCGGGTTGATGGCGCGCCGTCCGGGCGCCGGCACGTGAGGAGGATCGGGAGCCCGGGCGGAGGGGGACGGACGGCGGTGGCCGTCGGGGCTTTCCTTTTTTTCATTGCCATGCACGCCGTTGCCGCCCAGCCCTCATCCGCCAACCCCGTTTCCCTCGATCCCAATTGGCCTTGTGAGGACATCAAAATCGATCATATGTCGCTCGCGACGATGTGGGGCGGTCCGCCGCTTGGAAAATTTCTCACGGACTGGCAGAAATATCCACAAGCTGCGGTGCTCGCCCAGCGTCTTGCCGAGCGCCGCGTGCCGATCGACCAGGCAAAGGCGGAGATCGAGGCTTTCGCGAAGAGCGCGGGCAACGCGCGCGAGACCGAGCTTCTCGCCCTCATGGGCGGGCTTTTCTCGCTGCTCGATCAGGAGCGGTTTGCGGTCATCCAGGGCCTCGATCGGTTCGGGGCGCGACAGAAGAGCTATGCCGCCGAGATCCGCGGAGAGATCAGCGCCCTGCATGATGCCCAGGATGCGGCGAACCCGAATCAGCAGGAGGTCTCGAAACTTGCCGATCAGGTCTATTGGGATACGCGCGTCTTCGCGGATCGAAAGAGCATGATATCCTATGCCTGCTTCGTTCCAGACGAGATCGAGCATCGTCTCTACGAGCTCGCCGGCACCATATCCGACCTGCTGCCTTAAAGCGTGATCGCCGGAGGTGGATCAACCGGAGGCGTGAATCACGCGGGGAAACAAAAGTGAGAGCGTGGTAGGGGAGCCGGAGCGGACATATCCCGCCCGCTGCCGTGTGGAGTGGATTTGCCAGGCTATTTCGTGATTCCACGGGACTGATATTGGGTTGATCCAGATGTCGCGACCCGCAATCATCATTTTCCGATGATCTTGCGCCAGCCGAGACAAGGCACCAAGGCGCCGTGCGTTTTTTTGCTGGAGGGCCTCCTCTGTCATGACTGTCACCGCAAAGCCGATTCCCATTCTTTCTGACAATTATGCCTGGCTGCTCAAGGACGAAGGGACGGGTGCCGTGGCGCTGGTCGATCCGGCGGTGGCCGAGCCCTGCAGCGCCGCCGTCCGTAGCGCTGGTGGCCGTCTCGATCTCATCCTGCTCACGCACCACCATGACGACCACATTCTCGGCACCGATGCGCTGCGCAGGGAGTTCAGCTGCCAAGTGCTCGGTGCCCGTGCCGATGTCCACCGCCTGCCCATGCTCGACCGGGCGCTGATCGAGAACGATCTGGTCGCGCTTGGCGCCGCGCAGGGTCGCGTGATCGATACCCCCGGCCACACGCGCGGCCATATCGCTTTTTACTTCCCTGAAGGCGGCGTGCTCGCCTGCGGGGATACACTTTTCAGCCTCGGCTGCGGCCGCCTGATCGAAGGATCGGCGGAGGAGATGTTCGCAAGCCTCGGCAAGCTCACGGCCCTCCCGGACGATACCCTGGTTTGCTGCGGCCACGAATATACCGAACAGAACGGGCGCTTCGCCCTCTCCGTCGATCCCGCGAATTCGGCTCTGTTGCGGCGAATGGAGGAAGTCCGCCGTCTCCGCGCGGCGGGACTGCCGACACTGCCAGCGCGGCTGGCCGAGGAGCGGGCCGCCAATCCTTTTCTGCGGGCTGTCTCCGCGGTGGATTTTGCGCGCTTGCGCGCAGCGAAGGATGTCTTCCGGGGATAGATTTTCAATGAGGCGCTTTCGCGGAAAGGTTTTCTTCCGGCCCGCGAAGATCACGCAATGAATTTTCTCCCGGTTTCGGCTCACTGAAGCGCGGTGATCGGAATTCACAACAACCTGAATTTGTTTTCTCAAGCAATTTCATAGCGGCCCCGTTTGAGCTTTCTGTTGGGCCTTGGTGGGCTGCCTCTCGTCAGCGTCCCTGCGAACGTGTTCAAGGCACCCTGTTGCGGGGCGCCCTGAACATCTGGGCCCGGCGTCCTGCATCCGCCGGAAGCCCTATTGATCGAGCTCCGGCCAGACCGCCGGCCCCGCCGCATTTTGGTGCAAATGGTGCAGATCGGTGCAGATTCTGCCAAATGGGACTGGTCAAACTGTTGTGGCCATGACAGGATATGCCGGGTTGTCCGTGCCGACCCGCGAATGAACCAACCAACAAGGAGGAAATGCAATGACGCTCCGCGAACAGCTCAGAGCGGGAGTCGCCAGTCTTGCGCCGTTGGCGCTTGGCCTCTCGGCCGTTGTCTGGCTTGGTGCCGGTACGGCCCTTGCGCAGGATACGCCGACCGCTTCGGAGTTCCTGAACGCTGCGACGGATACCGCGAACTGGATCCTTCCGGCGAAGAGCTATTCCGGAAACCATTACACGGACGCGACGCAGATCAATCCGGGGAATGTCGAGGGTCTGCATCTCGCCTGGAAGACGGCGCTCGATGATCCAGGCCCGATGGAAAACTCACCGATCATCTACAATGGCACGATGTATGTCACCACGGCGCATGATCACGTGTACTCGCTGGATGCTGCGACGGGCAAGGTGAAGTGGGAGTTCACCTACAGCCCACACGTTATTTCCTTTGCCGCCAACAGGGGTGTGGGGCTGCTTGATGGCAACGTCTATCTCGGCACGCTGGACGGCCATCTGATCGCGCTGAATGCAGAGACCGGGCAGAAAGTGTGGGACAAGGTGACCGTGGCTGACACGGCCAATTCCTTCTACACGATGGCGCCGGTTCCCTATCACGATCCCAATAGCGGCCGCGACGAGCTTCTGGTCGGCGTGTCGAACGGTGACTGGGGTGGCATTGGCAACATCACTGCCTATGACCCGAAGGATGGCAGCGTGATCTGGAGCTGGCAGACCATTCCCGGCCCCGGCGAGCCCGGCCACGACACCTGGGGGGGCGATTCCTGGAAGCGTGGAGGCGCGTCGACCTGGGGGGGCGTGACCATCGATCCCTCCACGCAGACGATCTTCCTCAATCTCGGCAATCCCTCGCCTGATTTCCTGGCCAGCGCACGGCCGGGCAGCAATCTCTACTCAGATTCGATGGTTGCGCTCGACATTTCGAGCGGCCAGCCAAAACTGAAATGGTACTATCAGTTCATCCCGGCTGATACGCATGATTGGGATCCGCCGATGCAGCCGATTCTGTTCACGGGGACGGTCGGCGGCAACTCAGAGCAACTGGTCGCAACGGGCGACAAGGCCGGGAATGTCTGGATACTTGACGCAACCACCGGCAAGCTCGTGGACCACACCGTGGTTTCCTTCCAGAAAGGGCAGAACACGCCCCCCTCGCTCGCGGGCAATTATGCCTGCCCGAACACGCTGGGCGGTGTCGAGTTCCAGGGCGGGTCCTATGATCCGGCCACGAACACGCTGTTCCTGCCGAGCCAGAATGAGTGCGGGTTCTGGACGTCCAACAAGGAGGCGGTCTATATCGCCGGCCAGTTCTATCTGGGCGGCGCGTTCCCGAAGCTGGTCGGGCCCAACACGGGGCAGATGAACGCGATCGATGTCTCATCGGGCACGTTCAACTGGCGCCATTATTTCAATCTGCCGAACTATGGCGGCGCGCTCACCACGGCATCCGGCCTGGTCTTCTCCGGCAATCTCGGCGGGGTCGAGAATGCCTTCAACACCAAGACGGGTGACATCCTGTGGAGCTATGACACGGGCGGCTATATCCAGGCGCCGACCGAGGCCTATGAAGTAAACGGGCAGGAGTATATCGTCGTCGCCTCGGGGGCAGCCGGCAATACGGCGATTCCCGAACTGCCGGCGACCGGCCAGCCATCGGTCATCAACGCCTTCACGCTCAAGTAAGCCGTCCGATCAGGAAAGTGGGCAAGACTGTCATAATGCAATCAATCACTTCGAAGGCTCTCGTACCGGCCCGGGTTACCGGGCCGGCCTTTTTTCTTCTGGTAGCCTTTCTTTTGGCGGGTACCGTCATTCCCATGCAGGCGCAGGCCGCTGCGATGAGCGATCATCGGACGGCCGTCGCCGCCCTCTCCGATCTGCAGGCCGCGATTGGGGAAATCGTGCATGTGGATCAGAGTTATTCCACCGACAAGCAGGTCTATTATCGTGCGAGCCAGCGCGCGATCAATGCGCTGGAAGGCGTGCATGGCGCGGAGTATGTCGCGACGGCTGGCACACCGGGCGATGCGGCGGGAGCAATCGGTCATATCGATGCCTTGCTTGATCGCAAGGAAACGCCGGTTTGGGCGGCACCGCTGGATGGCGCGGAGGCGAATATACGCGCAGCCATCGCGCACCTAGCGGATTCGCGGCACGCCCATGAGCTGATGGACTATGAGATTTCCGTCTCGCGGGCGCTTTCGTATCTCCTGGTCGCCCAGGGTGGCCCGACCGAGCTTGGCGTGTTCGGCGGGGTGGAGGGCGTGCTCGCCAGCACCGTGCTCGGCGTTCCCGATGGCGCGACGGTCGCGGACGGCTGCGCCACCCCATCCGCTGCGCCGTCCTACGGCGTTCATGGCGGCTATCTCGCCTGGGTCGCGGTGCCGGCGGGCGAGGGGACGCACGCGCTTGAGGAGAACGCCGGAGAGACGTCCGTGATCGTGCGGAACGGCATGATCATCTTGCCGACGGCTGCGGCTTCCACGGTGGCGAAGGCATGCAACAGCCATGCCGCGATCGAGCCGACCACAACCACGCCGCCTCCAGCCACAACGCCGCAGCGGATGGCGGCGAACGCACCTCCAGCGCCCACGCGTTCGCCGGCAAGTCCCGCGACCGCGCCATCGGCCGCCGCCTCAGCCCTTGCGAGCGCTGCGGCGGCAAAGCCCATGCCGGTGAATGCTCCATCCGCGAACCCCGCACCCGCGAACACGGCTGCGACGCGGGCTGCGCCGGCAAGCGCGGATGCCCCCCCTCCGGCGCTTTATACCAAGGAGCAGGCTAAGGCTGGCGCCGAACTCTTCGCCTCGAAATGCGTTTCCTGCCATGGTTCGAATCTGCAGGGCACAGCCGCGCCGTCAGTCGCGGGCAATGATTTCCTGATCAATGCGAAGAAGAACGGCTGGACCCTCCAGGCCCTCCGCTACCTCGTCACGCAGGATATGCCCTTCAACGCGCCAGGTACGCTCTCCGCCTCCCAATATGCCGATGCGCTCGCATTCCTGCTTGCCTCGAATTGCTATCCGGCGGGCAATACACCGTTTCCGACAACGGATGAGCCGATCTTCGCGAATATCAAGCTCGGGCCGGTCCCGGGCCCGCATCCCGGTCAGAACAGTTTCGGCGTCTGCCCGGACGGCTGAGTCTTTCAGGCCTCACGCGCGATCGTTCGCCCGAGCCGCTCCAGCGCCTCGCGCAGTGCCCCTTGCGGAAAAGAATCCAGCCGAGCTCTAAGGATTTCCTCGACCTCCGGCCCTATTGTCCGCGCTGTCGGGGGACGAGGTAAGGGGCAGAGGGGAACCTGGTGGAAGCGGAGCTTCGTGACGAGCGAACGGCCCAGGTGGGTATTGATGCGCTCGATGAGCTTCGGAGCGAGGTGCTGAAGCTCAAGCGCGACCGGGCCGGCGCAGGCGAGCGAGAGCGTGCCCGCAACGCAGCGCTCAGGGGTTGTGATTGCGGCGAGCGCGGGCCCGACGATGGCTTCCCAGTCAATCAGCAGCCGAGCAATGGCGGGCGAACGTCGGCGGAACGCGGGGCCCGTGATCGAGGGCATCAGCGCCGCGATCGGCCGCGGACCATAAAGGTGCCGCGCCTCCTTCTTGTCCGTTGTGCCCGCCGACGCCATACCGTTCTTCGTGTTCTCCCCCTTGCTCTCGGACGCCACGAGCCTGCTCCGCTGGTATGATCGGCACCGGAGGGACCTTCCCTGGCGCGCACCACCCGAAGTTCCGCCCGACCCCTACCGTGTGTGGCTGAGCGAGATCATGCTCCAGCAGACCACGACGGCTGCGGTAGTACCCTATTTCACCCGCTTCATCGAGCGCTTTCCAAGCTTCGCCGCACTCGCGGCCGCGCCGGAAGCAGAGGTGCTCGCCGCCTGGGCCGGGCTTGGCTATTACGCGCGTGCCCGCAACCTTCACCGCACGGCCGGCATTGTCGCCGCTCAGGGCTTGCCGCGCACGCCGGAAGCGCTCGCGCGCCTGCCCGGCATCGGCCCCTACACGGCCGCCGCGATCGCCGCGATCGCCTTTGGCGTCCCGGTGGTGCCGGTGGACGGCAATGTCGTCCGCGTCTTGGCCCGCCGCCATGCGATCACCGAGCCTTTGCCGGGAGCGTTGGCGCTCATTCACGCCGCTGCGCAGGCGCTCGCCGCCGATCCATCCGCTGCCTCTCGCGCCGGAGATTTTGCGCAAGCGCTTTTTGATCTGGGGGCGACGATCTGCAGGCCCGCCGAGCCGGCCTGCGTGCTCTGCCCTTGGACGAACGCTTGTGATGCGCGCACCGCCGGCATTGCCGCGAGCTTGCCGCGCAAGGCCCCGAAGCCGGTACGCCCGCATCGTTATGGCGCGCATTTCTGGCTGGCCGATGATGCCGGGAACGTTCTGCTCCGCCGCCGCCCGCGCTCCGGGCTGCTCGGCGGCATGACCGAGCTGCCCGGCACTGCCTGGCGTTCCGATCCGTGGCCGATTGCGGAGGCGCTGAAGGCGGCGCCGATGAGGGCCACCTGGCATCCGCTCGGTGAAGTGCAGCACGGATTTACGCATTTCACGCTGTCGCTCTCCGTCTTCGCCGCCCGTGTGCGGCACATACGCGCGGACGGATTCCTCCGTCCGGCCGCCGCGCTAGCGGATGAGGCGCTGCCTTCGGTGATGCGCAAATGCGTTCGTCTTGCAGAGCAAGCCTCGCTTGGGCGGGCGCGGCCTGGCATGCTTCCGCCATGACATCCCCAGCACCCGAGCTTCTGAATCCGGCCGAGATGGGCAAGGCCGACGAAGCCACGATTGCAGCCGGGGTGCCGGGGATCGTGCTCATGGAGAATGCTGGCCGGGCGGTCGCACGCGCCGTGATGCGACGCTTCTCGCCCTGCCGCACCCTCGTGCTCTGCGGGCCGGGCAACAATGGCGGAGACGGTTATGTCGCCGCCCGGCGCCTTGCCGAGGCAGGCTGGCCGGTCGTGCTCGCTTCTCTCGCCACGCCCCGGCCAGGGACCGATGCTGCCTTGGCGGCCCTGCGCTGGCATGGCCCGCGCGCCGATTTCTCCCCTGCGGAGGCTGCGCGTGCCGAGCTCGTTATCGATGCCGTCTTCGGTGCCGGGCTCTCCCGCCCGGTCGACGGGTTGGCCGCCGACACTCTGCGTGCCGCCCGGCTGGTCGCCGCAGTCGATGTGCCGAGCGGGCTCGATGGCGCGAGCGGCGCCGTCCTCGGCTACGCGCCGCCCGCTGCGCTGACCGTCACCTTCTTTCGCCGCAAGCCCGGCCATCTCCTCCTGCCAGGCCGGCTTCTGTGCGGCGCCGTGATTCTCGCCGAGATCGGCATCCCGGCGCGGGTGCTGGAAACCGTGCGTCCACGCACGTTCGCCAATGGTCCTGCTCTCTGGCGGCTGCCGTTGCCGGCCTCGGATTCGCACAAATGGAGCCGGGGCCACGTTACTGTGCTCGGCGGCGCGGCGATGACCGGCGCGGCCCGCCTTGCCGCTGCCGGCGCGCGCCGCATCGGCGCCGGGATGGTGACGATCGCGGCACCGGGTGAAGCGGCGTCGGTCTATCGCGCGGGGGCTGCGGGCGTGATCGTGAGCGAGGCGCCGCTCGCCGAGCTGCTCCGGGACGCACGGCGGCACGTCTTCGTCTGCGGGCCAGGGCTCGGGGTGGAAGCGGCGCGAACAGCGCTCCCGGCGCTGCTTGCTGCGCGGCGGCAGGTGGTGGTGGACGCGGATGCGCTCACCGCCTTTGCCGGTTCGATTGATGGTTTGCGCGGTGCCGCGGTGCTGACCCCACATGAAGGAGAGTTCGCGCGCCTCTTCGGGATCCCCGGATCCCATCGGCTGGAGGCCGCCCGCGAAGCCGCCCGCCGTACCGGCGCCGTGGTGGTGCTGAAAGGCGCCGACACGGTGATTGCCGCGCCCGACGGCTGGGCTGCAATCAATGACTCCGCCCCACCTGACCTCGCCACAGCCGGCACCGGCGATGTCCTGGCAGGAATAATCGCGGGCCTCCTTGCCCAGGGCCTCTCTGCCCGGGAGGCTGCTTCCGCCGGTGTCTTCTTGCATGGTACGGCCGCCGCGGCCTGCGGACCTGGACTCATCGCCGAGGATCTGCCGAAGGCGCTGCCGCGGGTGATTACGGCCATGCGGGCGCAGTCATGAGGCTACGCGGAAATATCGTGCAATGACCCGTGAGCGAGCGGTGCCGATGCGCTAAACTCCAGCAGGCGGGGCTATGCCAGGCACCGGGCCGGGCATCGAACCTGGCACTGGGATAAGGGATCCGATGGCGAAGCAAAGCCTGATGAATGAACCGGCGGCGCCGGCCGGCCTGTTCGACTGGGCGCGGCGGCGTCTGGCAAGCGTCTGGCGCGACTTTGCCGCAAGCCCGAACGGCGATGGCGAAGAATCGATCGAGGCTCAGATTCGTGCCTGCCTCGATGGCCGCGGCGGCGAGATCAGCGCGCGCAATCGGGCCGCGCGGCTCGCCCGGACCTATCTCGGGCTCGATGCTGCCGGGCAGAAATCCTTCCTTGAGACGCTGGCAAGTTTCGATTCCGACCCCGAAGCGGTGGCGAGCGCCTATCGGGCATTGCAGGAGGCTGAAGATCCCGCCTCGCGCGCGGGCGCCACGGCGGCGCTGCGCCGCGTGCTGGAGCCGCCGCGCCAGAAGCTTCTCCGCCAGTTCACCTCGATCCCGAACGGCGTGAAGTTTCTTGTCGATCTGCGCGCGACGCTCCGGGAAGCGAATGGCGGCTCGACCTTGCTCGCCGCGCTCGAATCCGATCTTCACGGCCTGCTCGCGAGCTGGTTCGATATCGGCTTTCTCGAATTGCGGCGCATCGACTGGTCGAGCCCTGCCTCGCTGCTTGAGCGACTGGTCGGCTATGAGGCGGTGCATTCCATCCGTTCCTGGCGCGATCTCAAGAACCGGCTCGATTCCGATCGCCGCTGCTATGCCTTCTTTCATCCGCGCATGCCCGATGAGCCGCTGATCTTCGTCGAGGTCGCGCTGGTGCAGGGGCTTGCGGACTCCGTCCAGAAGCTGCTCGATGAGAAGGCGCCCCTGCTTGATCCGCATACCGCCGATACGGCGATCTTCTATTCCATCAGCAATTGTCAGCGCGGCCTCTCGGGGATCAGCTTCGGCAATTTCCTCATCAAGCGTGTGGTCGAGGAGCTGACGCACGAATTCCGCAATCTTCGCACCTTCGCCACCCTATCGCCGGTGCCCGGCTTCCGGCGCTGGCTTGCCGAGCTTCTCGCGGAGGAGAGGGAGGGGCTCTTCTCCGTCGAAGAGGCGGCGAACCTGCGCACTGCGGCGCCCGCGGACCGGCCGGCGGCGGAAACCGGCGGCGCGGCGCTGCTCGCGATCCTGTCCCGGCGGGGCTGGTGGCGCGATCCGGCGATGCAGCAGGCGGCAGAACCCGTGTTGCGCCGGCTCTGCGCGCGCTATCTTCTGGTTGAATCGAACGGCGCGCGCGCGCTCGATCCGGTCGCGCATTTCCATCTCGCGAATGGTGCGAGACTGGAACGGATCAATATGCTGGCGGATGTGTCAGAACGCGGGGTCAAGGAGGGCGGGACGCTGATGGTGAATTACCTCTACGACCCCGACCGCATTGAGGACTGGCACGAGGATTATGTCGGCAATGGCAAGCGCAATGCCTCGACCAGCGTGCGCAAGCTGCTGCGCGGCTGGAGCTGAACCATGAAGATTGCGCCATGAATGTACCGGGCATCGCGATCGCCGAGGACCCGACGGGCGCGCGGCGGCTCGCCTATCTCAAGGAGATCGAGCGCAAGCTACTCTGGCTTTCGACCTGGGCGATCCACAACGCCAATCATGTCCGGCCCAATCGTGACGGGCTCAAGGTCGGCGGGCATCAGGCCTCCTCCGCCTCGGTCATCTCGATCATGACCGCGCTCTATTTCGCCGCGCTCAAGCCCGAGGACCGGGTGGCGGTGAAGCCGCATGCGGGACCGGTCTTCCACGCGGTCAATTGCCTCTTCGGCCGGGAGAGCCGGACGCCGCTCGAGCGGCTGCGCGCGTTCGGCGGGGCGCAATCCTATCCGAGCCGCACGCGCGATGGCGCGGAGGTGGATTTCTCGACCGGCTCGGTCGGTCTCGGCGTGGCGATGACGAGCTTTGCCGCGCTGATGCAGGATTACGTCCATCGTCATGGGTTCGCGCGGGGCGATATCCCGCCCGGCCGCGCGATCGCGCTCGCCGGCGATGCCGAGCTCGATGAAGGCAATATCTACGAAGCGCTGCTCGAAGGTTGGAAGCACGATGTCCGCAATGTCTGGTGGATCATCGATTACAACCGCCAGAGCCTCGATTCCGTGGTGCCGGACCGGCTCTTCGGCCGGATCGAGGGGCTGTTCCGCGACATGGGATGGAACGTCCTCACCCTGAAATACGGCCATCTTCTCACCGCCGCTTTCGCCCGCGCCGGCGGCGAAGCCCTGCGGCGCTGGATCGATGACTGCCCGAACAGCCTTTACTCGGCGCTCACCTTCCAGGGCGGAGCCGCCTGGCGCTCAGCCCTGCTCGCCGATCTCGGGCGGAACCGGGATATCCGCGCGATCATCGATCCGCTCGCCGATTCCGAGCTTGCCGAGCTGATGACCAATCTCGGCGGCCATGATCTCGGCTTCATCATCGACACGCTCGATGCGGCTGCCGCCGGAGGCGACCAGCCCACCTGCTTCATCGCCTACACGATCAAGGGCATGGGCCTGCCCTTCGCCGGCCATAAGGACAACCATGCCGGGCTGATGACACCGGAGCAAATGGAGAGCTTCCGCGCCAGCATGCGGATCCGGCCCGGCCATGAGTGGGACCTTGCGGAAGGGCTCTCCATTTCCGAGGCCGAGCTTCGCCGCTTCATCGCCTCCGTCCCCTTTGCCCGTCCGCTCGCACCCGAAGGACGCGCGCTTTCGTCCCCGGCGATTCCCGTTCCGGCCGCGCTGCCGGCGCCGCGCAGCGCGGGGAGGAAAAGTTCAACCCAGGCGGGGTTCGGCGAGATTCTGGCCGAGATCGGGCGCGGCGAGGGCGCGCTTGGGAAGCTCGCGGAGCGTATCCTGACGACCAGCCCCGATGTCACCGTCTCGACCAATCTCGGGCCCTGGGTCAATCGTCGCGGGGTCTTCGACCGCCACACGCGCAATGACGTGTTTCGCGACGCCAAGCTCGCCTCGGCGCAGCGCTGGGGCATGAGCCCGCGCGGCCAGCATTTCGAGCTCGGGATTGCCGAGCAGAATTTCTTCCTGCTTCTTGCCGCGGCAGGCCTGTCGCACACGCTCTACGGTGCGCGCCTGCTGCCGGTCGGCACGGTCTATGATCCTTTCGTCAATCGTGGGCTCGATGCGCTGATCTACGCCTGCTACCAGGATGCACGCTTCCTGCTCGTCTCGACTCCGTCCGGCATCTCGCTCGCCCCCGAGGGCGGGCAGCATCAATCGATCAATACACCGCTGATCGGCATGGCGGCGGACCGGCTTGCCGCGTACGAGCCCGCGCATGTGGATGAGCTCGCGATTCTCTTCCGCCACGCCCTTGAGTATATGCAGCGTCCGGATGGATCGGCGGTGTGGCTTCGGCTTTCGACGCGGCAGATTTCCCAGCCTTCGCGCGTGCTGGATGCCGCAGCGGTGATCGCTGGCGCGCACTGGGTTGTTCCGCCCACGGAAGGCGCGCGCATCGCTATCGCCTATCAGGGGCCGCTCGCGCCCGAAGCCACGTCCGCCTTCGAGCTTCTGCGTGAGGACGAGCCGGGTGCGGGGCTGCTTGCCCTTACCAGCCCAGACCGGCTGCATGCGGGCTGGCTCGCCGCGCGGCGTGCGCGACGCGCCGGCGATCGCGACGCGCTTTCGCATATCGAGCGCGTGCTTGCGCCGCTTGCGCCGGGTGCGGCCCTCGTCTCCGTTCTCGACGGTCATCCCGCCGCCCATTCCTGGCTCGGTGCCGTGCGAGGGCAACGAATTGTCCCCCTCGGTGTCGATCATTTCGGCCAGAGCGGCGATATTCCCGATCTTTATCGCGAATACGGCATCGATGCGGATGCGATCCTCGATGCCTGTGCTCAGGCGCTGCTGGAGCGTTGCCCGGCGGAATGAAGCCGGGTCAGGAATTCCCGGTCAGTCGCTCGATTTTTATTTAATACGATATATTAATAATAAGGATCTAATCTGTGTTGATGATGTTGTATTCGATCAGTTCCGCCCTGCTCAGGGGGCGCGGCGCATCGTTCGGAATATTCGAGAACGCCGTCAGGAAATGAAGCGAGAGCTCCATCTTCACCAAAAACTCGGCAATTTCGGCGGCGGTCTGGGCAGAATCCTGCTGAATCGCCTTGATGTCTTCCTGGATTGCGAAGTTACGCAAGACATCGCTTTCGATCAGGCTTTTCGCGTCGTCGGTCTTGAGGAAATCGTCGATCGATAATTTGTTCTTCGGATGGGCCTGGAGATATTGCTGCAGGCCCGTCTGTATCAGGTCCTTGTGCTGTTTGGCGAAAGCAACGGAAAACGATGCATAATCGCTCGTCAGGCCGATGAAATCATTGTCGTTCTCAAGCCCCACCATCCCGCTGGGATGGCTCAGGGCATAATAGGCGATCGTCCAATCCTGCTTCGCCGTATCTTCTTTGAGCTGAGACATCATATCCTGCGACGCGAACATATGAACCTCAAAATCGGCGCCGGGTTCGATCGTCCTCACGATTCCGCCCATGAACATGAAATTGCACGCACTGATGCATGTATATCCCGAAGGCAGCCGCGTCCCCAGCTTGTGTTCGCGAATGAGATAGCCAATGTTGATCCCGTCTTCGAGCGATCCGCCATTGGAGCAGAAAAGAACTTCCTGAACCGGTCCGGCCGCGTCGAGAGCATCCGAGAAGCGTGACGCATCGCCATCTCCGACCTCGCCCCAGGCCAGAAGGGATTTGCCGCTCGCCCGATCAATCAGCGAGAATTGCAGATCGTTCTTGCTGTTGGCGTCGCTTTCCCCAAAGCATTGGTCCTGACTTGTGGGCGGCGGGACGAACATGCCGCCGAGTCCCGAGCCGGCCGCGCGCGCCGGCGTCACGCCTGCGAGCACCCACCCGCTCAGGACGAGGAATGCGAGGATCGTCTTCATGCCTGGACCCAGCTTCCGTTGGGAGATTGGCAGTAGCGTTCGTTCTGTTGGATCTCGTTGCCTTGGATATAGGCGACCTGGTGGACAAGCTTGCACTGAGTGCCGTTGCTCTGCGGCTGCACGGCGATGACCTGCGAAGAGCCCGACGCCCCGCTATGGTCCGACTGCCAGGTGGCCGGCGGTGGTGGCGCGGCAGCCACGGCGCTCGGGCTGCTGACTGGCTCTTCGAGGGCGCGCTGGGTGGCGTTTGACGCGATCTGGCGATCACGCTCGTCGAGCTGGCGGCCGATCGCACTGCCGACGAAATAGCCGGCGACGTGGCCCGGCG
>DASZQO010000010.1:0-3428 GCA_035549615.1 Acetobacteraceae bacterium
CTCGGCGCGGGCTTGCGCTGTGGGCAGACCTGTCGAACAAGGAGGCCGAGAAGCGCGCACTCGTGGTGCTGGAGCGATGCCGTGCCGGAGACATCCATGTTCATGCGGTCACGCGGCCATGGGGCTGGAGACGCGTCCGCAGGATCATGTGATGACGAAGTCCGGCTTCCGGCGATGCGGGCCGCCCGGAAGCTTCCACCAGGAAGGAGGCTTCCTTTGTGATGACGAGGTCCTCCATGAACAACGCCGCTGCCATCGAAGCAACGAGCATCAAGGCAATCGTGTTTGATGCTTACGGGACACTTTATGACGTTCAATCCGTGGAATCCGTCACGAACGCCGCGTTCCCCGGCTATGGTTCGTTCATCACGCAGATCTGGCGATTGAAGCAGCTCGAATATACCTGGCTGCGCTCCATGATGGGAAAATATGAGGATTTCTGGACGATCACCAGGGAAGCCCTCGCTTTTACGATCGAAACGTTGGGGTTGCACGCCGAGAGTACGCTCTTCGAGAAGATTGCCGAGGCCTATAACACTCTGGCGCCTTATCCCGATGCCGAAATGGCGCTCCGCTCACTTTCGTCCTATCATCTGGCCATTCTCTCGAACGGCAGTCCGCCCATGCTGCGCGCCCTGGTCCGCAACAGCGGATTCGAGTCTCTGATCAAGACCGTCATCAGTGTCGATGCAAAGAAGGTCTTCAAGCCCGATCCTGGTGCTTATGAGCTGGTGGAGGAAGAGACCGGGTTCACGCCGGACAATGTGCTTTTTGTTTCCTCGAACGGTTTCGATATCAGCGGGGCCAGGAGCTTCGGCTTTCGCGTCGCCCGGATCGAGCGCGTCACGCCCGCAGCGTTGCGCGCGGAATTGGCCGATGCCGAGCGGATCGGTCCCGCGCGCATGTTCAAGGCGCTTCGCGCTCAGGCTGAGCATCTCGGCTTTCCGCCAGATTTCGTTGTCAATTCCTTGGGCGATTTGCCAGCACTGGCCGCGCGCGGGTTCCCTCTCCCGCACGGAATCGGGAAGGGGCAGATCAGAGAAGGCCGGCCGCAAGATTGACCGAAAGGGCGAGGATCACCGTATTGAAGAGGAAGGAGAGAACGCCATGCACGGTGGCGAGGCGGCGGAGCTTGCGTGAGGTGATCTGAACGTCCGAGACCTGGAAGGTCATCCCGAGGACGAGGGAAAAATAGAGGAAATCCCAATAGTCAGGTAGACTCTCATCGGGAAACTGGAGTCCGGCATCAACCTCCGTGCGGCTCACGCTCGTCGCATAATATTCGTGAGCGTAACGATAAGCGAAGGTGACGTGCGTCATCAGCCAGGAAGCGAGAAGGGTCACGACCAGGAGCGCGAGGCGGAAGGGCGTGGCCCCCTTGCCCGCGGGACCGATCGCCGAGAACTCCCCGACGATGGCGGCGAAGCTAAAGGCGACACCGCTGACGGTGAGAGCAAAAATGGTCCATTCGCCCTCCTCCTGCTCGGCAGCATGGGCAGGCATCTGCGCCGGATCAGCGGTCGCGAAGCGGGCGGCGCTTGCGGCGAGAAAGAGCAGCACCCCGATATCCCAGCCGAGAACAGCGCGGGTGAGGGGGGCGAGAGAACGCGGCAGGAGGAACCAGGCGACAATCCCGGCGGCCGTGCCGCCGAGAAGAAAGGGCCGGGCCCGGAGGGCGCGCCAAACTGTGTAGAACGGCGTCATGACCCCAGTGTGCACCGGCTCTGCGCCGTGGCGAAGGGAGAAGGCGAGGCGGAGCAAGGGGCAGAAAATCGAAGATTGAAGATCGTCGACAATTCTTGTTGACAGGGCGCCCGGCGCGACCGAACCTTCCAGCCCGGGCTGGCCGCGGGACCGCCCCGCCAGATGAAATCCCCGCCGGATAGAACTCTTGGGCCCAGGAAACGACGGAAAGGCTGGCATGACCCAGACAAAATCGCTGGGCTTCGTCGCGTTTGCAGCGACCGCCGAACGAAGCAGATCTCCGGCGCTCAAGCGCAAAGGCGCGCGCTTGGTTTCTCCCTTGCGCAGCGCGGCCAGGCCAGAGTGAGCGAGGATCCCCGGCGGGCAAGGCGCGGCCCGTCTCCTGTTACTCCTGCCGTCGCGGTTCCGGCGGAAGGCGCGCGCGCTGTTCCTCAGAAGCGAACGATCACCACGACGACCCTGGTCTTCGCGTTGCTCTGTGGCAATGCCGTGGTCATGTATATCGACCGGACGAACATGGCGATCGCCGCCCCGCTCATTCAGCGGAGCTTCGGGCTCGACAATGTCTCGCTCGGTTTCGCCTTTTCCACCTTCTCGATCGCCTATGCGGCGCTCATGGTCGCCGGCGGGCGGCTCGGCGACAGGATCGGCGCACGGCTCGGGCTCACCATCTGCGGCGTGATCTGGGCGGCCGGCACCTTTATGACCGGGCTCGCGGGCGGACTCCTCGGCCTCGCCGCGGCGCGCCTGCTGGTCGGCACGGGCGAGGCCGCGGTCTATCCGATCTCATCGTCCGTGATCGGGCGCTGGATCCCTGAGCATTGGCGCGGCTTCGCGCAAGGCACGCTTCATGGATGCGGGCGGCTCGGCGCCGCGGTGACACCGTTTGCCGTCACGGCATTGATCCTCGCTTTTTCCTGGCGTATCGCCTTCCTCATTCTCGGTGTCGCGAGCCTCTTGGTCAGCGCAGTCATCCTTGCCTATCTGCGTGACGATCCGCGTCAGCATCCCCTTATCACCCGCGCGGAGCTTGCGCGCCTCGGCCATCACGAAGAAGCGCCCGATCCCGCCTTCGGCAGCCGGCCGCCGCCGCTCGCATGGGCGGATTTCTTCCGCCGCGTCTGGCCGGTCACGGCAATCTCGTTCTGCTATGGCTGGTTCTCCTGGTTCCTGCTGAGCTGGGTGCCGCTCTATTTCACGCATGTGCATGGGCTCAATTTGAAGCATGTCGCGCTGTTCTCGACCCTGGTGCTGATCGCCGGCGTTCTTGGCGAGGTGTGCGGAGGTCTTGCCACGGATGCACGGCTGAAGCGCATCGGCGATGCGCGGCGTGCACGGCGTGATATCGTGATCGCCGCGTTCCTCGCCGCCATGCTCTGCATTCTGCCGCTGCTCTTCACCGCGAATCTGCTCGCCGATACGATCTTCCTCGCGCTCAGTTATTTCATGGTCGAGCTTGCCGATTCCTCGATCTGGATGCTCGGGATGGAAGTCTTGCCTTCCCACACCGCAACCTCCACGGCGACCGTGAACACTGGTTTCGCGCTCGCTGGCGCTGTCTCGCCCCTGGTGGTGGGCTGGCTGCTTGACGTGACGGGCGGACGCTGGAGCGATGTCTTCATGGTCTCGATCGTCGTCCTCCTGCTCGGCCCCGTGGCCGCCTGCCTGCCCGCGCCGGCGCAGAGCGCTGCGGCATGAGCGCGGCCGAAGGGACGAAGACGGAC
>DASZQO010000011.1:0-2172 GCA_035549615.1 Acetobacteraceae bacterium
GGCAGGTGTCACAGGTTCAATCCCTGTCGCGCCCACCATCGATTTCCAGACCCATCCGCGTGATGGCATAGAATAGTCCCATGAGCCCCCTCGATCACGCGGCCGCTGCGACCGCTCCTACCTTTGCCCGGGCCGAACTCATGACCTTCTCGCCGCGGCGAGTCTATGGCCTCGTGCTCCGCCATCTCTATCTGCTGCGCGGATCGTGGACGCGGATCGCCGAGCTGATCTACTGGCCCATGATCAATGTGGTGATGTGGGGCTTCTTCAGCCGCTTCTTCGTCAATCACTCGGAATGGGTCGCCCAGGCGGCGGGTGTGCTGATCGGCGCGGCGCTGCTGTGGGATGTGCTCTTCCGCAGCAATCTCGGTCTCTCGGTCTCGTTCTTGGAAGAGATCTGGTCGCGCAATCTTGGCCATCTCGCGGTCAGCCCGCTGACCTCGGTGGAACTCGCGGCCGCGCTGCTCTCCATGAGCCTGATCCGCACCATCGCCGGCATGCTGCCCTCGGCGATCGGCGCGCTGCTGCTTTACCACTTCAACGTGTTCGATCTTGGCTTGCCGCTCCTGGCCTTTTTCGTGAACCTGATCATCACCGGCTGGGCCTTTGGTCTCGGCGTATCGGCGCTGGTGCTGCGCTACGGCCAGGGCGCGGAAAGCCTGGCCTGGGTGATCATCGTCGCGATTGCCCCGTTTTGCGGCATCTACTATCCGGTCTCGACGTTGCCGGAGTGGCTGCAGCCGGTCTCCTGGGCGCTGCCGCCGTCCCATGTGTTCGAGGGGATGCGCGCCGTCGCTTTCGGCGGAACCTTTCCCCTGCACGAACTCGCGATCACCATCGGGCTCAACCTGGTCTACCTCGCCATCGGCGCGGGCCTGTTCATCTGGGTGAACCACATTGCCCGCGTCCGCGGCCTGTTCATCGGGATGGGCGAGTAGGGCGATTCGTGCCGTTGCCCATGCTTCGAGACGCAGCTTCTGGCTGCTCCTCAGCATGAGGACTAATTTGAGAACCTCATCCTGAGGAGGGCGAAGCCCGTCTCGAAGGTCGGAGGCATTGCCTCCGAGCCGTTTCCCTAAGTCCCCTTCACGCTGACCGAGCTGCTCAGATTGGCCGCGGCATCGAGCGCGCGGGCCGAATAGACCATCGCGGCGCCCGTATTCACCATGGCGGCCACACCCAGCGCCTCGGCCATTTCTTCCTCCGTCGCGCCCGCTTTCTTGGCGCCGGCCACATGGGCCGAGATACAGCCGTCACAGCGCAAAGTGATCGCCACGGCCATGGCGATCAACTCATGGGTTTTGCGGTCGAGCTTGCCCGGTTTCACTGCCAACTGACCCATGGCGCGATAGCCGGCCATCATGTCCGGGTTGAGCTCGGCCAGGTGCTTGGTGGTGGCGATCAGCTGGTCGCGATAGGCATTCCAATCCATCATCATGGCTTCATCTCCCCAGAGTTGATTAGGCCCCGAACGGACCCCACATGGTCTCCTGCCCATTATGCGCCAAACTGTGACGAGGGGCGATTTACAGAGCCGAACCTGACTGTTACAGTCCGCCCGCCTCGACAGGGGCACGCATCCAGTATTCGAGCACGCGAGCCGCCCATCGCATGAAAATCCTCGCCTGCAATTCCAACCGTCCGCTTGCCGAATCCATTGCCACCCGTCTGAGCCTGAAGCTCACGACCGCGAATATCCGGCGCTTCTCCGACATGGAAGTGTTCGTCGAGATTCTCGAAAACGTGCGCGGCGAAGACGTGTTCGTGGTGCAGTCCACCAGCTATCCCGCCAACGACATGCTGATGGAACTGCTGGTGACGCTCGATGCGCTCAAGCGCAGTTCGGCGCGGCGCATCACCGCGGTGATCCCCTATTTCGGCTATGCCCGCCAGGACCGGAAGACCGGTTCGCGCACGCCGATCTCGGCCAAGCTGGTCGCCAACCTGATCACCACCGCCGGCGCCGATCGCGTCGTCACGCTCGATCTCCACTCCGGCCAGATCCAGGGCTTCTTCGACATTCCGCTCGATAATCTGTTCGCGGCGCCCGTCTTCACCCATGACATCGAAGCGCGGCTCAATGGCGAGAAGCCGATGATCGTATCGCCCGATGTCGGCGGCGTGGTGCGCGCGCGTTATGTGGCCAAGCGCCTCGACGCCGATCTCGCCATC
>DASZQO010000012.1:0-5959 GCA_035549615.1 Acetobacteraceae bacterium
CTGGGCCAATCCAGGGTCGCCGCCTCCAAGAATAAATGTTTTGTTGCGGCGTGGAACGACGCTTACCAGTCAATCGACGCGTTTCCAGCGGAATGAAAGCACCACCCTTAACCATGATCCATCAGTTCCCACTCCGGCCGAATGGGGCTCTCACGTCGGCCAGGCCGCTCTTCCGCCTCTGTGGGTCTCGGTCCACAGTCGTTATGGGAGCGCTGAATCGAAAGTCTTGAGGTTTGCAACGAATGCTTCGAAGCCGCGTCGCCGGCTTCTGGACATTCGTTTCCGGAATACCGAGTAACGGGGGGACTGGACCGGTCGAGATAACAGAGGTTCGGCGCGCGGGGCAGGGTCCCATTTTCCCGCGATGCCGATTCCGATGGTGATGCGACCGTTAGCCCTGGATGGGACCCGGATCACGCCCGGGAACCGCTCCGGCGCCTTTTGCAACTTCAGCGCGGATGGCCCCGAGAATGCCTTGGCCCGATCTCGCGCGCGACGCCAGGCTCGTCAGGGTCATTGCTCGACCCTTGAATCGAATATCTAGAGCTTTGCAACGAAGATCCCGAACAGCGACCGGGAATCTATGAGCAAACGTTGCCTTGCTACCAAGTAACGGGGGCCCTGGCATGCTGGCGGCGACCAGGGATCGGGTTGCAGGGGCCGTGATCGCCGTCCGTGCAAGGCGGAGAAGCCCTTAAGGAAGGCACCCGTTGGGGGCCTCATGACTCCGGAGCCGCGGGCCATCCCCTGATCCTCTGGCCGCCTTGCGCAACCCGGCGTGGCTCGTCGCCGCAAGAAGCCGGGTCCCGGCATCTCGGAACGACCGCCGCAGGGGCGCCGCTTGCGCGGCCGGTCCGCCGTTCTCCCCAAGGCGGAGTCCGCCACGGGCTGAATCGCATGTCTCGGGTTCTGAAGCGAATGTTTCGAGATCTGCAACGAGGATCCCGGGGTTCGTAACGAATGCGGGCAAGTTGTTTCTATTTGTCTGCACCCGGTTTCTATGTGTCTGCCGGTTGTCGCTATTTGCCTGCGGGAGGATTCCATGTGCCCCGCCGATGGTTTCTATGTGCCTGCCACCGGTTTCTACGAGAGACCCAGTGCAGACAACTTGCGTCGAGCGAGAGCGAGCCCCGTCTGGCAGCCGATCCACGCCCGCCGGCCGCTTTCCCATTCCGGCACCTCCGACGCTGAACCCGATACATTCGATTCGAAGCTCCAGACATTCGTTGCGGATCCCGCTGCATTCGATTCGAAGCTCCAGACATGCGTTGCGGATCCGGATACCGGCGATTCAGCAGCCGAGCACAACGGCGGGCTCCACAATCACGATATTTATATTCTTTTAGTTGTAGCCGCGAACGACCCCGCCCTCTCTAGGCGGCCACGCGCCTCCTCCGAGCCGCCATCGCTTGACTTGTCTTCCTGGGCTGATATGGGCTCCATAGGCGGCTTCCAGGCGTTATACTGTGACCAATCGATCGCAGCGGCGGATAAAGTTCTTGCTCCTCGGCGGCGACGGTTGACCGGTGGTCCATGATTGAGCACATTGCATGTGCTCGTTTTGCGAGCACACTGCTTTTCAGGAGCGCCATGCCAACCACGATCATCGCCGCCGCCTCGTGCGGCGACGCGGTCCTTGCCGCGTCCCAGGTTCTGGCTTTCACCGCCTACGCCTCGGCCTTGCCCACCATCCTGTTCGATCTTTCGCCGAGCGGCCCCAAGAGCGAGCTCATCCCCTCAATCGCGCTCTCGCCGCGGGAGGCGCCGCGGGTGCTGCGGGGCCTTGGCGCCTCCGTCTCGGCCTTCGTCCGGGTCACGGATCCGTCGGCGCAGGCGGTCGAGCCGCTGCTCGGATGCGCCGATGCGCTTCTCATCGCCGCCACGCGGTTCCCGGCCGGTCTGGAGGCCGGCCTTGCTCTCTACCGATCCCTGGCAGCACTGGAGGCTGCCGGCCGCGCCGGGAGGGTGGTCGAGCCCTGGCTGTTGCCTATCGGCTGGAGTTCGACGCGCCTGCCGAGCCTGCGCCTCAGGGACTGGCAACGCGACCTTGCGCGGGAGGGCGGGGAGGACCTGCGCTGCCTGCCGCTGGTCATGCCGTGGTCCTCGTTGGGAAGCGTGGCCATGGCCCATCCGGCCCGACTTCAGGCGGTGGGCGAGCGGGTGCTGCAGTACCTCAGGGAGATCGCCGCCGGGCGCGCGCCCGAACGGCCACGGCGCGGCATCGAGGACGGCGATCCGTGGCCGGCGTCGCTCCCATCCGAGGAGCCGCTCCGCCTCGCCTCCGCCGGGCTCCGCCCGCGGCTCCGGCTGGTGCACGGAGCTTGACCATGCGATTTGCCATTGTGGGCGCCAAGGGTGGCAGCGGCCGCTCGGTCACCGCCCTCGCGCTCGCCCATGGCCTGGCGCTTCAGGGCCGGGAAGTCACCCTGCTGGAAGTTCTCGTCCCCGGCCGGTCTCCCAGTATTAATCCGGGTCAGTCCTGGCCGTTCGGCTATCGGGCGATCGGCCTTGAGGAGGCGCCGTCGGGGGCCAGCATCATGTCGGCCCTTGCGGCGACCGAAGTCGGCGGCGACGTCGTTCTCGATCCCCCGCCCTTGCCGCCGGCCGAGCTGGCGGAACTGCTGCCCAGTCTCGCGCTGGTGCTCCTGCCGCTCCATCCCGATCCGCTCGACCTCAAGGCGGGACGCGCCTTTCTGGAAGAGCTCGACCGGCTAGGGCCAGGCTGGAAGGCGACGCCGCCCCGTTGGGTGCTCCATGTCGATCCGGTGCAAAGCCTGCGCGGCTCTCTGGCGCTGGTGGACCTGCTGGTGCGGGGCTGGCCCAAGGACCGGCTGCCGCCGATGGTGCTGCCCTGGTCCTTGCCGCTCTTCACCCGCCCGATGCTCCGGGGGCTGCTCAGCGCGGAACTGCCGCCCCGGCTCGCCGCCAGCTGCCGCATCCTCGCGATCGCCGCCCTCACGATCGCTGAGGGTTCGCCGGAAGAGCTGTTGATGCCGCGGATCCTGCAAGAGCAGATCCCCGAGGAGCTGCAAGACCGCTATCGCGGCGAAGACCGGGATCTCGCCGAGAAGGTCCAGGGCCTTGCCGCCGACTTGGCGATGATCGGAAACGGCGAAGGCCCATCGCAGTCCGATCTGCTCGGCTCGCCCGTCCTGCAGTCCTGGGCTGAAGTGCCTTTCACCGCGACCGGCCTCACTGGCCGGGGCAGCGGCCACCCCCGGCTCGGCAGCCCCGAGACGCTCACGACCTCAATCGCGGTGGTGATCAACGAGCGGGAGGGCTGGGCCAGGACCCTTTCCAGGTATTACCGGCTCGCGCGCAAGGCGCGGACGCCCCAAGAGCCGCTGCCGTGATCCCATGGATCGCGATCAGAAGTGGCAAAGGCGCAGGCGCGCCTTCAAGCGCCACGCCGCCGCCGCCGAGGCGGGACTGCACCTGCCCAGCACGCCCGAGCTCCTGCGCGGCATGTCCTTCATGAAAGACCTTGCCAGCGACGCCCAGGCGTTCGCCGAGCGGCTCCTGCCCCGGCTCGATCTCAGAGCCGAAGCCGGGCGCGCCCTCTATCCCTTGCTCACCGCCTTGACCCTCCGGCCGCTGGCCGAGGACCACCAGGCGGCGGCGGAAGGCTTCACCCGCTTTGCAGAGGTGCTCGGCAAGAGGATCGATGGCGCCGATGGCGCGCTGCGCTGCTATCTCTATGCAGCCGCGCTGGGCTCCCCGCAGGCCGCCCGCAAGATCGGCCTCGAAGGGCTGCGCCGGGGCGCCGATCCCCGGCGCGATCGCGACGAGGCGCTCGACTATGCGCTCTCCGGCCTCGGCTGGCTGCTCTATTCCTTCTGGACGGTGGAACCCTGGGAAGGCGAGATCGCCGGGCTGCGCGAGACCACCCGGGAACATGCCGAGGGTCTCCTGGACCGGCTCGCCTCCGAGGTCAAGCGCCGCAGCACGCCCGAACCCGAACGGACCTCCAACCCGGCGCCGAGATCGGAACCCCAGCGGCAAGCCGATCCCGCCAAGGAAGTGCCCGGACCCGGCGTCATCGTCCTGCGGTCGCTGGGCGACACCGATCTCGCCGGCGCCGGTCACGTGACCCTTGAGTTCCGCCGGATCGTCAACCAGTCCCTACCGCTGATCCCGGTCCCGGACCTCGCCCTGGTGCGCGACCGGCTGCTGCGCAGCTTCCCCCACGCCGCATCGGTCGCGGCGGCGATCCTCAACCCGCTCGCATCCGAGACCCATGTCCGGCTGCGCCCGACCCTTCTGCTGGGCTCGCCCGGCTCCGGCAAGACCACCTTCGCCAACCGGCTCTTCGCGCTGCTCGGGGTTCCCTACGAGACCTATGCCTGCGGAGGGGTCGCCGACAGCTCGATCGGCGGCACCGGCCGAAGATGGGCGAGTGGCGAGCCCGCGCTCCCGCTCTCCCTCATCCGCCGCCATGGCACCGCTTCGCCCGGGGTCATCCTCGACGAGCTGGAGAAGGGGGCGACCAGCAGGCATAACGGCATGCTGCATGACGTGCTGCTCGCCTTCCTGGA
Organism: Acetobacteraceae bacterium; assembly: GCA_035549615.1. GTDB lineage: Bacteria > Pseudomonadota > Alphaproteobacteria > Acetobacterales > Acetobacteraceae > JAKAWQ01. The sequence continues at coordinate 4,536 of DASZQO010000012.1, forward strand.
GCCGCAATCCGCCCAGAGCTTCTTCGACCCCTACGTCCAGGCCAGGGCGGATCTCTCTCACGTGCTCTGGCTGGGCACGGTCAACGCGATCGAGGGCATCCCGCTGCCCTTGCGCGACCGCTGCCGCCTCATCCGTTTCCCCGACCCCGCGCCGGTCCATCTGCCGCAGCTGGCGGCCAGTCTGCTGGAAGCGCTGGTGGCCGAACGCGGGCTCGACCCGCGCTGGGCGCTGCCGCTCGATGCCTTCGAGCTCGAAGCGCTGGCTGCCGCCTGGCCCGGCGGCTCGGTGCGGGCGCTGGCCCGGCTCCTCGAAGCCGTGCTCGCCGCCCGCGACGGAACCCTCATCCGGCATTGACCATGCTCGAACCCATCCGCCTATTCGTTGCCTCAGACCTGCACCTGGAATTCGCATCCTTCGAGCCGTTGCTAGATCAGCGCCCAGACCTCGTCGTACTTGCCGGCGATATCGCGCTTGGCGCCGAGGGCATGCACTGGGCCAGGACCCACTTTCCCGGCATCCCGACGCTGGTCACGATCGGCAATCACGAGGCCTATGGCGATCTCCTGAAGCTCACCATCGCCGAGTGCCGGGCGGCGGTCGGACCCGATCTCTACTTCCTGGAGAACGATGCCGTCGTCCTCTCCCTCAAGGGCCGGTCGGTGCGGGTCCTCGGCACCTGCCTCTGGAGTGACTTCAACCTGCTGGGCGCCGACCGGCAGCTGGAATCCATGCATCTGGCCGAGCGCGTCATGGCCGATTACAAGCTGATCGACCATCGCGGCCGGCGCCTGCGCGCGGCCGACACCCTCTCGTTCCACCAAGCGGCCGTCGCCTGGCTCGAACAGACGCTCTCGACCCCGCATGCAGGACCCACGGTCGTGGTCACCCACCACGCGCCCTCTATCCGCTCAGTGCCGCCGATGTTCAAGGCCAGCCTGCTCAGCCCCGCGTTCAACTCCGATCTCGAGCCCCTCATCTTCAGTCACCAGCCCGAGCTATGGATCCACGGGCATACGCATTGGTCGGTCGATTACGCACTCGGCCGGACGCGCGTCTATTCGAACCAGCGCGGCTATCCGCGGCAGGACTGCGGATTCACCATGGGCTGCATCTCGTTGTGAAGCACCGCCCGTTGTCACCGGCCGCCGCGCGCAGCGTGCTGAGCGCGGTGCGAGACGGATCCGCCATGGGGAGCGCCGACCTTGCGCGCCTGCGCACGCTCTGGCGGGTTGCGCGTCGGGCCTTCAAGGACAGCGACAAGGCGGAGCGGTTCTTGACCGCTCCCCATCCCATGCTCGACATGCGCTGTCCGGTCGAATGCGCGATGCGCTCCAAGGCGGCCTTGGCAGAAGCCGTTGCCCTCATCCGAAGGATGCTGCAGGGGACGGCGGGTTGATCGAGGTACTCGAACATCCGCAACCTT
>DASZQO010000013.1:0-8708 GCA_035549615.1 Acetobacteraceae bacterium
GCCCGCTGACCGATACGGTGCAGGTCTTTCCCGTGACCGAGGTGGATTACCAGGTCACGGCGACGGTAACGCTGTTCGCCGATGCGGATCCGACCTCGACCGAGGCGGCCTGCCAGAGTGCCGCGACGCAGCTTGCCATCAACCTCGCGAGCAGTGTCGGCAATGACGTGGTGCCGAGCCAATGGATGGGCGCGCTTTCCGTGGCCGGCGTCTATGACGTGGACCTCACGATCACCGCCAATGTGAACGGCGCGGCGCTGACGCCCACCGCGGACGGCCGCTTCGTGATGCAGCCCGGCCAGTGGGCCAATTGCACCGCGCTCACCCTGACCTTCGTGCTCGGCGCGGAGAACGAGCCGGCATGAGCGAGAGCCTCGGCGGCAGCCTGATAGCGCCTTCGTCCATCAACGATCTGCGGACAGAGGCGCATCTTCAGATCGGGCAGCGGCTTGGGAAGATCGATCTTACGCCGCTGCTGATCTACACATTTCTCGAGACGCCGCCTTCGCTGATCCCGTTCCTCGCCTGGCAGTTCGATATCGTCGCCCCCTGGTGGCAGCTTCTCACGGGGCCGGAATCGCAGCTCGCGATCATCCGGCAGGCGATCTCTCTGCACCGCTTCAAGGGCACCGTCTTCGCGATCGAGGCGATCATGGCCGGGCTCGGCTTTCAGGCGCCGGTGATCGAGGAAGGGGAAGCGAGCTGGGGCGGCACGCGCTTCCCGCCGAGCCAGGGATGGGCCTTGTTCCGGGTGATCGTGCCCAAGGCCGCCATCACGCTCGCCAGCCCGCAGCCTGCGAGCTGGGATGCGGTGAGCGAGATCGACGTGCTGCTCGATATCGACACGCTGCAACAGGCGGCCGGCATCAGCGGCGCGGTGGTGACGCAGACGATCGAGATGCAGGCGGTCTCGGCGATCGATTTCTTCAAGCCGGAACGATCCTTGCTCGATTCGCTCTGGTTTCAGGAATTGCCGATCACCGAGCCGGCGCTCGCGGTGAGCGACTTCATCACGCTCAAGGCCGACAACAGCCTGGTGGAGCTGCCGGTCCCCGTTTCCGACATCGTGACCGTGCCGGCCTGGGCGGTGAGCGATGCCAAGACGACCACGCCGCTCTACTCGGCGCATTTCTTCCATGCCGGGATCACCCACGGGGCGAACGAGCCCGCGGTGGTGGATAGCGGCATCGTCATCAACGGCACCCCCACGGAGTAACCCATGCGAAGGCCGACCGGCCGTTTCCGCATCTGGCGGGACGGATTGCTGATCTGTGAGCGCGACAATCTGGTGGTGAACGCGGGGCTTCCGGCCTTCGCCGAGCAGGCGGCCGGCGGCAACGGGTTCCAGGTCGCGGCGGTGGGCTATGGCGCCGGCAGCGCCGCGCCCACCGTGAACGACACCGACCTGACGCTGGCGCCGAAATACTACAACGCGGTGCAGGGCGCGAGCTTCCCCAGTACCGGGACTGTGCAATTCTCCTTCGCCTTGCAGGCAGCGGATTTTGCCGCCCAGGGCCTCAATATCCAGGAGATCGGGCTGTTCGCGAACCCCGCCGGCGTGCAGATTCCAGCCGCGATCGGCTTCACCTTTCCGGCCTGGGCAGCGAACAGCAACCAGCCGGTGGGCAATATCGTGCGCGACGCGGCGGGGCATCCGTTCCGCTCGACCACCCCGCCAAGCTGGACGGCGAGCACCCCGAAGGCGGCCGGCAATCTCATCATCGACAGCAACGGCAATCTTCAGCAATGCACGACCGCCGGCACCACCGGCACGAGCGAGCCCGCCTTCGCGACCGCGGTGGGCGGCAAGACCAATGACGGGACCGTGGTTTGGACCTGCGCCGCGCTCGCCGGCTACACGCCGACGACCGGCGCCGCGATGCCCGCCTTCAACACCGCGGTGATCGGCGCGCTCACCTTCGACAATACCGCCGCCTGGACCTATCTCGCCGGACTTTCGGTGCCGCAGCCGATGATCGCCCATGCGAGCGTGCCGGCCTTCATGTTCACCGGCACCGCCAACTATTCCGGCACCTGGGGCTTGACCTTCTGAGGGCGGAGAGATGAGCGGAACCCTGATCGACAGCGCCGCCTACACGCCCAACTCCGTCCCTTCGCTCTTGCAGACGGACAAGGTGGAGGGGCAGGGGGCCGGCGCCTCCCACGGCGGGATCGGCAACTCGAACGCCGCGGCACAGGTGCTCGCCAACCGCACCGCCTTCCTGTTCGGCCGGCAGAACACGAACATCGCCAATATCACCACGCTGCAAGGCCAGGTGAGCGCGCTGCAAGCCTTCGTCTCGGCCTTTCAGTTCGATAATTCGGGCGATGGCTTCATCGAAATCCCGAACAACATCACCGGCACGCCCTTCATCCTGCAATGGCAGCAAGTGACCGCGCCGACCCAGGAGACGAACACCTTCAACTTCCCGCGCCCCTTCCCGAACGCCGCCTTCTTCGCCATCGCGCAGATCGGCGCCGAGAATCTCGGCCTGACCGGCTCGCCCAACAACTGGGTTGGGGCGCAGCCCCTCAACACTGCCGGATTTGTGCTCACGGTGGGCAGCACCAATCCCGGGACCGTTGGGGTCTGGGTCATCTCCGGCGGATTTTGAGAGGCAGCGATGAGCGACAGTTTCTCGCCCATTCCGAATTTCTCGGGCGTCAATGCCGGCCAGCAGTTCCGCCAGGCGATCAACGCCGCGCTCAGCGGCTCGGCGCCGATCGCGCCGGCGATCGTCGGCGGCAGCATGACCGGCGGCAGCCTCAGCGGGACCAATCTCTCCGCCGCCGTGGCCGCCGCGATGCTGACCGACGCCGCCGAGCGCACGCTCGCCGCACGGGCGACGGATGCGATCAATTTCGCCGATTACCAGGGCGCCGACCCCACCGGGGCCACCGACATGGCGGCGCTCGTCAACCAGGCGCTCATCGATGCGCGGGCGCAGAAGAAGGCGCTGCGCTTCCCGGCCGGGGTGTGGGGGCTCGCTTCGGCCGCGACCGTGCAGGCGGGCGATGTGATCCTGGGCGACGGGCCGGAGAGCGTGCTGCAATATATCGGCCCCGTGAGCGCGGGCGTTCCAACCGTGCTTTCGACGGCGCTGCCCGCGGGCGCGGTCAATCCGCCCGCCGCCGCCGCGCCGCTCGTGATCTCGAACATTCATGTGGTCGGGCCGTGGAATGGCACGAGCGTGACGACGCAGCTCGCCGGCCCGATGATCCGCGTGCAGGCGGTCGATTCGGTTCTGTTCGATCGCGTCTTCGTCGAGAACGCGACGAACGTTTCCATCAGCGCCGCCTTCTGCCGCCGCGTGCGCGCCGCCAATTGCAAGATCCGCAACGGCGCGCGCGACGGCATCCAGTGCGAGGGCTCGGCGATGGTGGAGATCATCGGCGGCGAGTTCGACCATCTGGATGACAACTACATCTCCGCCCATTCCAACACCGGCCAGGCCTGGGCGCTGGTCTCCGGGGTCAACATCATCGGCACCCGGGCCTCCGATGTCGGCGGGATTTCCTGCCAGGGGGCGCGGCGGATCAACATCCTCAGCAATGTGATCGAGCGGCCGAAGCAGGTGGGGATTCAGGTCGCCTTCGTCGGGCTCAACCTCGCGGAGGGGGAGAGCGCGGCACTCGCGGTGCGGATCGCCGGCAATGTGATCACCGACTGCATCAACCGCCAGAATATCGACGGGCTCGATACCGAGTGCAATTACATCGCCATCGGCTCGGTGCCCGCGCAGGCGGGTTTGGCGAGCGCCTCCCCGGGCGTGCCGGGGACCAACACCACGATCCTGCCGCTGATCTGGCAGCCGGGCCTTGCCGTGACGCTGACCAACAATCTGGGCCAGCCGGTGCAGACGATCGATGCGAACGGCAATCTCCAGCGGGTGACAACCGCCGGCACCACCGGCACGAGCCTGCCCGCGTTCAATGCGGCCGTGGGCGGGACGACCGCCGACGGGACCGTGGTGTGGACCAATGAGGGCTCGGGCCTCGTCGCGGCGCGTCTGGCCTCGGGGCGGGTGTGGGCCGCGGATACGGGATTCGTGATCGGGGCCAGGATCGTCGATCCCAACGGCAATGTGCAGCAATGCACGGTCTCGGGTGTGTCGGGGGCTACGATGCCGGCATTCGCGACAGCGGTGGGCGGGACGACGGCGGACGGCACCGTGAGCTGGACCAATGCCGGGCCGAACGCGCAAAGCGTGCCGGTTGCGCCTTATGCTTCGTTCAATGCCATGAAGACGGCGCCGACCGATACCGCGACGCCGCTGCCGCCGGGCTGGGCGATCGAGGTTGTGCACAATATCTGCATGCGCACGCTCGACCCCACCGCCAACCTGACCTACGCCCAGAGCAATGCGGGCGGCGAGGCGATGTTCACGCGCAACGGGCTGCTCAACCCGCTGCTCGGCACCGTGGAGCTGCTGACCCAGGCCCATGGCGTGCATCTCTTCAGCTTCGCCGGGATCCCGGCGCTGCTGCGCCATGTGCGGATCGCCGGCAACCATCTTCAGGGCTTAGCGAACCCGGTGTTCCTGGCCCCCGGCGTGGTGGTGAGCGGGGGCGAGATCCACGACAACCGCATGATTGATTTCACCACCATGGGGATCAATTGCGCGCAAGGATCGGCGAACCATCGGCTCGATATCCGCGAGAACGAGTTCGACGGCGATCCCTTCGTGCTGAGCCGTGGCACGGCGAGCGGCGGCGCGTGGCAGAGCGGGTTGCTCTTCCCAGCCGCCGTCTTCCCGAATGGCTGCACCGGGCTCACCTTCCGGGGCAACCGGCTGCGGAATCTGGCGCAGGTGACGGACGGCGCTTTCGCGGGCGATGCCGTGGTGAGCGGCAATATCGTGTTCTGTGAGCCGGTGGCGGTGGGATTCAACGCGGGCAATCTCGGCGTCGGCAGCGTGCCGGCGGCGGGGGTGGGCTTCGTGCACGTGATCGAGAATGCCAACCCGGCGAGCGCGGGGTTCGGCGTGCCGCTCAACGGGCCGGTTCTGGAGGCCGCCGCGCAGCCGGCGAGCGGCACCTTCGTGCAGGGGCAGATCGTGTGGAACGCCGCCGCGGCGGCGAGCGGCGGCCAGACGGTGCTCGGCTGGTATCGCGCGACCACGGGCGCGGGCAACGTGACCGGGACCGACTGGCTGCCGATCGTGGTGGGGGTGGCGCAGGTGCTGGCACTCGGGAGCGCGGGCGGGGCGGCGACGGTGGAGGCCGCCGCGGCGGGCGCGGCCGTGCAGGTGAGCGGCAACGGGACGGGGGCGACCGAGCTGGGGACGGCGGGCGCGGCCGGCAGCCCGGTGGTGTTCCAGGGCGGCCAGGCGGACGGCAGCTTCACCATCGAGGCGGCGGGGACCAGCTTCAACATCCCGAATTTCGTGAGCACGGTCTATTTCACCGCGGCGGCGACCATCGCGAGCTTCGCGCTCACCATGCCGACCGTGCCGCCGGCAAATGGCTGGCGCGTCAGGTTCTCCTTCAATCAGGCCGTGACAGCACTGACCATGAACCACGGCACCGGACAGAGCTTCGACGGCACGCATGCGAGCCTCACCGCCCACCAGATGGTTGAGTATGCGTGGGATGCGGCGAATGCCACGTGGAGGATGCTGCAGTAGGGCGGGGGCATGGCCGGGGAAACGTCCGCGGGGTAGGTTCGCGCCGAACCCGCGTCAAGGGATTGGGACATGCTGGGATCGCAGCGTGCGCTTTTCACGATGCCGCGCGAGGTCTGCTATCTGAATGCCGCGGCCTGGGGGCCGCTGCCGATCGCCAGCCAGGAAGCCGGTCGCATCGGCGTTGCGCGCAAGGGGCAGCCCTGGACCGTCGATCCGCAATTCGCCGCACAGCAATTCGCGCGGGCACGACGGGCGGCGGCCGCGCTGGTCGGCGCGGCGCCCGAGGATATCGCGTTGATTTCCTCCGTGAGCTATGGCGTTGCCGCGGCCGCGAAGCTGTTCAGGATTCCGGCGGGGCATCGCGTGCTGCTGATCGAAGACGATCATTCCTCGCCCGTGCTCGAATGGCTGACGCGGGCGGAAGAAGGGGGATTCACGGTCGAAATCGTGAAGCGGCCCGAGGATGGCGACTGGACCCGCGCGGTCTTGGAGGCCATTGCGCGGCCGGGCGCACCGCTCGCTTTGGCCTCCATTTCCTCGGTGCATTGGTCCGATGGCGGGGTGGTGGATCTCGACCGTGTCGCAACTTCGTTGCGTGGTGTGAATGCGGCGCTGCTGGTCGATGCGACGCATGCGGCCGGGGTGATGAAGCTCGATGTCCGCACACTTGACCCCGATTTCCTCGTCTTTCCCACCTACAAATGGGTGCTCGGGCCCTATGGCCGCGCCTTCCTCTATGTCGCCAAGCGCCATCAGGAGGGGATTCCGCTTGAGCAGACCTCCTATGGGCGTCGCGGCGTGAACGCGGAGCAGACGCGCTATCTCGCCGATACCGGCTTTGCCGCGGGGGCCAGGCGTTTCGATATGGGAGAGCGGGATTTCTTCGTCTCGCTCGAAATGGCCTCGATCGGGATGGAGATGGTCACGGGATGGGGCCAGGCGGCGATCACCGAGCGGCTCGCTTGGCTCACGGGGCTTCTCGCCGAGGGGCTGCGCAATCTCGGGGTGACGGTGCCGGACGAGCACGTGCGGGCGCCGCACATTTTAAGCCTCTCCTTCCCGAGTGGAATGAAAGAGGGGCTTGCGGCCCGCCTCGCCGCCGAGAATGTCCATGTCGCGGGCCGTCTCGGGCGGCTGCGCATCAGCCCGCATGTCTATAATGACGAGGAGGATGTCGCGCGCTTCGTCGCCGCGTTCCGCGATCTCGCCCTATGACCCGGCCCCTTCCCTCATCAGTGTTTGAGGGCCTGGATAATCTCCTCGGTCATCTTCTTGGCGTCGCCAAACAGCATCATCGTGTTCGGGCGGAAGAAGAGCTCGTTCTCGACCCCGGCATAGCCGGACGCCATCGAGCGTTTGACGAAGAGCACGGTCTTCGCCTTCTCGACCTCGAGGATGGGCATGCCGTAGATCGGTGAGCGGGAATCGGTCTTCGCGGCCGGATTGGTCACGTCATTGGCGCCGATCACGTACGCAACGTCCGCGGTCGCGAACTCGTTGTTGATCTCCTCAAGCTCGAACACTTCGTCGTACGGCACATTGGCCTCGGCGAGCAGCACGTTCATGTGCCCCGGCATGCGGCCGGCGACAGGGTGGATCGCGTATTTCACCTCGACACCTTCCGCCTTCAGCACATCCGCCATCTCGCGCAAGCTGTGCTGCGCCTGGGCGACCGCCATGCCGTAGCCCGGCACGATGATGACCTTGCTCGCGTTCTTGAGGATGAAGGCAGCATCATCGGCATTGCCGCTCTTCACCGTTCTATCCATCGCCCCGGCTGGGCCCGCCGCCGCGCCTTCGGCACCGAAGCCGCCCAGCAGCACATTGATGATGCTGCGGTTCATCCCCTTGCACATGATGTAGGAGAGGATGGCGCCCGAAGCGCCGACGAGAGAGCCGGGCACGATCAGGCCGAGATTGCCGAGCGTGAAGCCGATCCCCGCGGCCGCCCAGCCCGAATAGCTGTTCAGCATCGAGACGACCACCGGCATATCCGCCCCGCCGATCGGGATAATGAGGAGGAAGCCGAGGGCGAAGGCGCAAAGCGCGATCAGCCAGAAGAGAACCGGGCTGCCGCCGGTGATGATGAAGCCGATGATCAGCAGCAGGATGACGATAGCGATCCCGAGATTGAGCTTGTGCTGGCCGGGAAAGAGGATCGGCGCGCCGCTCATCAGGGCTTGCAGCTTCGCGAAGGCGATGACCGAGCCTGAGAAGGTGATGGCGCCGATGGCCAGACCGATCGACATCTCGATCCGGCTTTCAAGATGCAGGTTCCCGGGCGTGCCGATGCCGAAGGCAGCCGGCGCATAGAGGGCGGCCGCGGCGACACAGACGGCCGCAAGCCCGACCAGCGAGTGGAAGGCCGCGACGAGCTGCGGCAGCGCGGTCATCTGGATGCGAAGCGCAATGAAAACGCCGATCGCGCCCCCGATGACGATGCCGAGCAGGATCAGCCCGTAGCCGCCGAGCACGAGGCCCGGTTGCAGCGCCGTGGTGATGATGGCGACCGCCATCCCGATCATCCCCAGGCGGTTGCCGGTCCGCGCCGTGTCGGGGTGGGAGAGCCCGCGCAGCGCGAGAATGAAGAGGACCGCGGCGGCGAGATAGGCGAAGGCGGTGAGGGACGCCGGCATGGCTATTTCTTCTTCCGGAACATTTGCAGCATGCGCTGGGTGACAACGAAGCCGCCGAAGATATTGACGCTGGCGAGCAGCACGGCGACGAAGCCGAAACCGGAGGAAAGGCCGGTGAGCGAAAGGCCCGCGGCGAGCATCGCGCCCACGATGATGACGGAACTGATCGCATTGGTGAGCGACATCAGCGGCGAATGCAGCGCGGGGGTGACATTCCAGACCACGTAATAGCCGACGAAGCAGGCGAGCACGAAGGTTGCGAAGAGAAAGATGAAGGGGGTCTCCACCGCGGCGGGATGGGTGGCGGTTGCGGTGGCGAGCGCATGGGCATGGGCGGCGAGCGCGGCCGCCTGGTCAGCGAGGTGCCCGGCCTCGTTGGCGAGCTCATTCGGGTTCATCGTTTCTCTCCGCGGTCAGGCTGCCTCGGATGGAAGGAATTGCGGGT
>DASZQO010000014.1:0-27043 GCA_035549615.1 Acetobacteraceae bacterium
AATGCCGATGATGTGGTGGCGCTTTTCCTCGCGCGGGAAGGCGCGCGCTTTCTCCTTGCCGGCCGTGGCGGGCGCGGGTTCGTCGTCCGCGGTGAGGACCTGCTCGCCGAAAAGCGAACCGGACGGCAGATTCTCAACCTCAAGCCCGGCGAGGAGGCGGCCTGCGCCGCGCCGGTCGAAGGCGATCATGTGGCGGTGCTCGGGGAAAACCGCCGGCTGCTCGTCTTCCCGCTGGCCGAGATGCCCGAGCTTGCCCGCGGCAGTGGAGTCATTCTGCAACGTTATCGGGAAGGCGGCCTCGCCGCGCTCAAGGTCTTCCCCCTTGCCGAAGGGCTCACCTGGCGATCCGGTGCGCGCCAGCGCACGGAAACCGATCTCTCGCCCTGGCTTGGCAGCCGCGGTCAGACCGGCCGCGCCGCGCCCACCGGCCTCGCCCGGAATGGCAGGTTCGAATAATGGCAGGCTCGAATAAAGAACTCTCTCCCCGCTTATCGGGAATCCCCAGCCGGCCCCTGATCCGAAAACGGAGAAAAGTCCTTTTGCTTCTTTTTCTTTAGAAAAAGAAGCCTCCTCCTTTCTGATCCTTCATCGAAGCGTGCAAATCCTTCTAATCGGCGGCGTCTGCGAGGGATTTCCCGGCGGCAAGATTTTCCATCGCATGCTCGACATGGCGGCTGAAGACATAGTCGGCCGGCCGCTGGTTCGTGAGTGGGATTTCGGGCGCCATCGGGCCCTCCGTGCGCGGGCCGCGCAGCGCCACCTTCAAGGTTTTCAGCGGGTGGGAGACGGCATCGACCACCGCGGTCGCCTCATAGCCGGAATGGACCATGCAATCGGCGCATTTTTCGTAATTGCCGGTGCCGTAGCGGTCCCAGTCCGTGGTCTCCATCAGCTCCCGAAAAGTACGTGCGTACCCTTCGCCAAGCAGGTAGCACGGCCGCTGCCAGCCGAAGACATTGCGCGTGGGCTTGCCCCAGGGCGTGCAGACATAGCTCTGATTGCCAGCAAGGAAATCAAGGAAGAGGGCGGACTGGTTGAATTTCCATCCCTTGCCGCGGCCGCGGCGGAAAATATCGCGGAAGAGCTGCTTCGATTTCTGCCGGTTGAGGAAATGCTGCTGGTCCGGCGCCCGCTCATAGGCATATCCCGGTGAGATCATCACCCCGTCGAGCCCGATGGTCTTCACATAATCGAGGAAGGCCGCCACCCGCGCGGGATCCGTCCCGTCGAAAAGGGTCGTGTTGATGCAGACGCGGAAGCCCCTGGCCTTCGCCGCCTTGATCGCGGCGACCGCCCGGTCGAACACGCCTTCCTGGCTCACCGCGCGATCATGCATCTCGCGATCGCCGTCGAGATGCACGTCGAAAGCGAAGTTCCTGTGCGGGCGGAAGCGGTCGAGCCGCTTCTCCATCAGGAGCGCGTTGGTGCAGAGATAGATGAACTTGCCCCGCGCCAGAATGCCCTCGACGATCTCGGGCATCTCCTTGTGCAGAAGCGGCTCGCCGCCCGCGATCGCCACCACCGGCGCGCCGCACTCCTCCACCGCCTCGAAACATTGGGCGGGCGTGAGGCGCTGGTTCAGGATCGGCGCGGGATAGTCGATCTTGCCACAGCCGGCACAGGCCAGATTGCAGCGGAAAAGCGGCTCGAGCATCAGCACGAGCGGATAGCGCCGCCGCCCTGCCAGGTGCTGGCGGACGACATAGGCGCCGACCCGGACCATTTGGTTCAGCGGCACGCCCATGGCGAGATTTTCCCCGTTTTCGTGGTTTCGCGGTTCAGCGAAGTCAAGCGACTTCAGCCGGGAAGCGGAAGCGCACATCCTCGGCGACACCGTCGAGCGTGGTCACCTCGATCTCATCGAACGCGCGCAACCCGTCGAGCACGCCCTGGACCAGCATCTCCGGCGCCGAAGCGCCGGCGGTGACCCCAACCGAGCTCACCCCCTCGAACCAGGCATGGTCGAGGTCTGAGGCGTCATCGATCAGGTAGCTCGGCTTGCCGAGCTCGGCGCCGATCTCACGCAGCCGGTTCGAGTTCGAGCTGTTGCGCGAGCCGACGACAAGGATCAGATCGACCTGCCGGCCAAGCTCGCGCACGGCCTGCTGGCGGTTCTGCGTCGCATAGCAGATATCCCGCACCTCCGGCCCGACGATGCTTGGAAAGCGCGCCTCGAGGGCGGCGATGATGCCGCGGGTGTCATCAACCGAAAGCGTTGTCTGGGTGACATAGGCGAGCTTCTCGGGGTCGGCGACCGTGAGCCGGGCCACGTCCGCCACGGTCTGCACGAGGTGGACCTTGCCCGGGACCTGGCCGATGGTGCCTTCCACCTCGGCATGACCGGCATGCCCGATCAGCACCACCTCCCGCCCCTGGGAGGCATAGCGGCGGCCCTGGTTATGGACCTTGGCGACCAGCGGACAGGTGGCATCGATCACCGGCAGCTCGCGCTCCGCCGCTTCCTGCTCGACCTGGCGGGCGACGCCATGGGCGCTGAAGATGGTCCGGGCCCCGGGCGGGACCTCGGCAAGCTCATCGACGAAGATGGCCCCGCGCTTGCGGAGATCCTCGACCACCGAGCGATTATGGACGATCTCATGGCGGACATAGATCGGGGGGCCGAACTTGCGCAGCGCCCGCTCGACGATCTCGATCGCCCGCTCCACCCCGGCACAGAAACCCCGAGGCTGAGCCAGGATCACGCGCAGCATCCACCCCTCCATCGCCGGCCTGGCAGCGGCCCGGCCGGACTCGTCCGCCCAAGGCCAGTATCCCAACGGGATATCACCCAATATGAGGCACGAGCCGAAAAACACCAGTCTTTCCCGGCCCGCCGGAAGACATCTTCAAACTCCATGCTATGGCATGAAATGCCGGGCGGGAGTAGGCTCGCAAATCCGTGACGCGGATTCGGATACCGCGCACGGCCGAGCCACAACCGCGACGAGGGCAGGATGGCGGTCGAAACACCGCTTCTGGATCAGGTTAAATTCCCGGCGGACCTCCGCAATTTTTCCGCCGAACAGCTCAAGCGCCTGGCGGACGAGCTCCGCGCCGAGACCATCGACGTCGTCTCTACCACCGGTGGGCATCTCGGTGCCTCGCTGGGGGTGGTCGAGCTGACATTGGCGCTGCATGCGGTCTTCGATACGCCCAATGACCGGTTGATCTGGGATGTCGGCCATCAGGCCTACCCCCACAAGATTCTGACCGGCCGGCGCGATCGCATCCGCACGCTGCGCCAGGGCGGCGGGCTCTCCGGCTTCACCCGCCGGGCCGAGAGCGAGTACGACCCGTTCGGCGCCGCCCATTCCTCGACCTCGATCTCGGCGGGGCTCGGCATGGCGGTCGCGCGCGACCTCAAGGGGGAGCGCGATCGCCATGTGGTTGCCGTCATCGGCGATGGGGCGATGAGCGCGGGCATGGCGTATGAGGCCCTCAACAATGCCGGGGCCATGCGCTCGCGCCTGCTTGTCATTCTCAACGACAACGATATGTCGATCGCCCCGCCGGTGGGGGCGATGAGCGCCTATCTCTCGCGGCTGATCTCCTCGCGCCCCTTCATGTCGCTCCGCGAGCTCGGGGCGCGGATGGCCCGCGCCTTCCCCCGCCAGATCGAGCGCACTGCCAAGCGCGCGGAGGTGTTCGCGCGCAATATCCTGACCGGCGGCACACTCTTTGAGGAGCTCGGCTTCTATTACGTGGGGCCGATTGACGGGCACAATCTCGACCACCTCCTGCCGGTGCTGCGCAATGTCCGGGAAGCCGAGGAGCGCGGCCCGATCCTTCTTCATGTCGTCACGAAGAAGGGCAAGGGCTATCCGCCGGCGGAGGCGTCGGCGGACAAGTATCACGGCGTCTCGAAATTCAATGTCATCACCGGAGAGCAGGCGAAAGGCCCTCCGGGGCCGCCGAGCTACACGCGGGTGTTCGCCGATGCCTTGATCGCCGAGGCGGAGCGTGATCCTGCCATCGTCGCCGTCACCGCCGCGATGCCTTCCGGCACCGGGCTTGACCGCTTCGGCAAGCGCTTCCCGGACCGATGTTTCGATGTCGGGATCGCCGAGCAGCACGCCGTGACCTTCTGCGCTGGCCTCGCCACCGAAGGGATGAAGCCTTTTGCGGCAATCTATTCGACCTTTCTCCAGCGCGCCTACGATCAGGTGGTGCATGATGTGGCGATCCAGCGCCTGCCGGTGCGCTTCGCGCTCGACCGCGCCGGGCTGGTCGGCGCCGACGGGGCGACGCATGCGGGCAGCTTCGATCTTTGCTATCTCGGCTGCCTGCCCGGCTTCACGATCATGGCGGCTGCCGACGAGGCTGAGCTCGTTCACATGGTGACGACCGCCGCCGCCATCGATGACGGCCCTTCGGCCGTGCGCTATCCGCGTGGCGAGGGGCTCGGCGTCAGCTTGCCGGCGCGCGGCGAGGTGCTGCCGATCGGCCGCGGGCGGGTGCTGCGCGAGGGCAGCAAGATCGCCATCCTCTCTCTGGGCGCCCGGCTTGCCGATGCGCTGCGCGCGGCCGACGAGTTCGCCGCCCGGGGCTTGCCGGCCACCGTGGCGGATGCCCGCTTTGCCAAGCCGCTCGATCATGCCCTGATCGAACGGCTGGCGCGCGAGCATGAAGTGCTCATCACGATCGAGGAGGCGGCGGCGGGCGGCTTCGGCGCCGCCGTGCTGCATCATCTGGCCTGGCGCGGCCTGCTCGACCGCGGGCTCAAGGTTCGGCCGATGACATTGCCCGACCGGTTCATCGACCATGATTCGCCCAAGGCGCAGCTTGCCGAGGCCGGTCTCACGGCACGCGATATCGTTGCAACGGCGATCGATGCGCTGGGACTGCGGGAGGCCCTCAGTCCCGCGGCGCGACGGGGACGGCTCCGGCTCTCTCCCAACGATGCGGCCTGAGCGCCGCCTGCTTCTCGCCGCCTGCTTCGGCGCACTCGTTGCACCGTGGGTCGCGCGCGCCCAGCCGGCCCCCGACTTCGCCACGGTGTCCGCGCCCGTGGCGGCGCTCAATGCCGGGCTGCTTGCCGTGATGAAGGCCGGCAGTGCCTCCACGCCCTTTCCGCAGCGCTATGCGATGCTTGCCCCGATCCTGACGCAGAGCTTCGACCTGCCGCGGATCCTGGAGCTCGCCGTGGGATTCGACTGGGCGAGCCTCACCCCGGCCCAGCGGGAACAGCTGCTGCCGGTTTTCCGCGAATACACGGTCGCGAGCTATGTCGCGAACTTCAACAGCTACGGGGGCGAGCAGTTCCGCATCCTGCCGGGCCTGCGCGCGGTCGGCTCGGAGCAGGTGGTGGCAACGGAAATCATAACCCAGGACGGCAAGACGCGGCGCATCGACTATGTGATGATCAACAGTGGCTCCGGTTGGCGGGTGGTGGATGTGCTGCTCGATGGAACGATCAGCCAGGTCGCCGTCCAGCGCTCGGACTTCCATGCGCTCCTCGCCTCCGGCGGGGCGTCGGCCCTGATCAACGGGCTCAAGAGGAAAGTGGCAGCCCTCTCCGGCAACACGATGAGCTGACGCGCGGCGCGCAGCCCCAAGCTGCCCATGCATGCCCTTGCCCTCATCCTCGGGCTGATCGCGCTGGCGGGATGCGCGGAGGCACTCACCGGACTGGCTCTGGTCGGGCGCTTCGCCCGCCAGCCTGCCGCCACGCCCCGGCATCGGCCACCGATCTCGGTCCTGAAGCCGCTGGCCGGCGCGGAGCCGCTTCTGGAGGAGGCGCTCGCCTCCTTCTGCCGGCAGGATTACCCCGAGTTCCAGATCGTCTGCGGCGCGCGGGACGCGGCCGATCCGGCCCTGACCATCGCGCGTCGGCTCGCCGCACGCTTCCCTGATCGCGACATCACGCTGGTTCACGGGTCCGGGGTCGATCCGTCGGGGCTCGAGGAGCCACGGCCGATCGTCGCAGCGAACCGGAAGATCGCCAATCTCATCACGATGATGAAAGCGGCGCGCCATGACACCCTGGTGATCGCGGATGCCGATGTGCATGCCCTGCCCGGATATCTCGACGCCATCGCCGCCGCCCTCGAAATCCCTGGCACCGGCCTCGTGACCACGCTCTACACAGGCCGGCCGGGCGTGCCGGGGTGGGTCGCGAAGCTCGGTGCAAGCGGCATCAGCCATGGGTTTCTGCCCTCGGCTCTGCTGGCCCGGGCGCTCGGACGGCAGGATGCGCTCGGCGCAACGCTTGCCCTCCGCCAGGACGTGCTGGCGCGGGCCGGCGGCCTGGAGGCCCTGGCCGACGAGCTTGCCGACGACGCGGTGCTCGGCCGGCGCGTCGCCGCACTCGGTCTCGCCGTCCGTCTTGCCGCGACCGTCCCGGGAACCACAGTGCCCGAACGGCGGCTTGGCGCCCTTTTCCGTCACGAGCTGCGCTGGGGCCGGACCATGCGTTCCCTCGTTCCGCTCGGCTATGCTGCCTCCTGCATCCGATATCCGATTCCCTGGGCCGTTCTGAGCATGGCGATGAGCGGCGGCGCGGCCTGGTCGTTCGCCCTCCTGCTCCTCGCCTGGGCCGTCCGGGCCATCGCCATGCGCGGGATCGACCGCTGCCTCGGACTCGCGCCGGTTCTGCCGATCTGGCTCATTCCGGCACGGGATGCACTTTCTCTCGCCGTGCTGCTGGTCAGCTACGCCGGCAACCGCGTAGAATGGAGGGGAGCGGTGCTGCGCGCCGGCCGCCCCGGTAGCGGCAGCTCATTGCGCGCGCCCAGAAAGGGATCTCGCAGCCGATGATGAAGACGCTCTTCCTCCATCCCCCATCGTTCGACGGCTTCGACGGCGGCGCAGGCTCCCGCTACCAGGCGCGTCGTGAGATCCGCTCCTTCTGGTATCCGACCTGGCTCGCCCAGCCTGCCGCCCTGGTGCCCGGCAGCCGGCTGATCGACGCGCCCCCCGCGCGCATCCGCCTGCCCGAGGTGCTGCGCGCGGCCAGGAGCTATGAGCTCTGCGTCATCCATACCTCGACCCCCTCCTTCGCCGCCGACGTCAAGGTGGCGGAGGCGCTGAAGGAGGCGGATCCCGCGCTCCGCATCGGCTTCGTCGGCGCGAAAGTGGCGGTGCAGCCGGAAGAAAGCCTCAAGATGAGCGCGGCGATCGACTTCGTCGCCCGCAACGAGTTCGACTTCACGATCAAGGAAGTTGCCGAAGGACGCCCGTTCGGCGAGATCACCGGCCTCTCCTGGCGCGGCGCGGATGGAGCCATCATCCATAATCCGGAGCGCGCGATCCTCGAGGATATGGACCAGCTTCCCTTCGTGACCGAAGTCTACAAGCGCGACCTTACGATCGAGAACTACTTCATCGGCTATCTGCTACACCCCTATCTCTCGCTCTACACGGGACGCGGTTGCAAATCGCGCTGCACATTCTGCCTCTGGCCGCAAACCGTGGGCGGGCACCGCTATCGTGTGCGCAGCCCCGGCCACGTCGCCGAGGAAATCCGGCTGGCGAAGCAGTATTTCCCGCAGGTGCGCGAGTTCTTTTTCGACGACGACACCTTCACCGACAATCTGCCGCGCGCCGAAGCAATCGCGCGCGAGCTCGGCCGGCTCGGCGTCACCTGGTCGTGCAACGCCAAGGCGAACGTGCCGCGCGAAACGCTGAAAGTCCTCAAGGACAATGGCCTCAGGCTGCTGCTCGTCGGTTATGAAAGCGGCAACCAGCAGATCCTGCACAACATCAAGAAGGGCATGCGCATCGAGGTCGCCAAGCGCTTCACGCGCGATTGCCACGAGCTCGGGATCCGTATCCACGGCACCTTCATTCTCGGCCTGCCAGGCGAGACCAGGGAGACGATCGAGGAGACGATCCGTTTCGCAACAGAGATAAATCCGCACACGCTGCAAGTCTCGCTCGCCGCGCCTTATCCCGGCACCTTCCTGCATCGCCAGGCGGTCGAAAACGGCTGGCTTGACGCCGCCCATGCTGAGCTCGTGGACGAGCACGGCATCCAGATCGCGCCCCTCTCCTATTCCCACCTCTCGCACACTGAAATTTTCGAGAGCGTCGAGACATTCTATAAGCGCTTCTATTTCCGCGCGCCGAAGATCGCATCCATCGTCGGCGAGATGGTGAGAAGCCCCGAGATGATGGTCCGCCGTCTGCGCGAAGGGATTGAGTTCTTCCACTTCCTCCGCGAACGCCATAAGGCCGCCTGATCGTAGCACGTGGCTTGGCTGAAGGCCGCGGCGGCGCTGCCCCCCTGGCGAGTCCCCGTCGCGCAAGCGCGGCGGGAACCCCACCTCCGATCTTCAGCCGGACGAACGCCCCGGTGAGGCGCGTCCTGCTGACGGCCGATGATTTCGGGCTTTCCGAAGGGGTAAACGAGGCGGTCGAGCGGGCCTATCGGGACGGGGTGCTCGGCGCGGCGAGCTTGATGGTCGCCGGCCCGGCGGCCGCGGATGCGGTGCGGCGCGCGCGCGCGCTGCCCGGCTTGCGCGTCGGCCTGCATCTGGTGGTGATCGAGGGGCCGGCGATTTTGCCGCAGGCGCGGATTCCCGATCTCGTCGATGCGCGCGGCTGGTTTCCTTCGGATCAGGCGAGACTGGGGATCAGGTATTTCGCCCATCCCGCAGTGCGAAGGCAGCTTGCGGCGGAGATTGGGGCGCAGTTCTCGGCCTACGCGGAGACGGGGCTTCCGCTCGACCATGCGGATGCGCACAAGCACATGCATCTTCACCCGACGGTCGGGCGGCTGATGATCCAAATCGGCCGGTCATTCGGGCTGACTTCGGTGCGGGTGCCGGACGAGCCGCCTTCGGTGATCGCGGCATGCGGCGAGCGGGTGGGCTTGGGCGATCGCGCGCTCGCGCGTTGGAGCCGTGTTTTGCGCCGCCAGGTGCGGCGGGCGGGGCTGAGCGCGCCGGATGCGGTGTTCGGACTGCGCTGGACGGGACGGATGACGGCCGCGCGGATCAAGGCCTTGGCGCCCCATCTGCCGACCGGGCTTTCCGAGATCTATGTCCACCCCGCTGTCAGGCGGGAGGCGCTTCTCAAGGCGCTGATGCCGGCTTATGCGCAGGAAGCGGAGTTCGCCGCGCTGGTGGACCCGGAGGTGCGGCGGGCGCTCGAAGCGGTGGCCGAGATTGTTAGAAACTAGGGCAGATCGCGATCGGCCCTAAGCAGGTTCGGCGCCGAGGCGCTGGGCCTCCTGCATTGCCGGGTGTGGCTGGGCGTGGGCGGGCGGGCTTTCCGCGAGTTCGGTGAGCACACGGCCAAGCTCGGTCTTGCCAAGGCGCCGCGCCTCGGTGCGGAGCTGGTCGGCATCGATGAAGCCCATGCGGAACGCGACCTCCTCGGGGCAGCCGACGAGCATGCCCTGACGTGCCTGGATGGTCTGAACGAAGGTGGCGGCCTGCAGGAGCGAGTCGGGAGTGCCGGCATCGAGCCAGGCGCAGCCGCGCGACAAACGTTCGACATGCAAAGCGCCCGTCTCGAGATAGATGCGGTTGAGATCGGTGATCTCGAGTTCGCCCCGATCGGACGGTCTCAGGCTGCGCGCATAGTCGCAGACATTCCGATCATAGAAATAAAGGCCGGTGACCGCCCAGTTCGAGGCGGGGACCGGCGGCTTCTCGACGATTTCGAGCGCCTGCCCGTTCTCGGAGAATGAAACGACGCCATAACGCTCCGGGTCCCGCACCTGATAGGCGAAGACCGTCGCCCCCGCCCCGCGCCCGGCGGCGCGGCGCAAAAGCTCGGAGAGGTGATCGGCGTGAATCAAATTGTCGCCGAGCGCGAGCGCGGCGGGCCCGCCACTCAGCCATTCGGCGCCGATCCGGAAGGCCTGGGCGATGCCGTCGGGGCGGGGCTGCTCGGCATAGGCGAAGCGAATGCCGAACCGCTCGCCCGAGCCGAGCAGGCGGCGGAACTGCGGCAGATCCTGCGGGGTCGAGATGACGAGAATGTCGCGGATTCCGGCGAGCATGAGGGTGGAGAGCGGGTAGTAGACCATCGGCTTGTCATAGACGGGCAGAAGCTGCTTCGAGGCCGCGAGGGTCATCGGATGAAGCCGCGTGCCGGATCCCCCGGCGAGCAGGATCCCTTTCATGGTGCTCATCCTCCTCTTCTCATGCCGCCGTGCCGAGCCGCTCACCCGCATAGCGCCCGGCACGGATGGCCTCCCACCAGGCGCGATGGGAGAGGTACCAGGTGAGGGTGCGGCGAAGGCCAAGGGCGAGGTCGTGGCGGGCGCGCCAGGCCAGCGCGGCCTCGGCGGCTGTAGGGTCGATCTCGTAGCGGAAATCATGGCCGGGCCGATCCGTGACGAAGCGGATCAGCCGCGCGCGCGGGCCGGCGGGGTCGGGAACCAGCTCGTCGAGCAGAGTGCAGATCGTCCGCACGATCTCGAGGTTGCTGCACCCCGCGCGCCCGCCGATGCAATAGGTCCCGCCCGGCTCGCCCCGCTCAAGCACCCGCACCAGCGCCTCAGCATGATCCTCGACATAGAGCCAGTCCCGCCGGTTCTCACCCCGGCCGTACACTGGCAATGGTTTGCCTTCGAGCGCGTTGATCGTGACGAGAGGGATCAGCTTCTCGGGAAATTGCCAGGGGCCGTAATTGTTGGTGGTGTTGGAGACGAGGCTCGGCAGCCCGTAGGTGTGGAACCAGGCGCGCACGAGATGATCGGCCGCGGCCTTGGAGGCGGAATAGGGGCTGCGCGGAGAATAGGGCGTCGCCTCGGTGAAGGGCGGGTCCTCGGGGCCGAGCGCGCCGAACACTTCGTCCGTCGAAATATGGTGGAAACGAAAGCGGGATTTCGCCTCCGCGCCGAGGCCCGACCAATAGGCACGCGCCGCCTCAAGCAGGACATAGGTGCCGACGATATTGGTCTGAACGAAGGCGCCGGGGCCGTCGATCGAGCGATCGACATGGCTTTCGGCGGCGAGATGCATCACCGCATCGGGGCGATGCGCGACGAAGGCCGCCCGCATGGCCTCGCCGTCGGCGATGTCGGCACGGATCAGGACATGCCGCGGGCTTTCCCGCGCCTCCTCCAGCGCATCCTCCGAAGCGGCATAGGTCATCTTGTCGATATTGATGACGCTGTGCCCCGTCGCCCGGATGAGGTGCCGGACGACCGCCGAACCAATGAATCCACATCCGCCGGTGAGTAAGATCCGCATCAGCTCTCCGCCCCGTTTCTCAAGACCGAAGCCCCCGCGTTGAGGACCGGGGCCGACGGGGCAGGCTGGGCCGGCTCGGCCGGCCGATCAAGTCTGGATATTGAGGAGGCTGCCATGGGCGACGCCAACGAAGGTGATCCTCGTCCCATCCGAAAGCCCGAGCACCAGATTCCCGCCTGCCGATGTCGCGGTGGGCGCGCCGCTATAGCCGCTCAGGGTCACGGCGTCGCCGGCATGGAAGTTGAAAACCTCGTAGGTGCTCGCCGCGCTGGTCAACCCTTTGATGAATTCGAAATTCATGGTGCCGGAGCCCCCGAGCATGAGGTCACCGCCAAGGCCGGCGATCATCACGTCCTGCCCGCTGCCGCCGTACATCGAGTCGAGGCCATGGGAAGACGCGCTGGTCAGGGTTTCGTTGCCCGAGGCGGCAGCCAGCGCGTCCCCGAGGCTGCCTCCGGCGGCAAGCGTGTCGCCGGACCCGCCACCGAAGATGGTGACCTTCCCACTGCCGCCTGAAATCGAATTGTCGCCACCCGAGCCACCCTGATAGAGCCCGCCGCCGACGCCACCCTCGATCGTCTCGCTGCCCGAGCCGCCCACCACCGTCGAAGGAGCGGAGCCGTTGATGAAGGTGAGCCGTCCGCTGCCCCCGAAGATCAGCGCGGCGTCTTCGCCGGTGACCGAGACCGTGTCATCGCCGCTGGCCGCGACGACCGTATCGGCGGTGCCGGAGAGGGAAACGTCATCGCGGCCATTCTCGAGCCCGATCAGATTCGCCCCCCCGCCCGGGCTGATGACGTTGTCGCCGCTGAAGGAAGTGATCGTGTCATTGCCGGGGCCGCCGACGATGAGCTGATGGCCGCCACCGGTCATGGGCGTGCCGATGAGGTTGTTGCCCTGCCCGGCGACGACCGTGCCCGAGCCCCCGCCGGTGTTGAAGGTGACCCCGGTTGCGGAGGAGATGAGGACACGCTGATCCTCGCCGCCATTGCCCTGAACGCTGGCAAAGCCTTCGGACGTATCGATGATGGTGAAATTGAAGCCGGCGGGAACGCTTACCGGCGTGGTGAATGGGAGCTGGGTTTCGAGGACAGCAAGCACGCCGACATTGCCGCCGGGAACCGGGACGATCGCGGTGTCGTCCGCGCTGACGCTTTGAAATGTCTCCGTCCCGTTCTGGGCGGGGGCGAGAAGGGTATCCGCCAGTTGCTGGGCGAGCGCGGCATCCGAGCCGGCCGGGAACGCAAGCTGGAGAAAGCTGCTGCCGGAGGATACCGAAACGGACGGCATGAATACCTCCGCAGCGTCACGTCATCAGCGACGGCCGAACGAAATGTTTACTAAGTTATTAACTGTATCTGTTAACGTCCTCGTATAGATTGCCAATGTTAGATGCAAGTGTTAATTTATTTTTGCAAAATTTTGGCTCTCCGTTGAGAGCGGCGTTTGCAAAAGGTCTCGAAGAGGGCCAAGAAATTGTCACATCTCTTCCACGGTATGGCTTCATCACCGCCATGGCCGCGCCTATGTCTGGAATGATAGTTCTGGCAAGCGAATGGCCTGGCCGTGGATGCAGGCGCATTTGTTGGGAAATTGAGAAGGATAGCCCGGAATGACCCGTAAGCTCCTCGTTCCTTTGGTACTCGCCAGCCTGGCATTGGGACTCGCTGGTTGCGGCTACAGCCCGGGGACGCGCGCGCTCACGGGCGGGGCGATCGGTGCCGGCGCCGGTGCCGGCATCGCCGCCGTCACCGGCGGCAAACCCGCGACCGGCGCGCTGATCGGCGGCGGCGTTGGCGCGGTCGGCGGCGCTCTCACCGCGCCCTAGAGTGTGATCGCCGAAGGTGGAATCACCGAAGGCGTGAATCACGCGATAAAACAACAAGCTAGAGCGGGATAAGTGAGCGAAAGCGAACGCGCCCCGCTCTAGGGCCAGGGCTGATCGCGCGGGCAGATCGCATCGGATGGGCGCCTGATTGCCGGATCCCGCGCGGCGGGAGATTCTCCGGCGGTCAGGCCGGCGCGGCGGTCGAGGCGCGCGCCGCGATGCTGATTCGCACCTCGATCGCATGAGGGGGCGTTTCCCCGGCAATCCTCTTCAGGATGTATTCCGCGGCCAACTGCCCGATTTCGGTGGTCGGGATACGCACGGAGGAAAGCCCGAGCTGACCTGAAAGTTCGAGATCGTCGAAGCCGATGATCGAGAGTTCCGGCCCGACCGCGATCCCGCTTTCCCTCGCCTCGAACAGCACGCCCTGGGCCAGAATGTCATTGCCGCAGACGATTGCGCTCGGCCGCTCCGCATTCGGATCGGACCCGACCATCAAGGCACGGAACCCGCGCCGCCCGCCCTCGATCGTGTAAGGTTCCTCGACGACCGGCGCCCGCCAGCCGGGCGGGCCCTCCGCCTCCAGTGTCTCCCGGAAGCCGGCGATCCGCCCGGCAGCCCGGTCATTGTCCTGCGCGATTCCCGCCACCATCCCGATCCGGCGATGGCCAAGGCCGAGCAAATGCCGCACCGCGAGCGCCGCTGCCGCGCGATTGTTGAATCCGATCGAGGGATAGGGACCCTCCGGGTCGTATACACCCTGGTTGACGAACGGCACACGGCTCTGTTCCAGCGTCGCATAGACCTCGGGAAGATGGGCTGTGCCCGTCGTGATCATCCCATCCACGCCGCGGGCGACGAACGCCTCGATGAGATGAAGCTCGCGCTTCGGGTCGTGCCCGCTCGAGCCCACCAGCAGGGTATAGCCGGCCTCCTCGAAGCGGGCCTGTGCCGCTTCGAGGAGGCTTGCAAAGACGTCGTTCCGGAGCGTCGGCACGATCGTCGCAACTGTCCAGGAACGTTGGGCCGCGAGCATGCGCGCGGCGAGGTTCGGGCGATATTGCAGCGCCTCCACCGCCGCGCCGATGCGCGCGCGCAGTTCGGGGCTCACCGCCGCCGGCTTGTTGAGGGCGCGCGAGACGGTCGCCGTCGAGACCTCGGCCAGACGCGCGACATCGGCAAGCAGGCTCCTGCCCCCTCGCCTGCGTTTCCGTGCCCTGGCCAGCCCCTGTTCCGCCACGCTCTGCTGTGCCCCAATCGTGTTGTAATGGCTTACAAGCCGACGCGGCGGCATGCAATCGACGATCTTCTCAGCGCTGGCCGGATCAGGGCTGCGGCGCAGGCTCGAGCGTGACATCGGCCTCGACCGTGGCGGTGACCGTGGTCTCGGCCGGCACCGCATTCGGGGCCGCGGCACGCGCCGCCATCAGCGCCATCGGCTGGATGGGCAGGGGGGGTACCCGCGGCGTGAGCCAGACCTCCCGAAAGCCGTCGAAACGCATGCCGAGCACCTTCGCTGCCGCCTCGGCGCGGCCCTTGAGCAACGCCAGCGCCATCATCTGGGCCCGGCCGCTCGCTCTCTTCTCAGTCTCATCCGCGAGCCGCCAGCCGAGCGATGACACGGCGAGGCCCTGGGACTGAAGCTCGCCGACAAGGCCGAGCAGGGCGGGGCCGTTCCGGGCGCTGAGCAGGAGCGACTGTTGCGCGCGCCATTCGGGATGCGGGTCGGTCACGTACCAGACGGAATAGCTCCCGGTCGCGGCGCTGACATCGGAGACCGTGCGCGCCTCGGCCAGTCCCTTGCTGATCATGGCATTGACCGCATTCTGCGCTTCGGCCGGCCCGCGGGCGCCGGCCTCCGCCGTCAGTGCCGCATCGATCTCATCCGGCATGGCCTTCACGCTCGCGGTTGCCGAGAGATGAAGGATGGTGGTGGCTGCCCAGGCTGGCCCGGCCATGGCAAGCAGGGCCCCGGCGAGGAGAGCTGGCAGGAAGAACCGCATCTCAGTGGATCTCCGGCTCGGGCGTGCGCATCCGCGGATCCGCCGCGCCTTCGAGGAAGACATAGTCGCAACCGTCATTCGCCTGGCGCACCTCGCGCGCATGGAGCAGCCCGAAGCCGCGGGCATAGCGGGGCGGCGGCGGAGTCCATGCCGCCCGTCTCTGCGCAAGGATGCCCTCCTCGATATCAAGGGTAAGGCGGCGGGCCGGCACATCGAGCGTGATCGGATCCCCGTCGCGGACCAGGGCAAGCGGGCCGCCGATCGCGCTCTCCGGCGCGACATGCAGCACGCAGGTCCCATAGCTCGTCCCCGACATGCGCGCATCCGAGATGCGCAGCATATCGCGCACGCCCTGGCGCAGCAGCTTCCTGGGCAGCGGCAGCATGCCCCATTCCGGCATCCCGGGCCCTCCCACCGGACCGGCATTCTGCAGCACCAGCACCGAGTCCGCACTCACTTCCAGGTCCGGATCGTCGATCCGCTTCGCCATGTCCTCATAGTCGCGGAAGACCACCGCCGGACCGGTATGGCGGAGCAGACGGGGATCGGCCGCGCTCGTCTTGATCACGGCGCCATCGGGGGCGAGGTTGCCGCGCAGCACGGCAAGCCCTGCATCCGCCCTGAGCGGATTGTTACGAGGCCGGATCACCTCGTCGTTATAGATTTTTGCCCCGGCGATCGCATCGCCGAGCGTGATGCCGGCGACGGTCCGCTGGGAAAGATCGAGCAGATCGGCAAGCCGTGCCATCAGCCCGCGCAGGCCCCCGGCATAATAGAAATCCTCCATCAGATATTTGCCCGAAGGGCGGATGTCCGCGAGCAGCGGCGTGGTCCGGGAGAGCGCATCGAAACGATCGAGGTCGAAGGGAATGCCGGCACGGCGCGCCATCGCGATCAGGTGGACAACGGCATTGGTCGAACCGCCGAGCGCGAGCGAGACCGTCACCGCATTGTCGAAGCTCGCGCTGGTGAGAATGCGCGAGGGCCGCTCATCGTTCCAGGCAAGCTCGACGATACGCCGCCCGACGGCTGTCGCCATGCGGGCATGATTGGCATCCGGCGCGGGGATCGAGGCACTGCCCGGAAGCGAGAGGCCGAGCGCTTCGGTGGCGCTCATCATCGTGCTCGCCGTTCCCATCGTCATGCAGGTGCCCCAGGAGCGCGCGATCCCCGTCTCCACACCTTTCCAATCCGCCTCGGTGATCGTGCCGGCCCGAAGCTCGTCCCAGTATTTCCAGGCATCCGAGCCGGAGCCGAGCGTGTGGCCGGCCCAATAGCCGCGCAGCATCGGGCCCGCGGGCAGGAAGATCGACGGCAGGTCGACCGCGAGCGCGCCCATGATGAGCGCCGGGGTCGTTTTGTCGCACCCGCCCATCAGCACGAGCGCATCAAAAGGCTGGCTGCGCGCAATCTCCTCGACCTCCATCGCCAGCAGGTTGCGATAGAGCATCGAAGTCGGCTTCATGTACTGCTCGGAGACGGCGAGGGCCGGGATTTCGAGCGGCAAGCCACCCGCTTCCCACACGCCGCGCTTCACCTCCTCGGCGCGGATGCGGAAATGCTGATGGCACTGATTGAGATCCGACCATGTATTGAGAATGCCGATCACCGGCTTGCCGGCCCAGTCCGCCGCATCGTACCCCATCTGCATCATCCGGCTGCGATGGCCGAAGCTGCGCAGATCCGTGGCCCCAAACCAGCGATGGCTGCGCAGCTCCTCCGGTTTCCGTCGCGGCATTTCTCTTCCCTTCTTCAGATGTTCGCAGACTGCTCCGCCCGTTTCCACGGGGCAAGCGGCTGGCCGATGCGCCCTCTCCGTTCACTCCAGCTCGGCGCTGCCATCGCCCGCGATCGCGGCGAGATAGCGCGCCACCGAAGCCTCGAGCGCCGCCCTCCCGCCGGTCACGATCTCACGGCCCGCAAAGGCGCCATAGATCGCCTCGAACGGGACCTCCGCACAGGCTGCCTGGAGGCGCCGCACGGCGGGCGCGGAGAGCGGCCAGTAATTGGGGAAGCTCCGCATGAAGGAAACATGCCGCCGGTCCGGCAGGACTTGCAGAATATCGCCCGAAAGCAGCGCCCCCTTGCCATCCGCGCCCGCCGCCCAATGCAGAACTGTTCCGCCAGCGAAATGCCCTCCGCAGCAGATCAGCGTGAGGCCGGGGGCGAGGGAAAGCGCCCGGCCGTCCCAGAAGCGGATCGCCGGGTCGGGCCGCATCACCCAGGACCGGTCGGCAGCATGGAGATGGATGGGGCATTCGAAGGCCTTCGCCCAGTCAACCATCGCCGCATAGTAATGAGGATGGGAGATGGCGATCCCGGAAAGCCCGCCGAGCGCGCGCACCAACGCCTCTGTTGCCGGATCGAGAAGCGAGAGGCAGTCCCAAAGAAAATTCCCACCCGGGCTTCCCCCAGGCCGGCAGACCAGAAGCGCACGCTGGCCGATGGCGAAAGCGGGCGTGGTGGTGATCGAAAAAAGTCCAGGCGCAATCAAGCGGAACGCATTGGCATGACCACGGGCGAGCGCATCCGGAGTTGTCCAGCTCTGGCCGGCGGAATTCACATATTGCCGCGGATCCTCGCAGATCGGACAGAGAGAGGGCGGTGTGTCGGAAGGCGGGTACTGCGTGCCACAAGTGGTGCAAAGGAAAGCGGGCACTCTCTCACCCAGTCTGGCCATCAACGAACATTGCTGCGATCGCGGCGGGATCGACCTCTTCGATCGTCGCCGGAGTCCAGCGCGGCTTGCGGTCCTTGTCCACCAGCATCGCCCGCACGCCCTCGGCAAAATCCGGATGCCGTGTCACACGCTGTACCAGCCTGAGCTCTTCGGCAAGCGCCGCGGGAAGAGTGTGCTCCGCGCCGCGGCGAAGGATCTCGAAGCTCCAGCAGATCGAGGACGGGGAGAAGCCGCGCAGCGCCGCCAATGTGGCGTGGCCGAATTCGGTTTCCTCGGCCGCCAGGCGCGCGAGGATCTCCGCGACCGAAGGGGCGCCGAAGCAGCGGTCGATCGCGGCGCGCTGGGCACGGAAGGAAAAAGCCGGCAGGGGGGCCGCGAAACTGGCGAGCACGCCCGGGCCATCCTCGGCCAGCGCTTGGGAGAGATCGGCAAGGCGCGCGCGCGGCACGTAATGCGTGGCCAGGCCCGCATGCACGGCATCCGCGCCAGCGAGGCGGGCGCCGGTCAGCGCAAGCCAGATGCCGAGCGCGCCCGGCAGGCGGGGCAGGACATGGCTCGCCCCAATATCAGGGAAGAGGGCAATGGCGGTTTCCGGCATCGCAAACACGGCATGCTCGCTCGCGACGCACGCCGCGCCATGGACCGAGATGCCGATGCCTCCGCCCATGCAGATGCCGTCAACCAGCGCGATATAGGGCTTGGGATATTCGGCGATCGCGCGGTTGAGCGCATATTCCTCGGAGAAGAAGGCGAAGACGGCTTCGTCATCCCCGGCGCGCACGAATTCCCGTACCGCCCGCACATCACCCCCGGCACAGAAGGCGCGAGGATCGGTTGATTCCACCACCACGGCATGCACGCGGGGCTCTTCCCGCCAGAGATCGAGGGCGGCGTGAAGCGCCCGAACCATGCCGAGATCGAGTGCATTCAGAGCGGCCGGACGGTTGAGCCAGATCCGGCCGACCCGCCCGTCCCGGCTCGCCGCCACGCTCTGTTCCCGGCCGCATGGCTGTTTGTTCACGAAATGCCGCTCCTCCGCTGTTGCCGTCGATGGGCAGGCGTGGGAGAGGATTGGGCCATGAGGCCCGCCTTCGCTACCCCCGGCCCCTTCGGCTTTCGCCCCCGGCCCCGATCGCCCGATATGCCAGTGTCCCGATACCGCCGCCCGTCGCCTGGGAATGAGAGGGGGATCAGGATATTTTCTATTTTCTTTCAAAATCTTATTGTCTCCGCGCGTCGCCAAATGCGACGCCTGCCGTCCCGGGCAGCCCCCTGAGCAGCCAGCTCGAAAGCGGACTGCCGTGAAACGCGGTCAAAGCCTTCGCATCCGGGGCCGGACGTGACGCTGCGATCGCGCCGTGACAAGGCGGACGCGGCAAGGCTCGAGCGCGTCGAGCGCGCGGGGGGCATTGCCCTCGTCTTTTCCGGCCGGCTGGATGCGGATGGCGTGGCACGGCTTTGGGCGCCGACCCTGAAAGCAGCGACGCGGGCGAAGGGGAAATCGTTGCTCTACGACCTCTCAGCCGTCTCGTTCTGCGACACGGCCGGCGCCAGCCTGCTGGTCGCTGCCGAGAACGCGCATGGCGAGACGGCCCGGCTCGCCGGGGAAGCCGAGAGTCTGCACACCCTGCTCGACCGCGTTCGCCAGGCCCTGCCGCCGTCCCGCCCGGCGCCGAGACGGGCCTGGCGGCCGATGTTTCATCCGATCAGGGACGGGCTCAGCGCGGCCACCAACGGCATCGCCTTCCTCGGCGAGACGGTGCTCGCCGCGATCCTGGTGCCACGACGGCTCAGGATGCTGCGTCCCGGCGATCTTTTTGCGGTGGCGGACCAGGCAGGCGTTCGCGCGATGCCGCTGATCTTCCTGCTCGGCTTCCTGATCGGGCTCATTCTCGCCTTCCAGTCAGCGGTGCCGATGCAGGCCTTCGGGGCGGTGATCTACGTCGCCAATCTCGTCGCGATCGGCCTTTTGCGCGAGCTTGGGCCGCTGCTCGCCGCCGTCATCCTCTCCGGCCGGACCGCTTCGGCCTTTGCCGCCGAAATCGGCACGATGAAAGTCAATGAGGAGATCGACGCGCTTTCCACCATGGGCCTCGACCCGGTGACCATGCTGGTGCTGCCGCGGCTGATCGCGGCCATGATGGTGATGCCGATGCTGACGATCGGGCTCGAGATCGCCGGACTGGCCGGGATGACGGTGGTGCTGGAGATCTTCGGCTTCCCGCTGGCGGCGATCCTGCGCCAGGTGCAGGGGGCCGCGACCCTGACCGACTTCTGGGGCGGCCTCGTCAAGGCCCTCTGCTTTGCCGCCGTGGTCGCGGCGATCGGCTGCAACCGCGGGCTCGCCACCGGTCAGGGGCCGCGGGCGGTGGGCGTCTCCACCACCGCCGCGGTGGTCGGCGGCATCGTTGCGACCATCGCGCTCGACGGCATTTTCGCGCTCATCTTCTATCGGCTCGACCTGTGAGCACGGAAAGAGAGACGGTCGTCAGGGCCGAAAACATCGCGCAGCGCTTCGGTACCCGCACGATTTTCCGCGACGTCTCCTTCACTGTCGCGGCGAGGGAGGTGTTCGTGATTCTCGGCGGCTCCGGCTGCGGCAAATCGACCCTGATGAAGCAATTGATCGGGCTGCATGAGCCGAGCGCCGGGCGTATCGAGGTGCTCGGCCATGACATGGCGCGCGAGCGCAGCCTGGTGCTGCCGCGAATCGGCGTGATGTTCCAGTCGGGCGCTCTTTTCGGGTCGATGACCCTGCTCGAAAACGTCATGGTGCCAATCGAGATCTATACCGATCTGCCGCCGCCGGCGCGCAGGGTGGTGGCGCGGACGAAGCTCGGCCTGGTCGGGCTGGCCGACGCGGCGGGCATGCTGCCGGGAGAGATCTCCGGCGGCATGGCGAAGCGGGCCGCCATCGCCCGCGCGCTCGCGCTCGATCCGCCGCTGCTTTTCCTCGACGAGCCGGCCGCGGGGCTCGACCCGATCACCTCGGCCGGTCTCGACACGCTGATCCTCGAGCTGCGTGACACGCTGGGCCTTACCTTCATCGTCGTCACGCACGAGCTTGCCTCGATCATGGCCATCGCCGATCGCTGCATCATGCTCGACCGTGAAGCGCAGGGGCTGATCGCCGAAGGCCCGCCCGCGAAGCTGCGGGCGGAAAGCACGAATCCGGTGGTGCATGCCTTCTTCCATCGCGAGGTCCTGTGATGGCCGGACGCGGCGTCTTTCTGCGCGTCGGCCTGCTCGTTCTTCTCGGGGCGGGCGCGATCATCGCGCTCGTGCTCTTCCTCAGCGGCAACAATTTCAGCAACGGCGTCGAGCTTGAGACCTATTTCCCCGAGTCGGTGCAGGGGCTCGATGTCGGCGCGCCGGTCAATTATCTCGGCGTCACGCTCGGCCGCGTCAATGAGATCGGGCTCGTCACCGCGGAATATGGCGGGGGCATGCCGGTGGATATCCGGCGCACCACCTACCGGCTCGTCTATGTCCGCTTTATTGTCAATCCGCGGAAGATCGGCCGCGCGCTCACCCCCGATGACATCAAAAAGGCGGTCACGGCCGGCCTGCGCGCCCGGATCGCCTCGCAGGGCATCACCGGCATCAGCTATCTTTCCCTCGATTTCGTCAATCCGGCGCAGTATCCCGCCCAGGCGGTGCCGTGGACCCCGGCCTACCCCTACATCCCTTCGATGCCGAGCACCTTCGCCCAGGTGCAGAGCGCGGCCGAAGCCCTCGCGAGCCAGTTGCAGCAGATCAATTTCAAAGCGATCGCGGTCGCGCTGCTCGACCTCACCCAGACGCTCGAGAAGCAATTGACGAGCGGGGAAGCCCACCAGACGCTCGCGGCCGCAACCGCCTTGCTCAGCAGTCTCCGGGACAGCATCGACAAGGCCGATCTTCCCGCCCTCAGCGCCAGCCTGCGCAAAACCAGCGAGGCCGCCGGCAATATCGTGGCAAGCGGGCAGACCCGCGCGCTGCTGACGAACGCAAACCATGCGGTGGACGCGCTCGCCGTCGCCGCCCGCGCGTTGCCCCCGCTCATCGCCGCGCTCTCGGCGACCGCCGATCGGACCAATGCCGCGACCGCAGAGCTTGAGCGGCGCATGACCGGCATCCTCGCCGATCTGCAAGCCACCGCCAGCAATCTCCGCGACACCACCGACGAGCTTCGCAGCTATCCGGCCGGCACGATTTTCGGCGGGCCGCCACCGCGTTCCCGAGCGGACGGACGATGAGGCGCCGCCTTTTCCTGCTCGGACTGCCGACTGCGCTTGGCGCTTGCGCCTCGGCCCTTGAGCGTCCGTACGTGGCGCGGCAGGACTGGGCGCTCACGGTATCCCCGGAACCAGCGGCCGACAGTCCCGGGCCGGCGCGGCGGGGACGCAAGGTGCTGCTCGTTCGCAGCACGCTCGCCGCTCCCGGGCTCGGCGATCGGGGACTGGAGACACTTGGCCCCGACGGCACGATGACGACCAGCTTCTACAATCGCTGGGCGGTGCCGCCGGCGGAGGGCGTCGGGGCGTCGCTCACCCAGTTCCTCGCCCAGTCGGGGATGTTCGCCGCGGTGCTCGCGCCCGGCAGCCTCGCCGATGCGGACCTCACGCTCGAGCCCGAGCTGCTGGCGCTCTGGTCGGAACCGGCCGCGGGCCGCGCGATCGCCTCGCTCTCGATCGTGCTGCTCGCAACCCGCTCACTCACCCCGCGCGTCCTGCTGCAAGCGACCGAGACCGCGACGGCGCCGCTCGCGGGCCAGGACCCGGAATCGGCGGTCAATGCCCAGTTGGCGGCGCTGTCCGCGGTCTTTCGCAAAATCGAAGCGGCGCTCGCCCCTTTTGCCTGAGGCCGGACGGGGCAGAAATCGTCCGCCCCGGGAGCTCTCCCCGGCGGCTCTCCCTCAGTACATGTGCTGCCCGCCATTGATCGACAGGGTCGAGCCGGTGATGAAGTCCGCTTCGTCGGCGGTCAGGAACACGACGCCGCGCGCGATATCCTCCGCATGCCCGAGCCTGCCGACCGGAATGCGGGCGATGATCTTCTGCAGCACATCCTCCGGCACCGCGCGGACCATGTCGGTATCGATATAGCCGGGGGCGACCGCATTCACCGTGATTCCATAGCGGGCGCCCTCCTGCGCCAGCGCCTTGGTGAAGCCGTGGATGCCGGACTTCGCGGCGGCGTAATTCACCTGTCCGTACTGGCCGGCCTGTCCGTTGATGCTGCCGATATTGACGATGCGCCCAAATTTTCGCTCGCGCATGCCCTCGAAGGTAAGCTTGCAGAGATTGAAGCAGGACCCGAGATTGGTATCGATCACGGCATCCCACATCTCGCGGCTCATCCGCATCAGCGTCGAATCCCGGGTGATGCCGGCATTGTTCACGACAATGTCAATCGGTCCCACCGTGCGCGTGATCCGCGCGATCGCCCTCTCGCATTCCGCGTAGTCGGCGGCATCGAAGCGCTCGACGGCAATGCCGGTCTTGGCGGCAAAAGCCTCCGCGGCCTTGTCATTGGCGGCGTAATTGGCCACCACCGTGCGCCCGGCCGCCTTGAGGGCTTGGCTGATCGCCGCGCCGATGCCGCGCGTTCCACCGCTGACCAGTGCGACCCGTGTCATGATGATTCTCCCTGCTTCCTATCCGGCGGCCGGCCGCGTGCGTTCCGGCCGGGCTTCGCGCTGCAGCGCCTGATAGGCGGCGAGGCAGGCGAGATCGACGATCTGGCTCACCGAGGCGTCGAGCGGGACGATCTGCGCAGGGTGCTTGAGGCCGAGCAGGAGCGGGCCGAAGACCGAGCCGCCACCGAGCTTGGGCGCGAGCCGGGTTGCGATATGCGCCGCGTGCAGCCCCGGCATCACCAGCACGTTCGCGGTGTCGGTCAGCCGGCAGAACGGGTAGAGCGCGCGGTAGGCAGGATCGAGCGCGACATCCGGGCTCATCTCGCCATCCAGCTCGAAATCCACCTTGAGCCGCTGGAGGATGGCAACAGTCTCGCGCAGATTGTCCACGGTCGGATGGCGCGGGTTGCCGAAGGTCGAGTGCGAGAGAAGCGCGACCCGGGGCTCGACGCCAAGATGCCGGGCCGCCGCAGCTGCGCCTTTGGTGATGCCGACAAGCTGCTCGGGCGTCGGCCGCTCGTGGATCAGCGTATCGGCGACGAAGAGGGTCTGGCCGTGCTCCCCGAGCATCAGCGTGAGGCCGAACGGGATGAGCCCGGACGCCGGGTCGATCGCCCGGCCGATATCCTCAAGGCACACGGATGCCGAGCGCGTGACGCCCGTCACGAGCGCATCGCCATCGCCTTTCGCCACCATGCAGGCGGCGAAGACATTGCGGTCCTGGTTCACCATCCTTTGGCAGTCACGGGCGAGGAACCCGTGCCTTTGCAGCCGTGAATAGAGATATTCGGCATATTCGCGGTTGGCGCTGGAAAGCCGCGCATTGTGGATCTCGATGCCGTCGGCCTGGGAAAGCCCGAGGCTCGCCATCGTCGCTTTCACGCGATCCTCGCGCCCGATCAGGATCGGCGTGCCGAATCCGGCGTTGCGGAAGGCGACGGCGGCACGCACCACCTTCTCCTCCTCGCCCTCGGCGAAGACCACGCGCTTGGGCTCGCCCCGCACGCGCTCCATGATCGTCTCGAGCGCGTTGGCGGTGCGGCTCAGCCGCCCGGAGAGCCCGCGCGCATAGCGCTTGAGATCGGCGTTCGGCCGGGCCGCCACGCCGCTCTCCATCGCCGCGCGGGCGACTGCCGGCGGCACATGCGCGATCAGGCGCGGATCGAAGGCGTTCGGGATGATGTAGTCCGGCCCGAACTTGAGCCGGCTGCCCGCCGCCGCGGTGTTCACCTCGTCCGGCACGTCCTCGCGCGCGAGCATCGCCAGCGCCTCCGCCGCCGCGATCTTCATCGCATCATTGATGGTGCGTGCGCGGACGTCGAGCGCCCCGCGAAAGATGTAGGGAAAGCCAAGGACATTGTTGACCTGGTTCGGATAGTCGGAGCGGCCGGTGGCGATGATCGCATCCGGGCGCACGGCCTGCGCCTCCTCGGGCGTGATCTCGGGATCCGGGTTGGCCATGGCGAAGATGATCGGCTTGCCGGCCATCCGGCGGAGCATCTCCTCGGTCAGCGCGCCTTTGACGGAAAGCCCGAAAAAGACATCCGCCCCCTCCAGCGCCTGGCCGAGCGTGCGCGCCTCCGTCCGCACGGCGTGGGCCGATTTCCATTGGTTCATGCCTTTCTCGCGGCCCTGGTAGATCACGCCCGCGGTATCGCAGAGCAGGACGTTCTCGGGCCTTACCCCCATCGCCTTGAGCAGCTCCGCGCAGGCGATTCCGGCGGCGCCGGCACCGTTGATCACCAGCCGGATATCGCGGAATTGCCGGCCGGTGAGATGGCAGGCATTGATCAGGCCGGCCGCGGCGACGATCGCGGTGCCGTGCTGATCGTCATGGAAGACCGGAATGTCCATCAGCTCGCGCAGGCGCTGCTCGATGACGAAGCACTCCGGCGCCTTGATGTCCTCGAGGTTGATGCCGCCGAAGCTCGCGCCGAGATAGCGCACGGCGCCGACGAACGCATCGACATCCTCGGTCGCGACCTCGAGGTCGATCCCGTCGATATCGGCGAAGCGCTTGAAGAGCGCGACCTTGCCCTCCATCACCGGCTTCGCGGCGAGCGCGCCAAGATTGCCGAGCCCGAGCACGGCGGTGCCGTTGGAGATCACCGCCACCATGTTGCCGCGCGTCGTGTAGTCGTAGGCAAGGGCTGGATCCCGCTGGATTTGCAGGCACGGCTCGGCAACCCCCGGCGAATAGGCGAGCGAGAGATCGCGCGCCGTCGTCAGCGGCTTGCTGATCCGGGTCTCAAGCTTGCCGGGGCGCCCCATGGCATGCAGCGCCAGCGCCTCCTCGGCAGAGATGCGCGCCGTGCGCGTGTCGATAATGCCGTCCGCCATGGCCGGATCCTCCCTCTCTCGCGGACCATCATGGCGATTGCAGATCGGCAAGGCAAAGTGGGTACTTCGCACCCGCGGGAGAGACGCTTACATCGGCACCCATGGACATACCGAAGAGTGCGACACCGGCGCTGGCCCAATGGTTCGCGATTAAGGCCCAGCATCCGGACGCGCTCGTCTTTTTCCGGATGGGTGATTTCTTCGAGCTTTTCTTCGCCGATGCCGAGGCGGGCGCCGCCGCGCTCGACATCGCGCTGACCCGCCGCGGTGAGCATGAGGGAAGGCCGGTCCCGATGTGCGGCGTTCCGGCCGCGGCGGCGGAGCTCTATCTCGCCCGCCTGATTCGCCGCGGCTTCCGCGTCGCGGTGGCGGAGCAGCTCGAAAAAGCCTCCGAACGCCGCGGGAACGCCCCGATCCGGCGGGACGTCGTCCGCCTCGTCACGCCGGGCACGCTCACCGATGAGGCGCTGCTCGAACCCGCCCGGCCGAATCTTCTGCTTGCCCTCGCCCCGGGGCCGGCCACGCTCGGCGCCGCCTGGATCGATATCTCGACCGGCCTTTTCGAGACCGAGTCGCTCGCGCACGCCGCTCTCCCCGACCTGCTCGGCCGGCTCGACCCGGCGGAGATCCTTGCTCCGGAGACGCTCGCCCTTGGCGAGCTCGCCTCCCGCCGGGCGCCGGCAGGCCCGGCTCCGCCGGCCCCCGCGGCGGCACGCCATTCGCTCGCCAAAGCCTTCAAGGTCGGCAGCCTGGACGCTTTCGGCAGCTTCACCGACGAGGAGGCCGCCGCCGGCGCAATGGCGGTGGCCTATGCATGCAGCACCCAGGGGGGCCGCATGCCCCGGCTCTCTCCGCCCGCTTCGCAGCGGAGCGCGGCGGTCATGGCGATGGACGCGGCGACCCGGGCGAGCCTGGAGCTGCTCGCCGCCCGCGACGGCAGCACCGGCCATACGCTCTTTTCGGCGATCAACCATACTGGAACCGCCGCCGGTGCGCGCGCGCTCGCCCAGAACATCGCCGCTCCGCTCACCAATCCTTCCGCCATCGCCGCCCGCCAGGAGGCATGGTGCTGGCTGCGCGATGTCCCTGCCCTCGCGGCGTCGCTGCGCGCGACGCTTGCCGGCACCCCCGATCTCTCGCGCGCGCTCGGGCGGCTTGCCGTCGGTCGGGGCGGGGCGCGCGACCTCGCCAGCCTGCGCGATGGGCTCAAAGCTGCGAATCGTGCCGCCGCATTGCTCGCAATACCACCTGGTGCGGCCGCGCCACCGCCACCGGCTTCCTTTGCTGCCGCGAATTCCGTTTTGGGCCGAGGAGAGGCCCTTGCCACCACGCTCTCGGCGGCACTCGCCGAGCGGCTGCCGGCACGCGCGGATGAAGGGGGCGCGATTGCCCCCGGTTTCGATGCAGCGCTCGACGAAGAAAGGC
>DASZQO010000015.1:0-15280 GCA_035549615.1 Acetobacteraceae bacterium
TCCTCGTCATGGCGGTAATCGACCGTGTGCTCGCCTACGGCAACCTCGATACGCTTGCCCTCTTGTCGACAGTCTGGGTCGCCTCCGTCCTTTACGAGACGGTGCTCGAATATGTACGCGTCGACATGGTGACGCTGCTCGCGGCGCGGGTCGATACCAGGCTCAATCTGCACGTGTTCAGTCGCATGCTCGGCCTAGATGTCGGTTACTTCGAGCGGCATCCGGCGGGCGAGATCCATCATCGCGTCAACCAGCTTTTCCTGGTGAGGATGTTCTTCACCGGCCGGCTGTTCGAGCTTGTGCTCGATGGGGTGATGCTGATCGCGCTCATTCCGATCCTCTTTGCGATGAGCGTATCGCTTGCCTTTGTCGCTCTGGCGACGGCGCTTCTGCTCGCGTTCATCATTGTCGCCTTCATGCCGGCGATGCGGCGCGTCACGCGGGAGATCGTGCGGGCCGAGACGCGCAAGAGCACGCACATGGTGGAGAGCATCCACGGCATCCGTACCATCAAGTCGCTCGCGATCGAGCCGCAGAGTCGGGCTGAATGGGATCTTCGCGTGGCCGAAGCCGCGAACTGGCGGATCCAGGGTGGGCGGATCGGAAATTGGCCGAAGACATTGGTGATCCCGTTCGAGCGGTTCATGCAACGCGGCATCATCTTTCTCGGCGCTTACTGGCTGCTGAACGGGACGACGGCACTGGCAATCGGTGGCCTCGTCGCGTTCCTGATGCTGGGCGGAAGGCTGGCTGCGCCGCTCGTCTCGCTCGCGCGGCTCATCCAGGACCAGGAGGAGCTCAGGCTGGCGATCGCCGAAGTCGGGCTCGTGGTTAACAATCCGCCCGAGGAGGCAAGGGCAACGGGCAGGCTCCGGCCGCGGATCAAGGGCGAGATACGCTTCGAGAATGTCAGCTTCCGCTATCCCGGCCAGCCGGAGCCGGCGCTTATCGATCTCTCCTTCACGGTGCCGGCGGACAGCATGCTCGGTATTGTCGGCAAGTCCGGTTCCGGCAAATCGACCATCGCTCGATTGCTGCAAGGGATCAGCCGCGACTATTCCGGGTTCCTGAAGCTTGACAGCCATGAGCTTCGCGAGATCGATCTTCACCATTTGCGAAGCAGTCTCGGCGTCGTCCTGCAGGACAATTTTCTTTTCCGCGGCACGGTGCGCGACAACATCCTCGCTGGCCGTCCGGGTCTCACATTCGAGGATGCCGTAAGGGCGGCGCGGCTTGCCGGCGCGGAGGAGTTCATTGAGCGGATGCCGGCTGGCTATGAGACGTTTCTTCAGGAAGGCTCGACCAATCTCTCAGGCGGGCAGCGCCAGCGGCTCGCCATCGCCCGGGCGCTGGTGAGTGATCCGAAGCTGCTGATCCTGGACGAGGCGACGAGCTCGCTCGACCCGGAGAGCGAGGCGCTGGTCAATGCCAACTTGGCCAGGATCGGCAAGGGACGGACGATGGTGCTGATCACGCACCGGCTGTCCTCGCTCATCGATTGCGACCTGATCCTGGTGCTGCATCAGGGAAGGCTGCTCGACCTCGCGCCCCACCACGTGCTGATGGAGCGCTGTGCAGTCTATCGCCAGCTCTGGCTGCAGCAGAACCGTCATCTCGACACGCAGGCGGCCCGCCATGAAGCTTCCGCTCCCATTTCCATCGAAGCCGATTGAGGCATTGGGTGATGGCGCGCTCGGCCCCGTTATTCGGGAATTTCATTCGCCTTCCGCCATCATCCTCGCCGCGCCGCCAGGGCGCGCGGCGCGCAAAACCATGTGGCTCATCGCCGCGATGGTGGCGACGATGCTGCTTATCGCCACCTTCGAGCCGATGGATCGGGAGGTGACGGCGGAGGGACGGGTGATCTCGCGCGCGCCGACCATCGAGCTTGAACCGTTACAGACTGCAATCGTACGCGCGATCGACGTGCATGTGGGTGAGAGCGTTCATGCGGGCCAGGTCTTGGCCTTGCTCGATCCGACCGCAGCGGAGGCCGATCTCCGGACATTGCTTGCACGCGAGTCGGCGCTCGCAGCGGAAGTGGCGGAGGAACGGGCCGAGTTCGACGGTAAGCCCTATAAGCCGGCCGATCCCACCAACCGCGATCAGTTCCTGCAAGCGGCGATTCACGCCGAGCGTATGGGGGAACTGAAATCGGCGCTCGAGAATTACAATCAACAGATCGCGAGCTATGCTGCGCAATGGCGGGGCGCGGAAACTGAGGCCCTCTATGAGCGGAACCAGATCGCGCTCGCGAGCGAGATCGAACGGATGAACCGGCTTTTGGAGAAGCTCGATGCCGGCAGCCGGCTCACGGTCTTGCAATCGGAGCAACAGCTGGCGCAGGAGCGAGGCGCGCTCGCGCAAAATCTGGCGACCGCGCAGGCCACGGCGCGAACGCTTGCGGCGACGAAGGCCCAGCGCGACGCCTTCCTCCAGCAATGGGATGCAGAACTCTCAAGCCAGCTCGCGAGCAATGTGCCCGCGCTTGAAGCCGTACGGGAGGAGATTGCCAAGGCCAGGCTGGTAGCAAGCACGATCAGGCTGCGCGCGCCGCAGGATGCCGTGGTGCTGCAGATCGCAAGCGGCATCTCGGTCGGCTCCGTCATGCAGTCCGGCCAGCCGTTCCTCTCGCTTTCACCGCTGCATACCCCCCTCGAGATCGAAGCCTATATCCAGGGCAGGGACCAGGGGTTCGTCGCGGTCGGCCAGCCCGTGACCATCAAGTTCGCAACCTTTCCCT
Source organism: Acetobacteraceae bacterium (assembly GCA_035549615.1). Taxonomy (GTDB): domain Bacteria; phylum Pseudomonadota; class Alphaproteobacteria; order Acetobacterales; family Acetobacteraceae; genus JAKAWQ01. Next base: position 2,744 of record DASZQO010000015.1, read on the forward strand.
ATGCGCTTTTCGGCGAGGCCAGGGGAACGGTCCGCGTTCTTACTTCCAATTCCTTCACCTCGCAGCAGCTCATCCAGCAATTAAACGAGCCTGCGGCTCAAGATGTTTCTGAAATGCAAAATATTCCGACGGGAGAGCTCTATTATGGCGCGCGGATAACCATCGACCATCTTGATCTGCACAATGTGCCAGCCGGGGTCCGGATCATTCCCGGCATGCCGGTGGAGACGGATGTGCGGGTTGGCACCAGAACGCTCCTGCAATATCTGTTTGAGCGCGTTGCGCCTGTTTTTGATCAAGGCATGACCGAGCCCTTCTGAGAGCCTGTTCGAGTGGGCGGTGTGGTGAGGCGGAAGCGCTTCTGACCCCGGTCGGCGCGCCTTTCGAGAAGCGTCGCGGAGCAAGCTCAAGATCCATAGATCTTTTGACCAAATCCGGAAAATAAAAAAAGCCTTTCTGCTTCTTTTTCTTCAGAAAGAGAAGCCTCCTTCTCCCTGATCGCTTATCGGAGCGGATAGAGCGGATCGCGCTTGACGGGATCGCAGAGCGATGCCGAAGCGCGAGAATCTGCTCGGCAAAACAAGGCCGGAACGGGTTCGGCCAAACGGAACACGTCCCTGGCATCTGGACAATCTCCATGTCGTTTCCAAGGAGGGACTATCGGCCGGCTGTCGAGGACGAGGTCCACCGTCTGCCTATCGAGTCTTTCTGGGCGCCCGATACGGGGGAGGGCGATGACGGTTGCGGATAAGGAACGGATCTGACTTCGCTCCGAGATTACTTTGTATAGGAAATTCCTTTGGTTTCCCAAAATAGAAAAATATTCTTCCTTTACGGAGCATGATATGAGAAGAATATTTGTTTTCGTGCAACGGGACCCTCATGTGCGACGATGCCCTGCGCCCCGGTGTTGTCGTGCCTTTACCCTACCCCGGTGACATGGCCCGCCGACACTGGAACCATTCTGAAACCGCTCGGGATTGCCGCCTGCCTTCCTCCGCCGCATCACAGGATGATACCTTCTGAATGACGGTGGCACGCTTTCAGAACGGCCCGATGCCGGGACGGGTTTTGCACAGGGACAGGAACCCGTCGTCGATTTCATTGCCGCGCGGCAGATCGATCCGCCAGTGCAGGCAACAGAGTAGGGAGAGAACACGATGAGCTTCGGCACCATGCGTCCGGATCCGACCTTCTATCCATCGCCTCGCCTGGCGATGGAAGCTCCCCGCGAGCTTCTCGCCTATGTCGCGCTGCTCCGACCCGATCGACGTGAGCCCGATGCGCTCGCTGTTGTCGATCTCGACCCGGCCTCCCGCAGGTACGGAACGATGATCAATCTTCTTCCACTCGGTCACCCCGGCGATGAGCTTCATCATTTCGGCTGGAATGCGTGCAGTTCCATGCTCTGCCCGCTGACGGGGCATCCTTTCACGGAGCGGCGCTATCTCATTGTCCCTGGCTTGCGCTCCTCACGCATCACCATCGTCGATACGAAGCCTGATCCAGTGCATCCTCGAATCATAAAGGAGATCGCGCCCGAGGAGGTGATACGGAAGACCGGCTATTCCCGCCCCCATACCGTGCATTGCGGCCCCGAAGGCGTTTATATAAGCACGCTCGGCGCGCGCGGTGAGCGGGGCGATGAGGGCGTTCCCGGCATTTTCCTTCTCGATTGTGAAAACTTCGAGATTCGCGGCCAATGGGAAATGGATCGCGGCCCACAGACACTCGGCTATGATTTCTGGTGGAATATTCCGCACGACTACATGATCTCTTCCGAATGGGGGTTGCCGCCCCAGTTCGAGAATGGGTTGGTCGGGGAGGATCTGCTCGCCAACCGCTATGGCCACCGCGTGCATTTCTGGGACCTGCGTGGCCGCCGGCACATCCAGACAATCGATCTCGGCGCCAATCACCAGATGGCGCTTGAAGTCCGCCCGGCGCACAATCCCAAAAGCGATCATGGTTTTCTCGGCGTGGTCGTGGATACGACGAATCTCGAAAGCTCGATCTGGACGTTCTGGCGCGAGGGCGGGCTATTTCATGCGCGCAAGACGATCACGATTCCGTCCGAACCGGCCGATCCCGCGCATTTGCCGGACCTTCTCAGGCCCTTCAGCGCAGTGCCGCCGCTGCTGACCGATATCGATCTTTCACTCGATGATCGCTACCTCTACGCATCCTGCTGGGGTACAGGCGAGCTTCGCCAGTATGACGTGAGCGATCCGCTGGCGCCGCGCCTCACGGGCTCGGTGCGGCTCGGCGGGATCACGCGGGCAACCCCGCATGCATCGGGCAGATCTTTCTCTGCTGGACCGCAGATGGTGGAGATCAGCCGCGACGCCAGGCGCGTCTATTTCACCAACTCGCTCTATAGTTCTTGGGATGATCAGTTCTATCCCGCCGGCGTGCCCGGCCGGATGGCCATGGCGCGCGTCGGCGATGAGGGGGGAATCACGCTCGATCCCGACTTCCTGGTCGAGTTTCCGGCAGGCTATCGCGCCCATCAGATCCGCTTGGAAGGGGGGGATTGCTCAACCGAAAGCTTCTGTTTCGCCTCCGCCTGAGGCGATCGGATGAACGGCGCCGCGCTCTGGGCGATGATTGCGGCGATGGGCGTCTATCAGGGTATCAATCCGCCCATGGGCTGGCTCTATGCGGTCTGGTGCGGGCTGGAGCGGGGGTCCGCCAGGGCAGTCCTTTCCGGCACGGGCAGCTTCGCGGCGGGGCATTATCTCTCCATGCTCGCGCTGGCGATTCCTGCCGCACTCGCGTTCGCATTCGTGCATATCGATCCGCTGCTGACCGTGCCCTGGTTTGGCATCGCGATGATCATGTTCGGCTTCTACAAGCTCGTGCGGCCGCATCATCCGCGTCTGCTCGCGCGCATTCCCCCGAGCCGGCCGATGTCCTGGTCCTTCGCGATGGCGGCGCTCCATTGCGGCTCGCCCATTATGATGCTGGCGCCCCTTGCGAGCGGACTGGCGCCTTTCACCATCCATGGCGCTGATCCGGCAACCGGCGCGCGCCTCTTCTGGTTCGCGGGCGCCGCCCTGCTCGTCTCGGGCGTGATGGCGGCGAGCCACTTCGCAACGGCCACCGCGATCGCGCTCTTTGTTCATCGCCGCCTTGGCCTGCGCGCCTTGACCCGCGTCTGGATCGATCTCGACGCTGGCTGGGCGGTGATTTTCATGCTGATGGGCGCGATGGCGCTCGATATGAGCCCGGGTGGAGTGATGTAGGGCTGCGGCCGGGACACACCGCTCTGGTGCCGAATTGGAGCGTGGTGACCGAAGACGAAGTCACCATAGGTCTGAATTGCGCTTTAACGTGCCTGAGCGCTCGCCTCGCTCCGCACGGCGCCGACCCTCGCGGCGAGGGCAGCGGCCATGAATTCGTCAAGATCGCCGTCGAGCACGGCGGCCGGATTGCCCTTCTCCACGCCCGTGCGCAGGTCCTTCACGAGCTGATAGGGGGCGAGAACATAGCTCCGGATCTGGTGGCCCCAGCCGATATCCGTCTTCTGGCTGGCCGCCGCGGCAGCGGCCTCCTCGCGCTTCTGCAACTCCCGTTCATAGAGCCGCGCGCGCAGCATCTGCATCGCGGTTGCGCGATTGCGATGCTGGCTGCGATCGGTCTGGCAGGCGACGACGATCCCACTCGGGATATGGGTGATGCGGATCGCGCTCTCGGTCTTGTTCACGTGCTGACCGCCGGCGCCGGAGGAGCGGTAGGTGTCCACCTTGAGATCCGCCTCGTTGATCTCGACCTCGATTGTCTCGTCCACAACCGGATAGACCCAGACGCTGGCAAAGCTCGTCTGCCGCCGCGCATTGGCATCGAACGGGCTGATCCGCACCAGCCGATGCACGCCAGCCTCGGTCTTGAGCCAGCCATAGGCGAAGGGGCCCGAGACCTGCAGCGTCACGGACTTGACCCCTGCCTGCTCGCCCGGGCTCTCCTCGAGAAGCTGGACTTTATAGCCATGCTGCTCTGCCCAGCGGACGTACATGCGCATCAGCATCTCGGCCCAGTCTTGCGCCTCGGTCCCGCCGGCCCCGGCATTGATCTCCAGATAGGCGTCGTTGCTGTCCGCTTCACCGGCGAGCAGGCTCTCGGTTTCCCGCCGCTTTGCCTCCGCGAGAAGAGATTCCAGCGCGGCTTCGCCTTCTCTCGCCACCGAGAGATCGCCCTCTGCCTCAGCGAGCGCAATGAGCTCCTTTGCTTCTCCAGCCTCGGTCTCGATGCGGCGGACGGCATCGATCCCCTCAGCAAGGCGCGTGCGCTCGCGCATCAGGGCCTGGGCAGTGGCGGGATCGTCCCACAGGGCGGGGTCTTCCACCCGCGCGTTCAGTTCGGCGAGGCGGGTGGTCGCGGCATCCCAGTCAAAGATGCCTCCTCAGCAGGACCAGCGATTGCTGGATCTGCTCGTGCAATGCGTCGGTGTCGGCGGACATGGCGAGTGGATGAGCGGAATTCGGCCTTGAGGTCAATAGAGGCCGCTGCTCATCCCGGCATCCATGTTGGGAGCGCCATTGGAGCTCGCTGCCTGAGTGGCGTCGGGCGCGGCCGGGCCGGAAGGCCCACTGCCATCCCCGGCCACCACCGTTGCCGGGGTCTGGCCGGTTTTGAAGGCATCCGTCGCGACGCCATCCACCGTCTCGAAGCTCTGCATGGTCAGGCCCGGCGGCATTTTCCAATCGAGCACCGGGCGATCCGCAAGTGCCACTTTCATGAAGTGGTTCCAGATCGGCCCGGCGGCCGTGGCGCCGACGACATTCGGCCCGAGGCTCCGCGGGGTGTCGAAGCCAACCCAGACAATGGTGACGAGGTTCGGCGTGAAGCCGTTGAACCAGGCATCATTGTCTTCGTCTGTGGTGCCGGTCTTGCCGGCAACCGGCCGGTTGATCCCCTGGCCGGCGATCGTTCCGGTGCCGCGCAGGACGACGCCGCGCATCATGGTGACAAGCTGAAAGGTGCTCGCCGCATCGGCGATGCGCGGCTGGTTGCTGACGAGATCGGGCGGATCATTCGGACTGCCGCCGGCGCAATTGCTGCAGCTCAGGTCCGGAGCGCGCCAGATCACCTTGCCTTCAGGGTCCGAGATCGTGTCGATCAGGGTTGGCGTCACCTTGCGGCCGAGCTCGTCGAAGGAGGCATAGGCGCCGGCCATCCGCATCACGGTGGTATCGAGCGCGCCGAGCACCGCCGGATAATAGAGAGGGAACTTGTCCACCACGCCGAACGCCTCGGCGGTCTTGGCGACATTGGCGAGCCCGACCGCCTGGGCCACTCGCAGCGTGGCGAGATTGACCGACTGCTCAAGCGCCACCTGCATCGAGATCGGGCCCATGAAGCCGGGGTCGAAATCGCTCGGCCGCCATAGCCCGTCCGCTCCCCACATGACGATGGGCGCGTCGAGGAATTGCTGGCTCGGCGGAATCCCTTGCTCGAGCGCGGTGAGATAGGTGAAGGGCTTGAAGCCGCTGCCGGGCTGGCGCTCGGCGTTGATGGCGCGGTTGAACTGGCTCTGCGCGAAGCTCCAGCCGCCGACCATGGCGAGCACCCGCCCGGTGCGCGGATCGAGCGAGACGAGCGCTCCCTCCACCTCAGGGATCTGCATGAGGTTCAGCACCACCGGTTCGCCCGGCTTCCTCGGCGCGCCGGATGGCTTGACCATCACGACATCGCCCGGCCGCACGATCTCAGCCATCGTGCTCGGCGTCGGCCCGAACCCGCCGGGCACAACAGCCCGCGCCCAGCCGAGATCGGCGAGGCGGAGTATGCCCGTCTCCGGCGTGCTGGGCGGTGCCGGCCCGACCGGCGGCGCATCCGCGGCCGGCCTGAGCCAGCCAAGCCTCGCTTCCGAGGCGGTTTCGGAGAGCACAACGCCAAGCCGCCACTCCGGCAGCATGCCGGGCGGCTTGGCGATCGCGGCCAGGCTTGCCGCCCAGTCTTTGCCGAGGGCAGGCCCGGCCGGGATACGCGCCACCGGGCCACGCCAGCCGCCATGGGCGCGGTCGTACGCCCTGAGCCCGTCGCGCACCGCTGTCTCGGCCGCCCGCTGCAGCCTGGGATCGAGCGAGGTGCGCACGATCAGCCCGCCCGTCGTCGCCCGCTTGAGGCCGAACTGGTCGATCAGCTGCTGGCGTACTGCTTCGGCGAAATAGGCTGCTCCCGGCAGTGGTGCCGGGGCCGGGCCGGCGGCCCGCGGCACCAGCGGCTCGGCCTTGGCGGCGGCCGCCTTGGCGGCGCTGATATCGCCGTCATCGACCATCCGGTCGAGCACCCAGTTGCGCCGCGCCAGCGCTTCCTTGGGATTGGTGAAGGGATTGTAGGTCGAGGGGGCCTTCGGCAGGCCGCCCAGGAAAGCCGCCTCGGCGAGCGAGAGCTTGTCGAGCGGTTTGTCGAAATAGGCCTGGGCGGCAGCCGCGACACCGTAGGAGCCGAGACCGAGATAGATCTGGTTGAGGTAGATTTGGAGGATCTGCTTCTTGCTCAGCACCTGTTCGAGCCGAACGGCGAGGATCGCCTCCTGGATCTTGAGATCCACTGTCATCGGCTGATCGAGCAAGATGTTCTTCACAACCTGCTGGGTGATGGTCGAGGCGCCGAGCGGCCGCCGCCCGTTGCCGACATGGAGCGCGTCCCATATGCCGGCGCGGATGATCGCCGCCGGGTTGATCCCTGGATGGTACCAGAAGGTACGATCCTCCGCGGCGATGAAGGCCTGCCGAACCATCGGCGGGATCTCGTCATAAGGGACGTAGATCCGCCGCTCCGCCGCGAGATCGGCGATCAACCGGCCATTGTCCGCGTAGACCCGGCTCATGACCGGCGGATGGTAGTGGCGCAGAGCATCGACGCTTGGCAGGCCGGCGGAGAAGCGGAGATAGAGCCCGTAAAGCGTTCCGCAGCCGACGACGGCGAGAATGATCAGGACAACGATGAAGCGGGAGAGCCAGCGCCCGGCGGCACGCGCGCCGGAGCCGCCGGGCGGCTTCCTGCCGGGCGGCTTACCTGGGCGCTTGCGCGGCGGCTCATGCCCTGCGTTCCCGCGTCCGGGCGGAAGCAGCCTTTCACCGGCAGTCAGGGGCGGGCTCATGCGCTCATATATCCGTTTCCAAGGGGAGCGGAACAAGGGATTGTCCCCTTGTTTGCGCGGGCCGCCCATGCGGAGCGCGCGGGCGCTTCCCGCGCGATGGGAACCGTCCTCTGCGGCGCTCGGAGAGCTAGCCGGCCATCCGCGCGGTGCGGTCGGCGGCGAAATAGGCGTCCACCGCGCGTTCCATTGCCGCGGCGATCACCGCCCGATGCTGCGGTGTGCAGAGGGCGGCCTCGTCGTTACGATTGGACATGAAGCCCATCTCGACCAGCACGCTTGGAATACTCGCCGATTCGAGAACGACGAAATTGGCATGACGGGCGGGGTTGACGAGCAGCTCGACCGATTCGCCGAGCGCGCCCACCATGTCCTTTTGCAGCCGCGCCGAACTGAACTCCGTCTCCTGCGTGACGAGGCTGGCAAGAATTTCCGCAACCGCGGGCGAGACTTTTTTGAAGCGTGGATTGGTGACATAGCGATCGGCGCTGTTCTCGCTCGCGGCGATCGCCGCCGCCTGGGGGTCGGAAGCGGTGGTCGAAAGGCGATAGACGCTGGCCCCGCGCACTTCGTGATCGAGAATCGAGTCGGCGTGCATCGAGACGAAGAGATGCGCGCGATTCTCATGCGCGATCTGCACACGGGTCTCGAGCGGGACGAAAACGTCCTGCCAGCGGGTCATCTCCACCCGGTAGCGCCCGCTGGCCTCCAGCCGGTTCTTGAGGTCGTAGGCGGCAAGCAGCGCGATATGCTTCTCATAGGTGCCGGCGACCCCGATCGCACCCGGATCAAGCCCGCCGTGCCCAGGATCAAGCATCACCAGGGGCGGCAGCGCCTGCCCCGAGGCGCGTCCCGGAGGCAGCGGCGGGGGCAGGGGAAGCGCTTGCCCTGGGCGGCTCGCGGCAGCGCGCGCCAGGGCCGGAGCCATGGCCGCCGGCAGGAGGAAGCTCGCTGCCAGCCCATGACCCAGAAACATGCGGCGTTCGATGCCCATGGATCGATCTTAACACAGGGGTTGGACATTGCCACGTTTCTTATTGATGACTCATACTTCACTTTTCTCCCCTGGCGCGTTCCCGGCTTCGGCAAAGCGTCGCTTGCCGGAAGGCGGCCTTTGCTGCATGGTCGGCGCCATGCCGGTCGCCGGGTCCACCGCTGAGCGGGAGTCCCTGCGGAAAGCGGCGTTCGACGCCGCGCTCCGGCCTGCCCGAGGAGTTTCCCGTTGCCGGGCCTCCGCGGGGCGCCTATCTGCTTATCCTGACACGGATAGAGTCGCCTTCGGCGCCTGTCCTCCCGTCTTCCTGGGACCGATGAGTTTCGACCGTTCCATTTCCTCGCGCGAGGCAAGCCAGCCTGCTCATATCCGGATCGGACCAGCGTGCGTTGCCGCCTGCCGGGCGGCGCCGGGCGATATTCGGAGTGGCGCGGTCTCCAGCCAAGCGGTGCCCGTGCCAGCTTTCATAGAAGGCTGGCCCCTGCCGGGAAGCCGGCCCCGCCACCTCAAGCCAAGTGCCCGATTCCCGTCGGCATCCTGCCGCGATCGGGCATCGCCATTTCCCTTATCCGGCCCCGGAGAACGCGCCCGCGCGATGTACTCTCTGGCGGCTTACCGGAGTTCCAATTCGCATGACCAAACGGATGTTGATCGACGCCACGCACGCGGAAGAGACCCGCGTGGTGGTTCTGGACGGTAACCGCCTCGAAGATTACGACGTCGAGACCGCGACCAAGAAACAGCTCAAAGGCAATATCTACCTTGCCAAGGTGGTTCGGGTGGAGCCGAGCCTCCAGGCCGCGTTCGTCGAGTACGGTGGCAATCGCCACGGTTTCCTGGCCTTCGCCGAGATCCACCCCGATTATTACCAGATCCCGGTCGCCGACCGGCAGAAGCTCTTGGCGATGCAGGAAGCGGAAGCCCGTGCCGCCGAAGAGGCGGAGGAGGCGGAAGAGGAGCAAGCCGCGGCCGCTTCGGCCAAAGCCCCTGCCGTAGCCCTGGCCGAAGTTCCGGTTCCCGACGCGGTCCGGAGGGAATCGGGGCCGGATTCGTCCGCCGACGGGGTGGGGGACGAATGGTCTGCGGAGGGATGGTCGGGTGCGGAGGCATCGGCCGCTCCTGTCGTGGAACTGCCAACCCGGGAAGAGATCGGTCCCAAAGAGCAGATCGTTGAGGGGGAGAGCGCGGAGCAGCCGGATCTCGAGGAGCCGGATCGCACAGCGCTCAAATCCGAGGACCCTGAGCCAGCGGAACCCGGGTCCGAGGAGCCGGGGATCGAGACGGACGGTTTTGCAGAGACCCTTCCGCCCGAGACGGTTGGTGGCGAGGGCGAGAGCAGCGAGGATCTCCGCCCGCGGCGCATGCCGGCGCAATTTCTCCGCCAGTACAAGATCCAGGAAGTCATCCATCGCCGCCAGATCCTGCTGGTCCAGGTCGTCAAGGAGGAGCGGGGCGCAAAGGGTGCGGCGCTGACCACCTATATCTCGCTTGCTGGTCGCTATTGCGTCCTGATGCCGAATTCGCCCCGGGGCGGTGGGATTTCACGCAAGATCACCTCGCCCGCCGATCGCAGGCGGCTCAAGGAAGCGGTCGCCGAGCTTTCGATTCCCTCCGGCATGGGGCTCATTGTCCGCACCGCGGGCGCCAACCGGCCGAAGCCTGAAATTCGGCGGGATTGCGAATACCTGCTGCGGCTGTGGGACGAGATTCGTGAGACTGTGATGAAGTCGGTTGCGCCGGCGCTCATCTACGAAGAGGCGAGCCTGATCAAGCGGGCGATCCGTGATGTCTATTCGCGCGACCTCGAGGAGGTGCTGGTCGATGGCGAGGCGGGCTGGCAGGCGGCGCGGGATTTCATGCGCATGCTGATGCCGACCCATGCGCGCAAGGTTCAGCTCTGGAAAGATCCCGCCGGCCGCAGCCTTTTCTCGCACGAGCATGTCGAGGCCGAACTCGATGCGGTGATGAGCCCGACCGTGCCGCTGCGCTCGGGTGGCTCGCTCGTGATCAACCAGACGGAGGCGCTGGTCGCGATCGATGTCAATTCCGGCCGTTCGACGCGCGAGCGCAATATCGAGGAGACGGCGCTGCGCACCAATCTCGAGGCGGCGGAGGAGGTGGCGCGGCAGCTGAGGCTGCGCGATCTCGCCGGGCTGATCGTGATCGACTTCATCGACATGGAGAGCCGCAAGCACAACTCCATGGTCGAGCGGCGGCTCAAGGAGGCGCTGAAAAGCGATCGCGCCCGCGTCCAGGTCGGGCATATCAGCCATTTCGGCCTGCTCGAAATGAGCCGCCAGCGGCTCAGGCCATCGGTTGCGGAGACGAGCTTCCTTCCCTGTCCGCACTGCGAGGGAACCGGCCATGTCCGCAGCGTTGAGAGCGCGGCGATCCGGCTGCTGCGGCTGATCGAAGATGATGCCTCGCGCCGCCGCTCGGGCGAGCTACTGGTGCATGTTTCGGCGCCCGTCGCGCTCTATGTCTTCAATCACAAGCGCACATGGCTCGCCGAGATCGAGGCAAGGCATGGCATAACTCTCCAATTCGCGCTCGACGAGCACCAACCGGTCTCCTTCATGCGGATTGAGCATCTGCGTGGCAGCGTGGCTGCCACGCCTGCCCCCATTCCTCCCCCTGGTCCCGCTGCCGCGGCAGCGGCTGAGCCATCGCCCCCCGCGACGCCGGCGGAGGGGCCGGTCCCTCCGCCGGCGCCTGCCCCGGCCGAGGAGGGCGAAGCCGAAACGCACGCGGGCGAGGAAACCGAAGAGGGCGATCGCCGCCGCCGCCGCCGCCGCCGCCGCCGCCGTGGTCATCGCGAGGATGCGGCGCTGCCCGCCCCGCAGGCGGAAGCCATGGCGGCCGCGGCCGAGGAGGTTCCACCGGAACAGGCAGAGCAGCCGGAGATCATGCCGCTGCCGGAGCGCCAGGCGGCCGAGCCGCCAGCCGCGCCGCCGCGCCGCCGCGGCGCGCGGGAAGGTCGTGGCCGCGGCCCGCGGATGCCTGCTGCCCCACCCGAGAATCAGCCAGCCTTGCCGCATCCGGTCGGCCCGACGCCCGCCAACCCCTTTGCCGATGCAGCACTCGATTTTCTCGACGCACTCGAGGCGGAAGCCGAGAGCATGGCCGCTCCGCCGCCCGCCCCGGTCAATCCGGAGGAACGGACCGAACCAGGCCCTGTGCCGCCCGAATCCACTCCGGAGCCCGCTTCCGCGTCACTGCCCGTGCCGGAGGCAGTGGCGCCGGCGATGGCTGCAGCGCCGGTCGATGATCGGCCGCCGGAGCCGGCGATCAAGCCGATCGTTATCGGCGCGGATGAGACGGCGGACCTCCCGAAGAAGCGGGGCTGGTGGCGCCATTAGATCCGCGCCATTAGATCCATATGGCTTCCGACGGCCGGGGCGAGAGCAGATCGCGCTTGACTGGATGGCAGAGTGATCGGGAAGCGGGCGAATCTGCTCGGCAAAACAAGATTAGAGCGTGTTCAGTCAAACGGAACACAGAGTAAAGCAATTTGCGTTCGCCCTGGCTCACGCAAACCACGCTCGCCATGATGGTTCGTCGTTCGGATCTGATTTATTCGCCGGGCTTCAAGGCCGTCGGCACCACGGTCACGAGAGAGCCCGGAATATACCGCCGGACCTCCTTGGCGACGTTATCGACGACGCGCTGAATCTCGCCGATTTTCCGCTCCTCGGTGAAGCCGAGGACGACTTCCACCAGCGGCGTGTTGCCCGACAGCCTGGAGCGCACCGAAACCAGGCCGTCATAGGCATCGAAGTGGCTGACCAGCGCCCGATTGATCATTTGCTGCTGGCTTTCCTCGAGCGTGCGATCGAGCAGCGAGGGCAGGGCGCGGCGCCACATCGATGCGGCCAGAAGAAACATGACGAGCGCGACGAAGCCCGATCCCATGACTTCTGCGGCACTGCCAATAGGCTGGTCTGCGAACAGCGCATTAACGGCAAGTGCGCAAAGCACGATCACTGAACAGATGAGCTTGGCCGTCCGCGTGCGCACCTGGCCGAGTATGATGATAGATGAGCCGTCACGCCCGCTCCGCCACAGCAGCCATAAGGTCGCCGCGTTTTCCATCACATTGATGGCCGCGACCGCGCCGGCGAACTCGAGCCCGAGTCTCACCTGTTCCGGCGGGTTCCACCAGCGATAGGCAGCGGTGGCCGCTACCCAGAGGCCACCCAATCCCATTGCTGTGCCGATCGTGAAATTGGCGAACTGCTCCAGTTTGCCCGGCCCATAGTCGAAAGAGTGGGTGCGGCCCCGATGAATGCGCCGCAGCAGCAGAAGCACGATCAGCTCGAACAGGATCAGGAGCAGGCCACGCAGCCCTTCCGCTCCCATGATCAGCGAATTTGCCCAGAACGCGGTCACGAACATCCCGATCAGGATGATCATGTCGAACGCGCCGGCCACCCGCATC
>DASZQO010000016.1:0-7521 GCA_035549615.1 Acetobacteraceae bacterium
CGGCTATGTGCTGAACGGCACGAAGACCTGGATCAGCAACGCGCCGATCGCCGATCTCTTCCTCGTCTGGGCCAAGGACGATAGCGGTCAGATCCGTGGCTTCCTGATCGAAAAAGGCACACCTGGGCTCACGGCGCCGAAAATCGAGGGCAAGTTTTCGCTTCGCACGAGCACGACCGGCATGATCATGATGCAAGACGTGTTTGTTCCAGAAGAAAATCTCCTCCCTGGCGTGAAGGGACTGAGGGGGCCGTTTTCCTGTCTCAACAACGCACGCGATGGGATCGCCTGGGGTGCCCTCGGCGCGGCGGAATTCTGCTGGCATGCGGCACGCTCATACACGCTCGAACGGCAGATGTTCGGCCGCCCGCTCGCCGCCACACAGCTCATCCAGAAAAAGCTCGCGGATATGCAGACGGAGATCGCGCTTGGTCTTCAGGCAGTGCTGCGGCTTGGCCGGCTGATGGAGGAAGGCCAGGCCGCACCGGAGATGATCAGCCTTTGCAAGCGCAATTCCTGCGGCAAGGCGCTGGAAATCGCCCGCCTTGCCCGCGACATGCATGGCGCCAACGGCATCATCGATGAATATCACGTGATCCGGCACGTGATGAACCTTGAGACCGTCAATACCTACGAGGGCACGCACGACGTGCACGCGCTCATTCTCGGTCGCGCACAGACGGGGCTTTCCGCATTCGGAAATTGAACGAAAGCGTTCGTTTGGGCCGAGAAGCCTCAGGCCATCAGACAACCTTTATCGCCGCCGATCGCCGCAAAGGCGGCAAAGCCAGGATCCGATCGGGCGATACGCCCCTCTTCGCTCCTCTTGGCAGGGGCAGCCTGCGCGCGCAAATTGCCACCCTAGGAAAGGGAGGGGGGATGCACTCGATCGTTTTGTTCATGAAAGCAGCCACCGTAGGGCTTGCCGTGGCGGCGCCGGTCGGGCCGATGGCGCTGCTCTGCATGCGGCGCAGCCTTGCCCTTGGCTGGCGGCGCGGCCTTGCCACGGGATTTGGCATTGCAACCGGGGACGGAATTTACGCGCTGGTGGCTGCCGCCGGCCTCACGGGCCTCTCGCATTTCCTCCTGGCTCATGCGCGGCCGCTTCATTTCGCCGCCGCGCTCTCTCTCTTCTATTTCGGCTTTATCACGTTCCGCGCACGGCCGGCAGCCGTTCCGCCGGAGCCTGGCCATGGCACCTATTTCGGGTCGGTGCTGCTCACGCTCACCAATCCGCCAACAATCATCGCTTTCGCTGCGTTCTTTTCGGTTCTCGCACCACGCAACGGTTTTGCTCTCGGCAGTGCGGCGCTGACCGCAGCGGGCGTCTTCGTGGGTTCCCTCCTTTGGTGGTGCGGGCTGGTGGCCATCATCGTGAGCTTCCGGGCGGCGATCGGCGCCCGCGCGCGGCACCTGATCGACCGCATCGCCGGCTTGTTTTTCGTTATTTTCGGGTTCGTCGAACTTCGCCGGGCAACTACACGATGATCGGGGCCGAGCGCCTGCGGGAGCTGGCGGTGGAGCTTGCCGGGCTTCTCAAGTTGCGCAGCCTTCCCATCGGGATGAAGCTTTTTGCCGAGCGCGAGGCGCTGCTCGCGGTGCCGGGGATCCGTCTCTCGCAGGATGGAAAACGTTTCACCACCTGCCAGCTCGTCACCAATGCACGGCTCGGCGGGCAGACGATCGGCATTGTTGCTGAAACTGTTCTGCCTTTCACCGGCTGTGCCTCGGTGATCGGCCTCAAGGAACCGGACCCTCGGCTCGCTTCGGGCGAGACAATGACGGGTGTGTGGTTCGAAAACAGGGAAGCGGCACATGCCCACCAGCAGCAAATGCCGCGCGTCGCCCCCGGAGAGTGGCAGGGGCTTGCTGCCTCGCCATTACGCCAGGCGCGGCTCGATCCACCCGATATCGTTCTTTTCTACGCCAATCCGGCGCAGATGATCCTCTTCATCAACGGGCTGCAATGGCGGACTTATCGCCGCATCGGCTTCAGCGTGACAGGAGAGACCGCCTGCGCGGATTCCTGGGGCCGGGCCCTTGCCTCGGGTGAGATCAGCCTCTCGATCCCCTGCTATGCCGAGCGGCGCTATGGCGGCGTCGCGGACGATGAGCTTGCCCTGGCCCTCCCGCCTGACGAGTTCGAGATCGGCATCACCGGGCTCAAGGGGCTTGAGAAGGCCGGGCTGCGCTATCCGATCCTGCCTTACAGCACCAGCAATGATCCTGGCGCAGGCCTTGCGAAAAGCTACGGGCTCGGCTGAGGCAGACTCCGCCCGGGTTCAGTGAGAAGACACCGGCCGTCACCAGCGGAGAAGGCGCGGCAAGAGCAGCCGCGCCAATATCGTCACCACACCACACCCCACCGTGTACCAGACGGCGAGGTAGAGCGGATCGTCATAGGGACACGCGAATACGAAGACGAAAGCCCCCCAGGCGGCTGCGGTGATGCCGACGGCAAGCGCCGTACCCGCAGCATCGGTCGGTGCGCCGCGATGCATCAGGAGGCCAAGACCGATGAGCGGTGGTAGAGACAGGGCAGCCATTTTGAGCGCGCACTGAATTCCATTGCGCCAATCGAGCCGGCTGATCAGGCTCGACATCCCGCCGCGCTCCGCATCGATGACCCAGCCCGTCACGAAGCACACGCCGATGGCGATCGCCACCCAGCGCAATCCGCGCCTGGGCGAGGCAGCAGGATCGAACGACACAATCGCGGCGATCGCGCCAAGAACCGCGATGACCCCGAGGCTCCCAAGCTTCCACCAGAATGAGGGCTGCGCCATGGCCGCCGGCATGTCCGGCCGAGCCATCCCGAGCCCGAGGAAGAGGGCAAGTTCGACGAGGCCGAGCCCCCCCACAATCAGCGCATCGGCCTTCGCACTTCGCGGCCGCACCGGTTTGAGGTCTTTGACGAGATCCTCAATGAGCGGACTATCCCGCATCGGGACGGTTCCGTACCTTGGCCGCCAACCGCGCCAGCCCGCGATGGATATTGACCTTGACGAGGGAAATAGACTGCCCCGTCCGGACCGAAGCCTCCTCGATGCTGAGACCTTCCAGCTTGACCATGCGGATCACGGCTGACTGTGCCGGCTTGAGCTCCTGCAGCAGGCGCTCGAGCGCGCTGGCGCTCGTCACGGCCTCCTCATGATCGGTAATGGCGAGCTCGTCCGTCAACGCTTCGGTCTGGGCCGATTTCAACGTTCTCAGCCGGTCGATCCACTTGTAGCGAGCAATCGCCGCAAGCCACGGCCCGAACGGGCGTGCCGGATCGTAAGTATGCCGCTTCTCGTGGATTGCCAGCAACGTATCCTGAACGGTGTCCTCGACCATCGGCGGGGGCAGGCGCCGCGTAAAATAGCGATGCAGCCAGCTCGAAACCTCGACGAGCAGCCGATGATAGGCTCGGCTGTCGCCCGATTGCGCAGCCGCCATCCAGGCACTCCACTCGCTATCGGCCACCAGGGCTCTCCCGATGAACCGGTGCCGCACAAAGTCTGGCAGCGGCGCAAATGCGCACGTCATCGGCCCCATGAATGGGTACCCGGAAAGCACTGCCATGCCTGGTCATTCGCAGCAGACCCGGATCGGTTACGGGAGCAGGCCGCCAAATCGTTCCGGCGATTTCACTGAACCGGCCGGCGAGGGAAAAGAAGCGTTCCGCATGGCGATCAACTCGGGACAAGAGTCGAGAAGCTAGGCGGCAAAACCCATCTTATTTTATTTCGTCCGTTCTAGAATGTCAATCGCGAGCAAGCGCAGGATCGCGGGCCATCAAGGCAAGGCGGTGACAATTGCACAGCCAGGAGAGTTCTACGAAGCTATGGTTCGGGAGGCCGCCATGGAGTGCCTCAGGCCGCAAGGCTATGAAACGGCTTCGGGCCGGGATCCTGCGCGCCCGATCCGGGGTATTGTAAGATCCTCGCCGAAGAGCCAGTCCTCATTGAGAAGCTCTTCCGCGAGCGGCCGAAGAGAATGATCTTTAGTGGGCGAGCGCGGCCGGCTCGAGGGGCGGCTCGCTGGCCGCGCTCGTGCGCAACGGCAGATCGCGCATGCCGGCGAGGATGATGAGCCCAATGGCCATCGCCGCCGCGCACGCCATGAAGGCGAGATGAAAGGCGCCAGCGAGTGCCGTCTCAACATGGGGCAGCATCGCGGACGGAACACCCGGCAGGCCGTTGCCGCCCGGACGCACCTCCCCGAGATCGATATGGACGGTGATGCCGATGTGGGCGAGGCGGCTGGCGAAGCCAAGCGTGAGCAATGCGCCGACCAGCGTGGTGCCGAGGGCGCCACCCATGGAACGGAGGAAGAGAAGGGAGCCGGTGGCGGCGCCGATGTCGCGACGATCGGCCGCGTTTTGCACGCAGACCAGGGTGCTCGGCATGACCATCCCGATGCCAAAGCCGAGCACGAGCTGGAAAGCCACCAGGACTGGCCGGGGAGTCCCGGTGCCGGTGAAGGTCAAGAGAACGAAACCGACCAAAACAGTCGCCACGCCGGCGATCATGATCGCCTTCATCTTGCCACGCCGGCGCGCAAGCGAGCCGGCAAACCAGGCTCCGACGCAGTTGGAGCCAAGAAAGGGCACCACCAGAACACCAGAAGCGGCAGCGTTGACGCCACGCACGAGCTGAAAGAAGAGCGGCAGGAGGAAACTGCCGGCGAAGAGCGCGAGCGAGCCGCAGAACGCGATCGCGACGCCGCGCACGAAGACGGCATTGGCAAAGAGACGCGGCGGCAGCAGCGGATCGACGGCACGTTTTTCCTGACGCACCAGCAGCATCATCATGACGACTCCGAGTGCCGCGAGCCCGAGTACTGGTGGCGCAGTCCATGGCATCTCGACCCCACCCCAGCTCAGGACCAGAAGCCAGGCGCTCACCGCCCCCGTCAGGAGTACCGCGCCGGCCCAGTCGATCCGCGCCTTACGGGCGCGCGGGCGGAGCATGCGGAGCGCGCGGTCGCAAAGGAGCAGCGCGATCAGCGCGAGCGGCAGATTGAACCAGAAGATCCAGCGCCAGCTCAGCGTGTCGGTGATCCAGCCGCCGACGATCGGCCCGGCGATCGAGGCAATCCCCCAGGTGGAGGCCATGTATCCCTGATAGCGTCCGCGCTCACGCGGGCTCACCACATCCGCGATGGCCGCCTGCGACATCGCGAGCAGCCCGGCTCCGCCGATGCCCTGGACCGCGCGAGCGGCGACCAGCTGCCAAAGACTGTGCGACAATGCGCAGAGCGCCGAGGCAAATCCGAACACCGCAAGCGCCACCATGAGCGGCTTGCGCTCGCCATGGATGTCCGAAAGCTTGCCATAGACCGGCGTCATCGCCGTCGAGGTCAGAAGATAGGCTGAGACGATCCAGGCGAGATGACTGAATCCATGCAGATCGGCGGCCATTGCCGGCACCGCCGGAATCACCACGGTCTGATCGATCGCGGCAAGGAAGATGCAGAGCAGAATGCCGCTCAGAACCTTGAGAATCTGCTGGTGCGAAAAACGCAGCGGGGCCGCCTCCGTCGGCGCTTCACTCGCCGCCATTGTCGTTTCGCCTCCATATCCTGTCAGCACCGGGGCCGATTGCCGACCCGCCTCCCATGCGAGAGGCCAACAACAAAGCCTTGCAAACCGGTGACGATTTTACCGCGTCGCGGCATCGCCACTAGCGCGGGACGCTCAACCCTGCTCCGCGTCGGCGGCGAACAGGGACAGCATCAGCTCCGGCACGCGGCCACCGTCGCGCAGATGCCGCTCGAGCACCGCGTCGACATCGGCCGGAGAGGAGATTCGATACCAAACACCTTCGGGATAGATGACAACGCAGGGCCCTTCTTCGCAGCGATCCAGACAAAGAGAGGTATTGATGCGCGTCGCCGGCAGCCCCAGCTCCTTGGCGCGTGCCTTCATGTAGTCGCGGAGCTTCTCTGAGCCTTTGGCCGCGCAGGAACCCCGGGGATGGCCGTCCGGGCGGCGATTGCAGCAGACAAAGACGTGCGAACGATAATAAAGGGGCGGATCGGCGGCATTGGGGCTGCCCATTCTCCTGCGGTCCTCAAACTGTGCAGTCCTTCCTATGTGGCAGCGGAACCGCGAAAGGGCACCCCCTCATGGAACAAAGAGCAGAAACCGGACAGGCCGCCGGGAATCGGCTCCGCTTCGCGTCCTCGCCTTATCTGCTCCAGCATGCCGGCAATCCGGTCCATTGGTGGGAATGGGGCGCCGCGGCGCTCGCCATGGCGCGGGCGGAAGGAAAGCCGATCCTCCTCTCGATCGGCTATGCCGCCTGCCACTGGTGCCATGTGATGGCGCACGAGTCCTTCGAGGACCCGTCGATCGCAGCGCTGATGAATCGCTGGTTCGTCAATATCAAGGTCGATCGTGAGGAGCGGCCGGATATCGATCACTTTTATATGAGCGCGCTGCAGGCGATGGGCGAGCATGGCGGTTGGCCGCTGACGATGTTCCTGACGCCCGCCGGCGCGCCGTTCTGGGGCGGGACCTATTTCCCGCCCGAGCCTCGCTGGGGCAAGCCTTCATTCCGCCAGGTGCTGGAGGCGCTTGCCGAGGCCTGGCAAAGGGATGCGGAGAAGGTTGCGCAAAACGCCGGCGAACTGGTCGCGCATTTGCGGGCGCTTGGGCGGTCCCGGCCGGGCCCTCTGCCGGAGGGCGAGGCGCTGGGGAAGGTCGCGGCCTCGGTACTGGCGGCGACGGACCCGGAATGGGGTGGCCTGCGTGGTGCGCCAAAGTTCCCCAATACGCCCCTCTTTCGCTTCCTCTGGCAGGACTCCTTCCGATCGGGAAAGAGCGAAGGGCGGGACGCGGTACGGCTGATGCTGGCGAGGATGAGCCTGGGCGGGATCTACGACCATCTTGGCGGCGGTTTTTCCCGCTATGCGACGGACGGCCACTGGCTGGTCCCGCATTTCGAGAAAATGCTTTACGACAACGCGCAGCTTCTCGAACTCCTGGCCCTCGCCCAGGCGGACGAACCCGAGCCTCTTTTTGCCGCGCGGGCAAACGAGACGGTGGGCTGGCTCACGCGCGAGATGCGGGTGGGCGAGCAGGACGGATTCGCCTTTGCTGCCTCGCAGGATGCAGACAGCGAGGGCGAGGAAGGAAAATTCTATGTCTGGGGGGAGCACGAGATCGACGCCGTGCTCGGCTCTGACGCGGCTGCCTTCAAGCGTGCCTACGGGGTGACGCCTGGCGGCAATTGGGAGGGGCGCACGATTCTCAACCGTGTACCGCCTTTCGGCGACCGGGCGGCCGAGGAGACGCTGGCGCGGAGCCGGGCGCAACTTTTCGCCGTGCGGAGAACAAGGGTGCCGCCGGGGCGTGACGACAAAGTGCTGGCGGACTGGAACGGGCTGGCCGTCGCCGCCCTCGTGCGGGCAGGTCAGGTGTTCGGCGAACCGGGCTGGATCGCACTCGCGGCACGAGTGTTCGATTTCGTCCAGGCTCATCTCGGGCAGCCGGACGGACGGATCGCTCATGCCTGGCGGGAAGGGAAAATTTCC
>DASZQO010000017.1:0-10548 GCA_035549615.1 Acetobacteraceae bacterium
TGCCCCCGGGTTCGATGCGGCGCTCGACGCGGCAAGGCGGCTCAGTGAGGAAAGCCGCCGCGTCGTTGCCGCTCTCGAGCGCGAGCTTGCCGGACGCCTCGGGATCGGCGGGCTCAAGATCCGCTATCACGCCCAGCTCGGCTATGTCGTTGAGGTGCCGGCCGCCGCCGTCGAGCGCCTCAAGGCCGAGTCCGGCTTCGTGCTGCGCCAGGGGATGGCGAACGGCGCGCGCTTTTCCACGCCCGAGCTCACCGAGCTCGATCAGCGGATCAGCAGCGCTGCCGAACGCGCCCTCGCCCGCGAACGGGCGATCCTCGCCGAGCTCACGGCCGCCGCTCTCGCCGAGGCTGAGACGATCGCCGCGATCGCCGGGCAGCTCGCGGCGCTCGATGTCGCCCTCTCCGCCGCCCGGCTCGCCGAGGGCGGGCGCTGGTGCCGCCCGCGCGTCTCGGAGGGAAGCGCATTTCGCATCCGTGCGGGGCGGCATCCGGTGGTCGAAGCCGCTCTCCCCGCAGGCGAGCGCTTCACGCCGAATGACTGCGACCTCGGCCCCGAGCGTCGCGTCGCCCTGCTCACCGGGCCGAACATGGCTGGCAAATCCACCTTTCTCCGCCAGAACGCGCTGATCGCGATCCTCGCCCAGGCCGGTCTGCCGGTGCCGGCGGAAGAGGCCGAAATCGGCGTGATCGACCGGCTTTTTTCCCGGGTCGGCGCGGCGGACGATCTCGCCCGCGGCCGCAGCACCTTCATGGTGGAAATGACGGAGACCGCGGCGATCCTGCGCCAGGCCGGGCCGGCGAGCCTCGTCGTGGTGGACGAGATCGGCCGCGGGACCGCCACCCTCGATGGCCTCGCGATCGCCTGGGCCGTGCTCGAGGCGCTGCATAACAGCCTGCGCTGCCGCACCATTTTCGCCACCCACTTCCACGAGCTCGCGCGTCTTTCCACCGAACTGCCGCGGCTTCGGCCGCTCTGCATGCGCGTCAAGGAATGGCGGGGGGGTGTCACCTTCCTCCATGAGGTGGCCGAAGGCGCCGCGGAGCGGAGCTTCGGCGTGACGGTCGCAAAGCTCGCCGGCGTGCCGGCGCCGGTGGTCATCCGCGCGGCAGGGCTGCTCGCCATACTCGAAGAACGCGGGGCCGCGCTGACCGCGCCAGCGCAGTTGCCGCTCTTTGCCGCCCTCTCATCGGCAGCCGGACCGGTGGCGGGAAAAGCGGACGGACAACCGCCGACTGCGCCGCCCGCCGATCCATTGCATGCAGCGGTTGCAGAACTCTCTCCCGATACCCTCACACCGAGGGAAGCTCTCGAAATTCTTTACCGGCTGAAGGCTCTGCTTCCTGTTCCCGGCGCCTGCGAACAGCTAGCATCCGCACAATGCTGACCCCTCTCTCCTTTCCCGCGACACCCGCCGGCGCGAAGGCCGCGCTGATCGATGCGCTCGGCGAGTGTGGCGGAGATCTCGCGGCGATCCGGCGCGACCTGGCGCTCGGCGTGTTCCGCCGTCATTTCGCCCGCATTCAAAACACGGTGCGCACCCGTTTCGAGCATGGCGAGATTGCCGGCATTGGCGCGGCACGGCTGCTTGCCGAGCTGAGCGAGGGGCTGATCCAGGTGATTTTCGGCTATTCGCTGGCGCGCTCCGGCGCGGTGCGCGACATGCCGCTCGCCCTTCTCGCCACCGGCGGGTTCGGGCGCGGCATGCTGGCGCCGATGAGCGATCTCGATCTTCTGTTCCTGACCGCCGAAGAACCTTCGGACGCGATGCGCCAGATCGTCGAGTTCATGCTCTATCTGCTCTGGGATCTCGGGCTGAAGGTAGGGCACGCCACCCGCTCGATCGATGATTGCCTGGCCGTGGCGAAGAGCGATCTCTCCGTGCGCACGGCCCTGCTGGATGCCCGGCTGCTCGAAGGGGATGGGGCTCTCGCCGAAACCTTCCTCACCCGTTTCCGCACCGATTGCATCGAGGGCGCGCTCTCGAGCTTTCTCGCCGGCAAGGAGGCCGAGCGCGCGGCGCGCCATCGGCGCTATGGGGAGAGCCCCTTTCTGGTCGAGCCGAATGTGAAGGAAGGGCGCGGTGGCCTGCGCGACCTCCAGACGATCTACTGGATGGCCAAGGCCGCCTTCGACGTGCCGGACATTGCCGAGCTCGGCATCGCGCCCGACGGAGAGCCGCACGAAGAGCACATCCTCTCCCTCTTCGAGGCGCGCCGCTTCCAGCGCTCGCTCGATTTCCTCTGGGCCGTGCGCTTCCATCTGCACTACGTCACCGGCCGGGCGGAGGAACGCCTGACCTTCGATCTCCAGCCCGTCATCGGCGCGCGGATGGGCTATACCCGCCATCTCCGCCAGGACGGTGTCGAGCGCTTCATGCGCCACTATTTCCTGACCGCGCGCGAGGTCACGCGCCTGACCCGGGTGCTGGAGCCGGCCATCCTTCGCGCCGCCCTCGGTCCGCCGGCGGTGGTGGTCGGAACCACCGACCCGGCCCTTGCCGCCGCCGGCTTCCTGCTCGACGAGGGCAAGCTGACACCGAAGGAGCCGGCAAGCTTTGCCCGCCAGCCGATTCTGATGCTGCGCATGCTCGAGATCGCTCGCGGCCGCAATCTCGATCTGCATCCGCTGGCGCTCGCCGCCCTCATCCGTCATGAACGCAATGCGATCTCGCTGCGCGGAGACCCGGAGGCCGCCGCCATCTTTCTCGACCTGCTCTGCGGCCGCGATGCCGAGCATGGCCGCGCCGACGGCGCGCGGTGGCTCACCATCATGAACGAGAGCGGCATCCTGGGCCGCCTTTTGCCGGATTGGGCGCGCATCGTCGGGCAGATGCAGTTTGACAGCTATCATGTCTTCACCGTTGACGAGCACACGGTCGAGGCGGTGCGGATTCTCGACATGCTCGAACGCGACGAACTCGCTGAGATCGCGCCGGTGGCCTCGGGGCTGATGGAGCATCTTCAGTCGCGGCGCGCGCTTTATGTCGCGACGCTGCTGCACGACATCGCCAAGGGCCGCGGCGGCGATCATTCGGAGATCGGCGCGAGGATCGCGCTCACTGTCGGCCCCGCGCTCGGGCTCTCGGCAGAGGAGACCGAAATGGTCTCCTGGCTCGTTCTCCATCATCTTCTCCTGAGCCAGACCGCGTTCAAGCGCGATATCGACGATCCGAAGACCATCCTCGATCTCGCCGACACGATCCAATCCCCCGAGCGGCTGCGCCTCCTGCTGATCCTGACGGTCGCCGACATGCGCGCGGTCTCGGCCAAGGTATGGAATGCCTGGAAGGCAACATTGCTGCGCGAGCTCTATGCGCGCGTGGCCGAAGTGCTGGCCGGCGGGCTTGCCACCACGGAACGGGATGTGCGGGTAGCGCGGGCGAAGCGCGCGACCTCCGCGCTGCTCGGCGACTGGCCCGCCGATGAGGTGCAGAAATACCTGAGCCTCGGCTATCCCGGCTATTGGCTCGCCTTCGATCCGAACACCCATGCGCGGCATGCGCGGATGATCCGCGGGGCCGATTCCCGCAACGCGCCGCTCACCGTGGAAACGCAGATCCTGCCGCAGCGTGCGGTGACCGAGGTCACGGTCTATACCGCGGACCACCCCGGTCTCTTCAGCCGTATCGCGGGCGCGCTCGCGGTTGCCGGCGCTTCGATCGTCGATGCGCGCATCCATACCATGACCAACGGCATGGCGCTGGATACGTTCTGGATCCAGGATGCCGCGGGCGGCGCCTTCGACGCGCCGCACCGGCTGGCACGGCTCGCCGTGCTGATCGAGCAGGCCCTGTCCGACCGGCTCAAATTCGCGACCGAAATCCGCAAGGTGACGAGCGCTCTGCTCGGCCGGCGAATGCGCGCGATCCATGTTCCTGCCCGCGTCGTGATCGACAACCGCGCCTCGAACACCCATACCGTGATCGAGGTGAACGGACGGGACCGCCCTGGCTTCCTGCACGATGTCACCGCGGCGATCAGCGAGCAGGGAATCTCGATCTCATCGGCTCATGTCAGCACCTACGGCGTGCGCGCCGTCGATGTCTTCTATGTGAAGGACATGTTCGGCCTGAAGATCACCAGCGAACCGAAGCTCGCGCAATTGCGCCAGGCCCTGCTCGCCGCGATCGCCCCCGCGGAGGAACCGGCCATCGATGCCGTGCCGCCGGCGCGGCGAAGAAGGCGCGCCTAGAGCGATGGGCTTTTCCCTGGGCCCGCTCCTAGGATTTGTCCTGCGCGCATCTTCACGCGATCGGTCCATTCCAGCTCATCACGATCGGCTCTAGATGGAACGGATCGTCGTCCTCGGCGGCGGATTTGCCGGGCTTTGGGCGGCCATCGGAGCGGCCCGCAAGCGTGGCGAGCTTGGGATTCCCGCAGAGCGGATCGAGATTCTTCTCATTGATCGGACCGACTGGCACGCGATCCGTGTCCGCAATTACGAGGCGGACCTCGCCCAGGTGCGCGTCAGGTTCGATGAGATTCTCTCGCCCGTCGGCATCAGGCAGGTGCGCGGCGAGGTCGAGGACATCGATCTCGCCCGGCAACGGATTGCCGTTCGCGGCCGGTCCGAGCCGATTGGGTATGATCGTCTGGTCTTCGCGCTCGGCAGCGCTCTCGTCAAACCATCCCTGCCGGGGCTCGCCGAGCATGCGTTCGATGTCGATACCTACGAAGGCGCCATTCGGCTAGGACACCATCTCGCCGCCTTGCCGTCGCGGCCCGCGTCGATCCGTCGCAACACGGTGCTCGTGGTCGGCGCCGGCCTCACGGGGATCGAGGTGGCGACAGAAATGCCCGGCCGTCTCGCGCCGCTCGGATCCGGGCGCGTGATTCTCACAGACCACGCGCCTTGGATCGGGTCCGATATGGGCGAAGAGGCCCGTACGGTGATCGATCAGGCCCTCGCCGCGCTCGAAATCGAAACGCGCCCCGGAACTGCCGTGGCTTCGATCGACAGGGAGGGGGCGGTCCTCGCCAGCGGAGACAGGATCGATACAGAAACGGTCATCTGGTGTGCGGGCATGCGGTCCCATGTCCTGACCGCGCGCTTTCCGGTCTTGCGGGACAGGTTCGGCCGCCTGCCGGTTGATCCCCATCTCAAGGTGAAGGGGCTGGACGGCGCGTTCGCCGCCGGCGATTCCGCATCGCTCGAGATCGATGGCACGCATACCACTGTGATGTCATGCCAGCACGCCCGCCCGATGGGGCGCTTCGCCGGGCATAATGTCGTGTGCGACCTGCTCGGCAAGCCGATGCTGCCGCTGCGCATCGGCTGGTACGTGACCGTGCTCGATCTCGGCCCCTGGGGGGCTCTCTACACTCAGGGCTGGGACCGTCATGTGGTGCTGAAAGGCGCGGCGGCGAAGCGCGTGAAGCGCACGATCAATTGCGAGCGAATCTATCCGCCCCTGTCAGGTGGTCGAGAGGCGCTCCTTGAAGCCGCGGCGGCGCTCGTCCAGCCGCCGCCGGCGGTGCATTGATCCTGTTTCCCGCGTGATCGAGACCTGCGGTTGCTTCACCTCCGGCCATCACGCTCCGGTCCGGAAAACGGGAAGAGTCTTTTTGCTTCTTTTTCTTCAGAAAAAGAAGTCTTCTTCCTTCTGATCCTTTATCGAAGTGCATGGCATTTTCCGAGAACGCGTTCGGTTTGACGGAACACGCGGAACCTTGTTTCTGCCGAGCAGATTGACGCAATCCGGTCAAGCACGGTCGGCTCTAGAGCGGGACGCATTCGCTTTCGCTCACTTATCCCGCTCCAGCTTGTTGTTCTGTCGCGTGATTCACGCCTTCGGTGATTCCACCTTCGGCGATCAAGCTCTAAGCTTTTCTGGAGCGACTCTCCGCCGCGCGCGGCACGCCGATCGGCGGCAGCTCGCCGGTCATGCCCGCGAGAACTTCCGCGACATGCCGCACTTTCACCGCGCTGCCTTCACGCGAGAGCCTTCCGGCCATGTTGAGCAGGCAGCCGAGATCCCCGGCGAGCAGCGTATCGGCGCCGGTTGCGGCTATATCCTTGGTCTTGTCGGAGACCATCCGCACCGAGATTTCCGGGTATTTGACACAGAAAGTGCCGCCGAAGCCGCAGCAGATCTCGGGTTCCGCCATTTCCTTCAATGTCAGCCCCGCAACCGTGTTGAGCAGAAGGCGCGGCTGTTTCTTGATGCCGAGCTCGCGCAGGCCCGAGCAGCTATCGTGATAGGTCACGACGCCTTCATAGGCCGCTTCCACGCGCGCCACGCCCATCACATCGGCAAGAAAGCTCACAAGCTCGAAGGTCTTGTCCGCCAGTGACGCGGCGCGCGCGCGCAGATTCGGATCGTCATCGAACAGGCTCGGCAGGTGATGCTTCAGCATCCCGCCGCAAGAGCCGGAAGGCACCACCACATAGTCATATCCGTTGAAGGCATCGAGGATGCCCTCGGCGATGTCGCGCGCTGTCGCCCGGTCCCCCGCATTGTAGGCAGGCTGGCCGCAGCAGGTCTGAGCCCGCGGCACTTCCACCTGGCAGCCGGCCTGTTCGAGCAAACGGATGGCGGCGAAGCCCACGGTCGGGCGATGAAAGTCGACGAGGCAGGTGACGAAAAGCGCTACACGCGGACGAGGAGACGGCATCACACAATCCTAGAGCAGATCGCGATCGGACGGAATCGGCCGATCGCGTGAAGATGCTCGCAAAAACAAGCGGAGTAAGCGGTTTGCGTGCGCCAGTGCGGCGGAACGGAGACGAGCCCGCGCGGATATGCCCCGGCTGCGCCGCGGCCACACGGCGCGGCGAGGGAATCAACCGTTGCCAGCCACCCGCGGCAGCAGCACGTATTCGGCACCCGTTGCGTTCATGCGGCCGGCGGCCGCCTCCGCCTGATCACCCCAGCCGAAAAAGATATCCGCACGCAGCGGCGTGGTGATCGCCCCGCCGATATCCTCCGCAACCATCAGCCGCCGGAGCGGCTTGCCGGTATCGGGATCGGTCGTCGCAACCCAGACCGGCGCGCCGAGGGGAACATAGCGCCGGTCCACCGCCAGCGCCCGGCCAGGCGAGAGCGGGACGCCGAGCGCGCCGGGCGGGCCTTCGTCGGGCGGCAGCCCGGGCAGGATGCGAAAGAAATCGTAGGCCGGATTTTCGTCCATCACCGCCTGTGCCTGGCCGGGATGGGCCTCGAGCCAGGCGACAATCGCCTGCAGCGTGATCGCGTTCTGCGGGATGTCCCCGCGCGCTGCGAGGACACGGCCGATCGGCACATAGGGCTGGCCATTCTCGCCCGCGAACCCCACGCGCAGGATCTCGCCATCCGGCAGGCGGATCCGGCCGGACCCCTGGATCTGCAGCACGAAGGCCGAGACCGGATCGGCGAGCCAGGCAATCTCCAGATGGCGGCCGGCGAGCGCCCCGGCAGTGATCTCGGCCCGGGTGAAATAGGGCACGAGCCGCCCATCCACCACACGCCCGGCGATGATCCGCCCGGCGAGGTCGTGCGCGAAATCCCCGAGATCGACCTGCACGAGATCGGGCGGCCGGCCATAAAGGGGCGTATCGGCGTGCGCCGTTTCCTGGAGCGAGCCGGCCACCTCCGGCTCGAAATAGCCGGTGAAGAGAACGGAGTCGCCGCCGCCGGCGCTCACCCGATAGGCTTGCAGATAGCGCATGAGGAACGCCCGTGCCGCAGCTTCGTCGCCCACCGGTACCGCGCGGGCCGCCAGGCATGCGGGCTGCCAGAGGCCCGCGGTGCCGCCAAGCGTTGCCGCGAGCCCCGCGCCGCCGAGCTTCTGGTCCGCCGGCAGTGTCAGCAGCCGCCCGCACGCCGCGCGAAAGGTCTGAAGCCCGGCATCGGCCCGGTCATCCTGCCAGCCCGGCAGCGCCGTCATCGGCACCGGGGAAAGGTCGATCCCCGGCGTTCGGCCTGGCACGGCCTGCATCGCGCAGCCAGCCAGGGTCAGGGCAAGAAGCGCCGCTGCCGCGAGGAAGCGGCCGGGCCGTCCGGAGGGGCCGTTCACGCGCTGCGGGCGCCGATGAGCCGCCAAGTCGGGTCCTTGGCGCCAAGGTCGCGTTCGAAGGTCCAGAGATCGGTGATCTCGGTCACGGCATCCGTGCCGGCAGTGGGCTGGCCGTCTCGCCCGAGTGTCACATTGACCTGATCGGAGACGAAGCGGACGGCGATGCGCGCCATCGTGCCGGCAAGCTCCGCGCTCTCGATCGCGGCGGAAGCGATGGACCGGATTTCCGTCTTCTGCGTCTCGCCTCGTCCCTCGCGCTCGGTGATCGCGGTATCGAAGGTGCGGAAGGTCTCGTCCGAAAGAAGCGGGCGGAGAGCGTCGCGATCGCCGCCGGCAAAGGCGGTCACGATGATGCGGAAGGCCTGCTCCGCGCCCTCGAGGAAGCGCTGGGGCTGGAAGTTGCGATCCACCTCCTGCATCCTGAGCAGCACCGCCCCGGTCTCGCTCGCGGGATCCGGCATCGGCCGCGCGGGCGCGGGCGCCACCGTCTCAGCGCGGCCTTCGATCACCGGGCCGGAGCGCAGCGCGGAATGCGCCCCCTGCACGTCCATCGGCGGGCGCTCGAAGCCGGTGCGCCGGCCGAGCACACTCCGCAGCCGGAGGATAAGGAAGGCTGCGATCAGGCCGAACAAAACCAGATCGATCGGAAAGCCACTCTGGCCCATCAGCTCAACTCCTGTGGGGGCAGACATAGGCGGAGCGGACGCGTTGCACAACAAAGCATCGGCCACAGGGAGCGGTTGCCGGGGCCGGCGGCCGCCGCTAAAGCGGGCGGATGATCCTGCTCCGCCACGGAGAGAGCGAGTTCAACCGGCATTTCTCGGCCACCAAGCGGGATCCGGGCATCCGCGACCCTGCGCTGACCGAGAATGGCCACAGCCAGGCCATGGCCGCCCTTGCGGCGCTCTCCGCGCTTTCCATCCGGCGGATCGTCGTCTCCCCCTACACACGGGCGCTCCAGACCGCGGCGCCCTTCGCAACCGCGCTCGGCGTGCCGGTCAGCGTGCACAGCCTGGTGGGTGAGCGCTTCGCCTTCACCTGCGATATCGGCTCCCCGCGCAGCGCGCTCGAGCGGAGCTGGCCCGAGCATGATTTCTCCGCCCTGCCGGAGATCTGGTGGCCGGCGGCGACGGAGTCCGAGGCGGACGTGAACCTGCGCGCGGCGCGGTTTCGCGCCGAGATCGCCGCGGAGGCGGGCAGCGGAGAATGCCTCGTGATCACCCATTGGGGCTTTATTCTCGCCCTCACCGGCCAGCGGCTGACGAACGGCGCCTGGCTGCGCTACGATCCGGCAGAGCCTCAGAAGCGCGATGAGCGGGGGTGGGATCACCACCGGTCGGAATCACGCGATAAAACAATGACCGAGGGCGGGATATGAGCGAGCGCGAGCGATCTCATCCCGCGCCAAAGGCCGCTTCACCCATCGCAACCGTCTGGAAGTCCTGACGGGCGGACCAAACCCCCCGCCCACCCGGCAGGCAGGAGAGAGCCAAGAATGTCGGAGACGACAACCACCGGCGCGCCAGTGACCACACTGCCGCTCACCGTGAATCTGCAATATATCAAGGACCTCTCCTTCGAGGTGCCGGCCGGCCCGCAGATCTTCACCCAGCTCCGCACCTCCCCGCAGGTCGCGATCAACATGGACGTGCAGGCCCGGCGCCTGCAGGAAGGCCAGCCGGTCTTCGAGGTGGCGCTGCTTGTCCGCGCGGAAGCGACCCTGCCACCCGGCGGCAATGGCCAAGGCGGCAACGGCCAGGAGGAAACGGGGCGGCAGCCGGTCTTCATCGCCGAACTCACCTATGCCGGGGTGTTCACGCTCGGCACGATCCCGGACAATGCGGTCGAGCCGGTGCTGCTCGTGGAATGCCCGCGTCTTCTTTTCCCCTTCGCCCGCAACATCGTCTCCGACATCACGCGCGATGGCGGCTTTCCCCCCGTGCTGCTCGCCCCGATCGATTTCGTGGCGCTCTGGCAGAACCGTCGCAATCAGGGAGCCCCCTCCACCGCGCTCACCTGACGGAGGCTTCTTCTTCCCTCGACTCGGGTGCTCCGCCACTCTTCGCGGATGGATGGTGAGGCTTCCACGCGGGACGAGGCGGCGCCGACGCTTGCTGAGCTGCTCGCGAACCCTGCCCTCTGGCTCATGGGCGGCTTCGGCTTCGCCTCGGGCCTGCCGCTGCCGCTGTCGGGCTTCACCCTCCGGCAATGGTTCGCCGAGGGCCATGTCTCGCTCGGCGCGATCGGGCTCACGGCCGATATCGGCCTCGCCTATTCTCTGAAATTCCTCTGGGCTCCGCTGCTCGACCACGCCGCCCCGCCCGGAGTCCTCGCCCGCTTCGGGCGCAGACGGGGCTGGCTGCTGGCGATCCAGCCGGCGCTCGCGCTCGCGGTCGTGCTTCTCGCGCTCTCCCAGCCCGGCATCGCGCCAGCGGCGGCGGCGGGGGCGGCGGCGCTCGTCGCCTTCCTCTCTGCAAGCCAGGACATCGTGATCGATGCCTGGCGCATCGAGACCTTTCCCCAGCGCCTGCAAGGTGCCGCGATGGCCGCCTAT
>DASZQO010000018.1:0-2688 GCA_035549615.1 Acetobacteraceae bacterium
GACGATGAATTCAGGCCTCTTGGCCAGGATCCGCGCGACTTCCTTCCTCGCATCGACCCTGGCGACCGGGGCCAGGCGTCCACGCGTGAGGATCGACGGCAGAACATAGCGTGTCGGTGGCGTGCTTGCCGTGAGGGCATAGAGGATTGGCTCGGAATCAAAGACATAGAGGCTAGCCCCCCGCGGCACGTGGGCCGCGATGAGCCGTGGCGTGTCCGGGTGCAGCACGCAGCCGCCCGCCCCGCAATGGAGGATGGGGTTCATGCCGGCAGCCACGGCACGCCCGGCGGCAATCGCGGGCAAAGCGAGAATGAGTGCCGCAAGCGCGGGGCGCAGGCGGATCGGCGGCAGGGCCAGGGCGGCACCCGCGCACAGGGGCGGCAGCATCTGAAGAAAGTAATGGTCGTAGAAGAGCCGTGCCGAGACGGCGCCGAGGAAGGCGCAAGGAAGCCAGATGAGCAGAATCGTGCTTCCCGGCCTTTTCCGGCAGAGTCCGATCACCGCGGCGAGATAGAGCGGCCCCCAGCGAATGAGCTGAAGTGTGAGTGCCGTGGCGAGCGCGCCCGGTGCGGCGCCGAGTGTCGCGCGGCGGAAATTCGCGAGCACCGTATCGGTGAGAAAGGGGAGTGCCGCGCCCTGCTCGGCAAACCAGACCAGGGTGAGCAGGCCCATCGCCACAGTGCCGCCGATAGCCAGTGCGATGCGGCGCCGAAGCACGCCGGGCCGTTCGTCCCGCGAGGCGAGAATGAGCGCAAAAAGCAGGGCAGGGGCCTCGAAAATGGCGACGTATTTGACGAGGATTGCTGCCCCGAAGAGCGGCCCCGCGAGGCCGGCGCGGCCATGCAGGGCGGCGCGCATGGAAGCGGCGGTGAAGACCACCATAAAGAGCTCGGTGTTCGAGGAGAGGCCATCGCTCGTCGCCGAGGCGATGATATAGGCGAAGGTGCCGATCCAGGCGGCGCCCTCATCGCCGCCGAGATCGCGCACGAGCCCGTGCACAAGCCAGGCGCCGCAGCAGGCGGCGAGCAGCGCGGCGAGACGGATGGCCAGCACAGGATCGCTGATCGCGCTCTCCGCCAGCGCGAAAATCACGTAGATGCCTGGGGGCTTGTTGTCCCAGATGCTCGTGTAGGGCGGATGTCCGTGGCGCCAGGCTTCGGCCATCAGGGCATAGAGACTCTCGTCCCAATCGAGCGAGCTCACCGGAAAAACGGGCAGGCGTGCGAGCAGGAGAAGCAGGAAGGACGAGGCTGGCAGCAGGATGGAGCCAAGCCTTCGGTGCGGTTGCGCTTTGAAACCGGAAGACGCGAGAGCGCGCGGATCAGAACTCATGGGAGTCGAGGGGTGAGAGTCTAGGGGCCGCCGCATCCCGCCCGCGTGTCCTGCCCGCGTGAGCGGCGGTCATTTCGGCGCATCCGAAACATTGGGAACAACTTTGGGAATGCTGGGCGTATTGGGTTTGTCCGGCGCATAGAGCTGCTTGGCGATGTCCGGATCCTTGGCGGCGACGGCCAGCACATGAAGATACGTGTTCAGGCTCAGCCCCTGGGCACTGAGCGCTGCCATGTACTTCTTCTCGAAGTCTGCGTAGATCGCTCCCTGAACCTTCGGGTCGCTGGTCGTGGCCATTTCCGCGGTGAAGAGCTGGTTGAGCTTCGCGATATCCTGCATGGCCAGGCGCGCCTTGGCGATCGTCGCCGGAGCGACGGCCTGAGGGGTCGGGGCCTCGGGAACGGTCTTCTTCGGCGCGGCTTGGGCTGCGGCCGCCGGCTTGGCCGGCGGCTTCGCCGTGGCCGCCGCGGCGGGGGCGGCGGCCGGTGCTGGCGGCGCAATGGGCGGTGGAGGCGGCGGGAGCGGGATCACACGGTCGGCGCTGGTCGAGAGCGAATGCCCGGCGCAGGATGTCAGGATCGGGGAGAGGGAGAGCGCAAGCGTGAGCATCCAGGGACGCGCCGCCATCTTCCAATCTTGCCGCATGCGCCGCTTGAGGCGTGTCGCCTCATGATTGCCGGCCCCGCGTTCAATGGCGAAGAAATCCTTGCTCACCGGATGAAACCTTCCCACCTCACGCTCTTCCGCAAACGAAGCTTCGGATCGCAGGCTGTTCGACCTTCCTTGCCGTGATTTTATCGCCGGTCCGGTCATGTCGCGTGGTGGTGAGAGGCTTTCCGGGCGTCCCTTTTGATCGCCCTTTCCGTTGATCGCCACCGTCAGGATTTCCGTCTTGGGCGGCAGACCAGCGGCCCACGAGCGTGCTGACAGCGCGATTCCGCAAGTCGCGATGTCAGCAGGAAAAGACGCGAGCGACCCGGCTTGATCACTCACGATATGTGGCACTCACGGCATCCGGCGCGATCGCCGCGCGGCTCCGCCAAAGCCATGGGACTGATCACGAAACAAAGGCGAAAGCGTGACGATCGAGCCAATGTGCTTTTGAACAGAAGCGGGCTCCTCTCCCTTCCCCCGATGATGCGAGAGCGAGAGTCGGCAGGGGATACCGTTCGCTGCATCGGGATTTTTGATCATTATGTTCTCGCCTTTGTTTTCCATTGGAAGTCATATTGATCTAATATGAAAAACAAAGGCTAGCCCTGAAGGCATGCCATGCTGCGCGCGGCTTCTCTTTTTCTCTTCCCGATCGCGCTGACCATCGCGATGGGCGGCTGCGCCGCGCCGCCGCCCGGTCCG
>DASZQO010000019.1:0-13051 GCA_035549615.1 Acetobacteraceae bacterium
AATGGCGAATCACCCTTCGATCTCCTGCCGCAGACGGTGGTGGCCGAGCGACTGCGGCTGGCCCGGGAATCAAGCGGCGGCCTGACAATTCCCTCGCCACCGCCTGCGGCTTTCGGCGTGCCGGAAGGGAAGGATGCCGAATGGCTGGCTCCCCGCCTGACGCCGCATCCTCTGGCGACCTTCGTCGATCGGCTTCGCCTCGCCAACCCGAACGGGAACGGCCTGCCGCGCACCTATATCTGCTGCACCGACCCGATCTATGCGCCGCTCGAGGTGGCACGCCAGCGGGTCAAGAACAAGCCTGGATGGATCTGGCGGGAAATTCCGACCGGGCATGACGCGATGGTGACGGAACCCGCGATGCTGGCCCGCATGCTGTGCGAAATCGCGGGTTAGAGCGTGATGACCGGAGGTGGACTCACCGGAGGTCTGAATCACGCGGGAAAACAAATCGCGAGAGCGTGATGACCGGAGGTGGACTCACCGGAGGTCTGAATCACGCGGGAAAACAGATCGCGAGAGCGAGATGGATGAGCGCAAGCGATGTCATCTCGCGCAAAGGCGCGATTCACGCCTTCGCTGATCCCATCTCCGGCGATCACGCGCCAAAATGTGATGATCGAAGGCGGGATCATCGAAGGCGTGAATCAGGCGGGAAAAACAAAGACCGGCCGGCAGATGAGTGAGCATGGGCGATCTCACCCCGCTCCGGCATCGCGCGTGGCTGCGCGCCCGATCAATACCACGATCATCGCCAAGGATCGGGCGGTGATGCCGGGCTTTTCAAGCCCTGCTCCTGTTTTCCTTGCGCCATCACGCGATGACGGGCCCAGGGCGAAAGGGTTTTCCGCCGCCAAGGCTTCGGGCTGGCTTGCCGGCGAGTGCGAGCGTTCACGGCAGGCTGGCACATGGGTCTTTTGCCTGGGGGTCTTTTGCCTGGGGGTCTTTGTCCCCCTGCGCGAGTCACGCGGCGAAAACTGTCCGTTCCGCCTGTCACTTTTCTTGGTGAGCGGGCATCGGCGCGTGATACCGGCTTCAAATCCGTAACCGAGGAAGATGTGATGCCCTGTCTTGCGACCGGGACGCGCTGCGAAGAGAACGCCACAGAAGCCCGGATCGCGCCGCGTTCCGGCCCGATCAGCGGCTGAAAAGCAACGCTCCCGTTGACTTCCTTCACTTTCGCGGCCTAGGTTCCCGGCGCCCGAATGAGATAACCAAACGGGAAGGAGGAGCGTTTATGAGCGAAGAGTCGGACGAGCAACTGGTGCGGCGCGTGGCTCAGCGCCTGCCACGGCGGGCGATGGTCCATGGCGTAAGCATCGCTTCCGCCGCGGCCGCGCTTGGGGCGATTGCCGGGCAGGCGAGGGCGGCGGATGCCGGCCCTTTCCCCGCCCACCCAAGCTGGCGGTTCGTCTTCGTCAACCATGTCACCACCAACCCGTTCTTTGTGCCTACCCAGTACGGCATCCAGGATGCGTGCGGGCTGCTCGGCTGCACCTATCAATGGACGGGCTCGGAGATCAGCGACGTCGCGCAGATGGTCAATGCGATGAATGCGGCGATCGCGGGAAAAGCGGATGGCATTGCGGTTGCGATCGTCGATCCCAAGGGGTTCGACGCGCCGGTGGCCCGGGCGCTCGATGCCGGCATTCCGGTCTTCAGCTACAATGCCGATTCACCGCCCGGCAGCCCGAACCGCAGGCTTGCCTATATCGGCCAGGATCTCTTCCTTTCCGGCTATCAGATGGGGGAGAGGATCGTGAAGCTGGTCGGCTCGGGCGATGTCGCGATCTTCATCGCCACCCCCGGCCAGCTCAACCTTCAGCCGCGTGTTGATGGCGCCATGGCCTCGATCAAGAAGTCGGGCGCGCCGATCAACGCGGTGATGATCGCCACCGATCCGACCACCAATGTCTCGCTTTCGAAAATCCGCGCCTATTATCTTGGCCATCAGAATGTCAAAGGGATGTTCGGCACCGGTGCCACCGACACCATGAATATCGGAACGGTGATGCAGCAATATAATCTGCCGAGCAAGGGCGTGCATGGCGGCGGCTATGATCTCCTGCCGAAATCGCTCCAGTACGTGCATGACGGATATCTCGATTTCGTCATCGACCAGCAGGCCTATCTGCAGGGGTTCTACACGGTGATGGAGATGTTCGCCTTTAAGGTCTCGGGTGGTCTCTCGGGCCCGGCGGATATCAATACCGGCCTCAAATTCGTGACCAAGGAAGGTGTGATGCCCTATCTCACGACCAAGACGCGCTATGAGGGCAGCTCTGCCCAAGCGCAGATCGTGCCGCGTTCCGGCCCGATCGGCTGAGACGCGTGGCGAGCAACTCCCAAGGAACGGGCGGCGCGCAGGCGATGCCGCCCGTCTCCGCCCGGCCTTCGGCTTTGCGCAGCATCCTCAACAACTTCCTCGTCTGGCGCGAGGCGAGCGTCATCCTCGTCGCGGTGCTGCTGGTCATCTATTTCGAAGTTACCAACGGGAACTTCATCAGCAACGCCAACGTGGTGACGCTCTCGCAGTTCGTCGCCGCGCCGGCGATCATCGCCTGCGGCGAGATCATGCTGCTGATCTGCCGGCAGATCGATCTTTCCGCCGGCCAGACCTTCGCGCTCGCGCCTTTCCTCGTCTATTTTGGCGCGAAGTTCGGCCTGCCGGTGATTCCGGCCATCATCGTCGCCCTTCTTCTCTGCGCGGCGATCGGGCTCGCGATCGGGCTGATCACAGTCATGCTCGATGTGCCGTCCTTCGTGACCACGCTTGGCGCCTTCTTTCTCATCACCGGAATTACGCTCACCATTTCACGCGGCTTTCCGGCAACCCCGCCCGGCGGCCCGGTGCTTGCCGGCATTCTCGGCGCCTATGGCTATTCCGAGATCATCTGGGCGCTGCTGATCGTGTTCGGCATGCACGTCCTGTTGCGCCACACGCGCTGGGGCCTGCACACGTCCGCCGTCGGGGGCAATGAAATCGCCGCCGCCGAGGCGGGGATCGACATCAACCGGATCAAGGTCGGCAATTTCATCCTGACCGCTGTTCTCGCCGGCTTCACCGGCATCATCGAGGCGTACCGGGTGGGCTCGAACGATCCGCTCGCTGGCGGCGCCAATATGATGTTCTTCGGCGTCGCCTCCGGCGTGATCGGCGGCACCGCGCTCACCGGTGGCTCCGGCACCATCATCGGCGGCCTGATCGGTGCGGTCGTCCTCGGCGTGCTGCAGGATGGCTTTACCCTCCAGGGCATCAATGCCTTCCTCTTCGATGCGATCATCGGTGCCGCGATCCTCATCGCCATGGTCGTCAATATCCGGCTGCTGCGCTGGCAGCGTGGCGGGGTCCAATGAGCGGCAGCATGAACGGTGGCGCGCAGATCCAGGGCAATACGGCGGCGGCCGGAAGCGGCGCGGCCGTTGCGGAACCAGGCGGAGAGGCGATCCGTGCCGAAGGGATCACCAAGCATTTCGGCAGCATCGTCGCGCTTAACGGCGTTTCGATCCATGTCCGGCGCGGCGAGATCCTCGGCATCCTCGGCGATAACGGGGCCGGCAAGTCAACGCTCATCAAGATCCTGACCGGTTTTCACCAGCCCACCTCCGGCCGACTCTACGTTCATGGGAACGAGGTCTCACTCACCTCGGTCGATCATGCGCGCAGCCTCGGCATCGAATGCGTCTATCAGGATCTCGCGCTGATCAACGCGCTCTCGGTCTATCACAACATGTTCCTCAACCGGGAGCTGCGGAAGGGGCCTTTCGGGCTGCTCGATCACGCCGAGATGCGCAGGCGCGCCGCCGCCGCGCTCGAGGATATCGGGGTTGGCGTGCCCTCCGTCGATGTCGAGGTGGCAAGCCTCTCGGGCGGCCAGCGCCAGGCGATCGCGGTTGCTCGCGCCGTCTATTCCAAGGCGCGCATCCTTCTCCTCGATGAGCCGCTCGCCGCTATGGGTGCACGTGAGGCGGGGCTGATCATCGATTTGATCGAGCGGCTGCGCAGCCGCGGCGATATCGCGATCGCCATGATCGCCCATAATTATGCCCAGACACTCGATATCTGCGATCGCGTCGTTCTGGTCCAGCATGGCGAGATCACCTTCGAAAGCCATTCGGCCGAGACCTCGGTCGAGGAACTGCTCGAGATCGTCCGCCGCGAGTACCGCGCCGCGCGCCGCGCGTGAGATTTCCCTTCCACGAGGATGACCTATGGCCGAAAGCAAGAAGGCGATCTATCCGAGCCTGAAGGAGAGCGTTGTGCTGATCACCGGCGGGGCCACCGGCATCGGCGCCGCTCATGTCGAAGGGTTCTGCCGCCAGCAGGCGAAGGTCGCCTTCTTCGACATCAATGCGGAGGCAGGGGAGGCGCTGGCGCGGAAGATCGGCGAGAGGAGTGGTAGCAAGCCGTTTTTCTACCATGTCGATCTCGTCGATATTCCCGCCCTGCAGGCGGCGATCGCCGATGTGCGCAAAACGCTCGGGCCCATCACCGTTCTCGTCAACAATGCCGCCAATGATCAGCGCCATCGTCTCGAAGACGTTACGGTTGACTACTGGGATGAGCGGTTTGCGGTGAATCTCCGCCATCAGTTCTTTGCCGCCCAGGCCGTCTGGCCGATGATGCGCGAGGCGGGCGGCGGCTCCATCATCAATTTCGGCTCGGTGAGCTGGCACCAGAGGACCGGCGGCATGCCCGCCTATGTCAGTGCCAAGGCGGCGGTGGAAGGGCTCACCCGCGGTCTGGCCCGGGATTTCGGCCCGGACCGCATCCGCGTCAATTGCGTGATTCCGGGCTGGATCATGACCGAGCGCCAGATGACACTCTGGCTCACGCCCGAGGCGGAGGCGGACCTGATGAGGACGCAATGTCTCAAGGAGAAGGTCTATCCCGAGAACGTGGCGGACCTCGTGCTCTGGCTTGCCTCCGATGATTCGCGCATGTGCACCGCGCAGAATTTCGTCATCGATGCCGGGCTAATCTGACGAGGTCCTGTGCGATTGGCCGGGTCCTCGATCAAAACGTCGAAATCGTGACCTCCTTGCTCGTCAGGAACTCGAGCAGCGCGGGCTGGCCACGCTCGGTCGCGGCGATTCCGCGCTTGATCGCTGGCACGATCTCCTCGGGCCGGTCCACCCGCTCGCCATAGCCGCCAAAGGCCCGCGCCATCGCCGCATAATCCCCGGAAATATCGGTCGCGCGGTATTTCTCGGTCGAGACGGGCATCACCTTGAGCTCGATCGCCATCGAGAAATTGTTGAGCAGGATGGATAGAATCGGGATCCGTTCGCGCACCGCCGTCTCGAAATCCATGCCCGTGAAGCCGATCGCCGCATCGCCCCAGAGATTGATGCAGAGCTTCTCTGGTGCGGCGAGCTTCGCCCCCATCGCCAGCCCGAGCCCGTAGCCGAGCTGAGTCGTCTTGCCCCAGCCAATATAGGAAAGCGGCGTCGGCGAGACCCAGAACGGTGAGAGCTGATCGCGCGGGCTTCCGGCATCGTGCGTGATCACCGTTCGCGCCCGATCGACCGTATGGGCGAGGTCCCAGATTACCCGATAGGGTGAGAGCGGCGTTTCGTTCGCGGTGAGGCGCGGCAGCCATTGCGCCATCCATTCCGCGCGCACCGCGGCGATCTCGGAAGCCACCGGCGCCGGATCGCGCCGCTGCGGCAGCAGGTCCTCGAGCGCTGCATTGAGCGCGGCGAGCGTCAGCGCCGCATCGCCGGCGAGCGCATCGGCGATCGGCACATCCTTGCCAAGATCGTTCGGATCAAGCGTCGCCTGGATGATCGTTTTTCCCTTCGGCATCGCCACGCCGAAATTCGTCTCGGTGAAGCTGCAGCCGATCCCGAAGATCACGTCCGCGTTGGCAAGGAAATCGTGCACCATCTTCGGAATCGCCCGCCCACCGGAACCGAGTGAGAGCGGATGATCCTCGGGAAAGGCGCTCTTGCCCTGAAGGCTCGTCGTCACCGGGGCGGCGAGCCGCTCGGCGAGCTTTTTCAGCTCCTCCCAGCCGCGCGCGTAATGCACGCCCTGGCCGGCATAGATCACCAGGCGTTTCGCCTCGGCGAGCTTTTTCGCGACCCGCTCGACCGCCTGCGGATCGGGGCCGGTGCGGGTCGCCGGCACCGGCGCGTACTCGAACCCGTCCGGGATCTCCTCGGCAAAGATGTCGTTCGGGATCTCCACCAGCACCGGCCCGCCGCGGCCATTGCGCAGCCGCCCGAAGGCACGGCGGAACACGTTCGGGATTTCGCGCGCGCTGGTCAGCGGCTCCGCCCATTTCGTGATATGCGCGAAATTGGCCACTGCATTGAAGTTGGGCGGGACATGCGCGATGCGCCGTGGATAGCCCATCGGCAGCACCAGGATCGGCGCGGACTCGCCAAAAGCCTGGGCGACGCCGCCGAAGGCATTCTCCGTGCCCGGCCCGTGCTGCATGGCGAAGACGCCCGGGTTCGCCCCGGAGGACAGCCGGGCCATCGCGTCGGCCATATGCAACCCGATCCGTTCCTGGCGAACGATGACCGGGCGGATATCCGCCCGCGCCGCATGTTCCAGCACGTGATTCACCGGATAGCCGATGATGGTGCGGATTCCCTCGCGCCTCAGGATTTCCGCGACCGCGTCGCCCGCCTTCATATCGTTTTCCTTTCCTTCCCGGCTTCCTGTCTGGCTCCGTTCGGCGGACCGTCAGCTATTGGGCCCACGCTCCATCGATTGTGGCTGCCAGCGAAGGAGCCCGGTGCTCGCGAGCACGGAGGGATTGACGCAGCTCATCGGCCAGCGCCCGGTGAGCACGAGGGCCAGTTCCTGGCCGACCCGCCGCCGTCGCACCGGATCGAAGCGCGCGGAGGCCGAGGCCACATGCGCCGTCAGGATCACATTGTCCATCTTGAGCAGGGGATTGTCCGCGGAAGGCGGTTCCGTCTCAAGCACGTCAAGCCCCGCGCCGGCGATCCAGCCCTGC
This sequence comes from Acetobacteraceae bacterium, assembly GCA_035549615.1. Lineage (GTDB taxonomy): Bacteria > Pseudomonadota > Alphaproteobacteria > Acetobacterales > Acetobacteraceae > JAKAWQ01. The sequence continues at coordinate 6,975 of DASZQO010000019.1, forward strand.
TCCAGCGCCTTGATCAGCGCGGCCTCCTCCACTGTCGGGCCGCGGCCGGTATTGATGAAGAGCGCCGTTTTCTTCATCCGCCGGAAATGCTCCTCGCGCAGCATGTGCCGCGCATCCGGCGTCGCCGGCGCATGCATCGAGATGAAGTCGGATTTTTCGAGCACTTCCGTGAGGCTCGCAGGCTCGACACCATAGGGCGTCATCACCAGCTCCTCGACGAAGGGATCATAGGCCAGCATGCGCAACCCGAACGGCCGCGCCCGCAGAGCGACCGCGCGGGCGACATGCCCGAAGGCGATGAAGCCGAGCGTCTGGCCGATCAGGCGGGGGATCTTGTAAAGAGCCGGCCGCCCTTCCTTCCATCGCCCGGTGCGGACCATCCGGTCCTGGACGACGAGATTGCGAAAGGTCGCGAGCAGGAGCGTCATCGCATGGTCCGCCACCTCCTCGATGAAGGTGTCCGGCACGTTGGTGACCGGAATGCCGCGTGCCGTCGCGGCTGCGACATCGACCGAATCCACCCCGACGCTGCCGAGCGTGATGACCTTGCAGCGCTCAAGCCGGTCGATGATCGTCCGGGTGATCGGAATTCCCTTGGCATAGAGGGCATCGGCGTCGCGCGCGATGGCGATGAATTCCTGCGCGGTGGTCCCCGGCGCCTCGACGATCTCGGCATCGATGCGGGCGAGCGCTTCCATCTCGTAGCCGTAATCGCCGTCCGGCCCTGCCGGAGTCACCACCTTGAATCGTGCCACGCTTTTTCTCCCCTCTTGCTTGAGCGCCGCTTCACTCACTCTTTCACCGCGCCGGTCAGGCTCGAAACATAATATTCAGCAAACAGAGAATAGAACAGGGCCACCGGCACGGAGCCGAGCAGTGCACCGGCCATCAGCGACCCCCATTGATAGACATCGCCTGTCACCAGCTCGGTGAGAACCGCCACCGGCACGGTTTTCTCGGCGGTGGATTGGATGAAGGCGAGCGCATAGATGAACTCATTCCATGAGAGGGTGAAGGCAAAGATGCCCGCCGAGATCAGCCCGGGCAGCGAAAGCGGCAGCACAATCCGGCGCAGGATCTGCAGCCGCGAGGCGCCGTCGATCAGCGCGCATTCCTCGAGCTCATACGGGATCGACTTGAAGTAGCCGATCAGGAGCCAGGTGCAGAACGGGATCAGGAAGGTCGGGTAGGTGAGGATCAGGGAGATCGGGCTGTTATAGAGTCCGAACCGGACGATCATCGTCGCGAGCGGAATGAAAAGGATCGTCGGCGGCACCAGATAGGCGAGATAGATCGCAAGCGCCACCTGCGTTGAACCGCGGAAGCGCAGCCGCTCGATCGCGTAGGCGGCGAGCACGCTGCAAAAGAGCGAGAGGACCGTCGCGCCGACCGCGACCGTGATCGTGATCAGCATCCAGCGCGGGAACTGGGTGTGGAAGAGAAGCACATCGAAATTGTGCAGGGTCGGCGAATGTATCCAGAACGGACTATAATCCTTGTAATCCTCCATCTCCGAGTCCGGCTTGAACGCCGTGATCGTCATCCAGTAGAAAGGAAAAAGCAGGATGATCACAAAAAGGGCGAGCGGCACATAAACCGTCACCACCCGCCGTGCCCGGGAATCCCAGGAGAGAGGTTCGGTCCCGCCGGCGGACGTTTCGCTCATGAGTTGTCACGCATAGGCAAGCCATCAATCATTGGCCGGGCCCTGCTGCCATTTTCGTCTTGCCAAGCCGAAATAGTTGAGCGCGGTGAGCGCTATCAGGAACGGGATCATCGCGATCGCGATTGCCGCTCCCTGGCCAAGCTGCGAGCCCGGGATCGCGACCTGATAGGCCAATGTTGCCATGATCTGGGTGGTGTTGAAGGGCCCGCCATTGGTGATCGCGTAGACGAGCTGGAAGTCCGAGAAGGTAAAGAGGGTAGATAGCGTGAGCGCAACCGAAAGGATCGGCATCAGCATCGGTACGGTGATGAAGCGGAAGCGCTGCCAGGAACTTGCGCCATCCAGCAGCGCCGCCTCGTAGAGCGAGGGCGGGATCGTCTGCAGCCCGGCGAGCGTGATGACGGCGACGAAGGGAATGCCGCGCCAGACATTGGCCGCGACCAGCGACCAGCGTGCGGGCCAGGCGGACCCCAGGAAGTCGATATAGGTTGAACGCAGATGCAGCACATTCACGAGGATATAGGAGATGATCGAGAATTGCGGCGAATACATCCACCACCAGACGATCGCCGAGAGGACGGTCGGCACGATCCAGGGCAGCAGAACGATGGCGCGCAGGAACGCCTTGAACGGCAGGTGATGGTTGAGCAGCAGCGCAAGCCAGAGGCCAAGCGAGAATTTTCCGACCGTCGCCGCCGCGGTGTAGAAGATCGTGTTGAAGACCGCGAGCTCAAACACCGGATCGTTCGCGATCGAGACGAAATTGGCAAGCCCGACGAAGTGGCCGCGCTGGCCGATCGTCGAATCCGTGAGGGCAAGCCAGAACCCGAGCGCAAGCGGGTAGGTGAGAAAGACAACGAGAAGGCCGACCGCGGGGGCGAGGCAGAGCCCGATCAGGAATGGCCGGGCATTGAAGAGCCGTGCGAGCCAGCTCTCGCGCCGCCGCTCCGGCCGCCAGGCCGCGACCGCATCCGCCTTTTCAACGGCAATGTCCATGCCGTCCTCCCGCCCGCACCGGGCCCGATCTTTGCGGCCGAAGCTGACAGTGCGCTGTCATTGCCGCGAGAGCGGGGCTTCGACTTCTCTCGGCGACAGGCCCCTCATCCAGGATAATAGCGCTTCGCCTGGCTGGCCGCGAACCGCGCGGCTGAGGTGGCGGAGGCATTGCCCGTTGCCACCCTGGCGAACATGTCAACGATGATGTAATTGGCCGAGAGGGCGCTGGAATTGGCGCCGATCGGACCCTTGTAGCCATCATAATACGGCGTGTTCATGCCGAATTTGTACGCAGCGATCTTCGGATCGCTGTCCCAGAAGCCCATCTTGGCATAGGCCTTGAGCGGTTCCGACCAGTAGCCGAGGCAACTTGCAAGCCAGGGACCATATTGCGGCGCTTCCATCATGAAACGGAGATATTCCTTGGCCGCATTCGGATATTTCGTGTGCCGGAAAACCATGCCGTTCACGACCAGTGCCGAGAGCGGTGCCTGTGTGGCGAAGCCGAACGGCGGCAGCGTATTGTTGGTATCCGCGGCGATTGCCCTGAGCTTGGGATCGGAGGAATTCTTGAGCACGAAATAGATTGAGACGCCGTTATAGGTTAGCGAGATCTCCCCGGCGATGAAGGCCTGGTTGTTGCTGGCGTCGTTCCAGGACGTAACGCCCGAGATCATGGTCGGGTAAAGTTCCTTGGCGTAGTTCAAGGCATTGATGGTCGCCTGGGAATCGAGCGCCACCCTGCCATGCTCGTCGATCGCGTAGGCGCCATGGGACCACAGCAGCCAGTTGCAGAACCCGTTGGCGTCGCCCACGGCATGGCCGAGCGAGAAGCCGCACGGATGCCCGATCTGCTTGAGCTTCTGGCATAGCGTGAGGAACTGGTTGAGGTCGTTCGGGATCGTATCGAACCCCGCTTCCTTCACCCACGAGATGCGATAGACGGCGGGCCCGCTCGACCCGCCGAGCGGAATCGAGATCCATTGCTTGCCGCCGCTGCCCCACTTGGTGCCATACACCGTCGCGAGATCGAACCAGCCGCCATATTTGGCGCCGAGATACTCCCCGAGATCGCTGAGATCGATGAGCTTGCTCGCGTAGATCTGCGGATCGGCGCTCCAGCCGATGATGATGTCTGGCCCGGCGCCGGTATTGGCGGTGACCGCTGTCTGCGGGCGAAGCTGTTCCCAACTGATGAAGTCAAGCTCGACGGAAATGCCCGTCGTCTCGGTGAACTTCTTGGTATTTGCGCGGAAGTATGTCTCGTCCGGATCGACGAACTTCGCCGGCCGCAGCACCTTGAGGCTTGCCCCCTTTTCGATCGCGAAGGCTGGTGGTTTGACGTCTGCGACCGGAACACCCGCTTCCATTGTCTGGGCGCGCCCTGCCGGACCGAGCAGGGTTGCACCCCCGAGCGCGCCCGCGCCCAGCACCAGCGATTGGCGGCGTGTCAAATGGTCCATTTTTGCATTTCCTCCTCGAGCCCTGGCCTTTTCGGTCAATCCCGCGCCGTGGTGGCGTGATCATTTCCGCGCATGCGGCCTTCTCAACGGTGCGTGGATGCGACGCCCGCACTCCCGCAAAGCCTAACTTCAGCCGGGCATTCCCGCAACCCGCGCCATGCTTCGCCCGATTGTCGCGGTATTTTCTCCGAACTTTCATCCCCTCAGAGCCGCAGGGCGCTTTCGCGGTCGAACAGGTGTACGTTGCGCGGATCGACCGAGATGCCGATCGTCTCCCCGGGGCGGGCGGCCAGCCGCTCGCGCAGTACGGCGATGACCGCGCACCCGGAGACTTGGCCGATGATCTGCGTCTCCGAGCCGGTCGGCTCGATCACCTGCACGATGAGCGGCAATCCGTCAGCCGCCAGCATCATGTGTTCCGGCCGCACGCCATAGCTCGCGGCGCGGCCCGCAAGCGCTCGCGCGGATGCGGCGGCAAGGGGCCAGACCACGCCGTTCTCGGCGCGGAACCCGCTCGGTTCGATTGTACCGGGGAAGACGTTCATTGCCGGGCTGCCGATGAAACCGGCCACGAAGAGGTTCGCGGGCCGGTCATAAAGGGTGAGCGGATCACCGATCTGCTCGACATGGCCGGCGCGCATCACCACGATCTTGTCAGCCATCGTCATCGCCTCGATCTGGTCGTGCGTGACATAGACGGTCGTGGTCTTGAGCCGTTGATGCAGATCCTTGATCTCGGCGCGCATTTGCACCCGGAGCTTGGCATCGAGGTTGGAAAGCGGTTCATCGAAGAGGAACACTTTCGGGTCACGCACGATCGCCCGGCCCATGGCAACGCGCTGGCGCTGCCCGCCCGAAAGCTGGCGCGGATAGCGGTCCAGATAGTCGGCAAGGCCCAGGATCGCCGCCGCCCGCGCCACCCGCCCTTCGATCACGTTGCGCGGCGCCTTGGCCAGCCTGAGCGAGAAGGCCATGTTCTCGCGCACCGTCATATGCGGATAGAGCGCGTAGTTCTGGAACACCATGGCGATATCGCGCTCTTTCGGCGGCAGCCGGTTGACGACCTGGCCGTCGATCGCGATCTCGCCGCCGCTGATGTTTTCGAGGCCGGCGATCATGCGCAAAAGCGTCGTCTTGCCGCAGCCCGAGGGCCCGACCAGGACGACGAACGCCCCATCCTCGATCTCGACATCGACCCCGTGGATGACCTCGACCGGGCCGAAGGATTTGCGCACACCACGGAGCGAGACGTCGGGCATCGCCGGGTTCAGCCTCGCGGCGGCCGGGCGCGCACCGCCGCCTCGTTCACCTCGATGCCCCAGCCAGGCTTGTCGCCGAGCACAAGCATGCCATCCTCGATCACCGGGGGCGCGGAGAAGAACTCGTCGCGCCAGCGCACACTGTCGATATCGATCTCCATGATGCGGAAATTCGGCACCACCGCCGAAAAATGCGCGCTCATCATCGTGCAGAGATGGCCATAGAAATTGTGAGGCGCGACATTCACCTCATAGGCTTCGGCCATCGCCGCGATCTTCACCGATTCCATGAGCCCGTTCCACGGCACGTCCACGATCGCGACGTCCATCGCATAGGTCTCGAGATAGCGCTTGAACTCGCGCCGCGAGGTGAGCACCTCGCACGACGCGATCGGACAGGGGGCGTGGCGGCGGATGAGCGCGAGCGCATCGGGGTCGTACGTGTCGAGTTCGAGCCAGGAGAGCCCAAAGGGGGCCACCGCCTCCGCAAGCTTGAGAAAACCTTCTGTCTTGAAGTGGAAATTGACGTCGAGATGAAGCGCGATCTCCGGCCCGATCGCGTCCCGGAATGTCTTGAGCTGGCGCCTGGTCCCTTCGAGCACCTCATGACTCCAGTTGAGCTCGGGAAAGCCAGGGCTGCGGCCGAACCCGGGGCGGAAGCTTTCCAGCCCGTCCTTGCCGGGAAGCAGGATA
>DASZQO010000020.1:0-6942 GCA_035549615.1 Acetobacteraceae bacterium
CCCGGCAAGGCCACGGATCTCCAAAAGGTTGGTCGGTTTGGTCCCGAACCGGCTGGCGAAATAACTCATCTCCGCCTGGCCATAGGTGTCGAGGTTGTAGTCGACGCGGTAAGCGCAGGGCTCGGTGACACCGCTCGCAAAAGCGACAACAACGATCCCGGCATCGCAGGCATCCTTGACCGCTCCGTTCAGCGCCGTGTCAGACCCGGCCAGGATGATGATGGCATTGTAACCTTGCAGGATCAGATTCTGCATCTGGGAGGCCTGCTCGGTTACCGACGCGTTGGCGCTGACAACAGTATAACCCTTGATCTTCCCTTCCTTGACCGCCTGTGCGGCGGAATCCTGGAAGTCCCGAATCATCACCTGCCGGAAGGAATTGCCGGCGTAGGAATTGCTGAAGGCGATCCGCATCTTGCTTGTATCGCCGGTGGCAATGCCGTCCGCCCGGGTGACGGCGGCAAGCATGGGGACGAGGCCCAAGCCGAGCGCCAGAACAGCTCGCCACTTTTTCCAAGCATATCGCATCCTGTTCATGGAAGATCCTCCGGTTATCGACCAGTTCTGTTCGCAGAGACGGTTATCGCCGCTGACGCGCTCCCGCTTCCCTCCGTATCAACTCGGCAGCCCGCACAGGCGGGACGCAGCAGCAATCACGCCGCGGACCTCCGCGAGGCCCTTGAGCCGGCCGATCGCGGAGTAGCCCGGGAACGCGTTCTTGCCGACGTCGTCGAGAAGTTCATGACCGTGATCGGGACGGAACGGGATCCGCCAGCCCGGATCGCCCGCAGCCTGCCGGCGCGCCTGTTCCTTGAGCAATGTGACGACGACGGCCACCATGTCGACATCGCCGCCCAAATGCTCGGTTTCCATAAAGGAGCCATCCGGCTCTTTGCGCACGTTGCGCAGATGGGCGAAGCCGATCCTGTCAGCGAAGAGCCGCGCTATCTCGGGTACATCGTTGACAGCCCCCGCTCCAAGCGAGCCGGTGCAGAGCGTGAGCCCATTGGCCGGTGATGGGACGGCGTCGAATAGCAAGCGGAAATCCTCTGCGCCCGAGAGGATCCGCGGCAAGCCCATGATCGGGCGCGGCGGATCATCCGGGTGCCAGACGAGGCGTACGCCGCATTCCTGCACCGTCGGGATGACTGCCCGGAGAAACCGGATCAGATTGGCCCGCAAGGCCGCTGCGTCGATTCCCGCGTAGCGCGCCAACATACGGCGCAGACCCGGAATATCGTAACGATCGAAGGCGCCCGGCAACCCTGCCATGATGCTCGCGAGCAAGGCATCCCGTTCGCCTTCGGAGGCGCGGGCGTGCCAGTCCCGGGCCCGCGCCAGCACGTCCGGGGTGTAATCTGCCTCGGCCCCCGGCCGCTTCAGCATGAGCCAGTCGAAGGCGGCGAACTCGTGCGCGTTGAAACGCAACGCGCGCCCGCCGCCTGGCAGCACATGGCGCAGCTCTGTCCGCGTCCAGTCCACTACCGGCATGAAGTTGGTGCAGATGGTCCGCAGGCCGCAGGCCGCAAGATTCCGAATCGACTCCCGATACGCGGCGAGCAGCGGGTCGAGATTGCCTTCCCCGAGCTTGATCCGCTCATGGATTGGCAGGCTTTCCACCACGGTCCAGCGCAGGCCGAGTGATGGATCAGCTTCGATCAGCGCCTTGCGCGCCTCGATTGCTGCGACGGGCCAGACTTCGCCATATCGAATCTCATGTAGCGCCGTCACCACGCCGTCGGCGCCCGCCTGCCGGATTGCCTTCAGCGGCACCACGTCATCCGGGCCAAACCAGCGCCAGCTCTGTTCCATATCAAGCCCTGCCCACCATCTGGCCAGCGCCGGCTGGGAGAGTCATGATATTGCGATATAAAATCGATTGGCGCTGGCCGCAGACAGCCGCCGCGCCAAGGGCCAAGCGATCCCCCGCCGGCACCGTTTTGGCGCCGGGCCCGCCCGCAACGACGATCCGGGCAATTTCGTGTCCGCTCCCGCGCTGCCGCGGGCGAAGGGGATGGCTCCGCGCAGCATGTGCGCGTCGGCGTCGCGGATACCGGCGCGGGCAATCCGCACGCACCTCGTCCTCGCTGGGTTTGGGCAATCGTACCCCGCACGCGCGCCCGGCACCTCGCGTGCTGCGACAGCGCCCTGAACCATCGTTCACCCCCCTCAGGCACCGGTCGAACCTTGCTTCTGCCTCCTCTTAGCCTATTTGTCGACTAGTCGACAAGCTTAAGGAGACCGAAAAGAGCGCCCGCCGGCCGAAACGGTCTGCCTTACCCCCCCCTGAGCCGCGGGCCTGCATCACGCCGGTCAGCGAATCTCGATATTCTCCCGTGGCATGATCATTCCCGACCAATCCACCCGTTCCATCTATGAGCAGATCCGCCGCGACATCGTGACCCTGGTTCTGCGCCCGGGGACGCGGCTGTCGGAGAATGAGTTGGCGATGCGCTTCGGTACGAGCCGGGCGCCGGTTCGCGAAGCGTTGATCCGGCTTGTTGAAGACGGGCTGATCATCGTTCGCCCTCAAAGGGGGTCCTATGTCAGCCGAATCTCCGTCGCCGCCATGGAGCAGGCCCGCTTTGTACGCGAGGCTCTGGAGGTCGCGATTATCCGGCGGGCGGCGGAAGTCGGGCTCGCGCCAGAGGCGCGCGCGCAATGTGAAGCTGCCATCGCTGCACAGGAGAAGGTACGGGACGATGCGCTCCGCTTCACCGAGGAGGATGACCGCTTCCATCGCAGTTTTGCGGAAGGCACCGCGCTCACCGGCATCTGGGCGATCATCGAGCGCGAAAAAGTGCAGTTCGATCGCGTTCGGTTCCTCAGTCTTCCGTCAGTCACACCGACGGAGCTGCTGATTGCCCAGCACCGCACTATCCTGGAGGCCGTACTGAGGCGGCGCCCGGACGCAGCGGAGCGGGCAATCCGCCATCACCTTCATGAGGTGCTTGCGATCGTCCAATCGCTGACGGAGCGGCATCCGGAGCTGATCGGGGAGACGGAACTGCGCGCGCCAACGGGCGGCGCGGGCCGGAAAGCGCGATCCGGATGAGCCATTGGGTGAGAAAGCAGGATTCGTCTGTGTCGCTTTGAAGTCGCAACCTCTCTCACACTCGAAAACCGCAATGTTTTCCGGCCGATTCGCCGATGCGTCAGCCTTGCCCCCAACTTGCGATCTGGGTGAATCAGACCCCTCCGCGCAGCGTCAATCCCATCCACGCACAGGGCTCATCATTGCGGGCGTTCGCCAAGGACTTGGCGGCTCGAGATCTCAAGTCTCGCTGCGGTTTAGGGCTCGCGGGAGAGGCCCCGCGAAGCCAGCGCCGAGAGATAGCGCTGCCAGCGGTCCGCCTGTTCCCGGCCCAGAGTGTAGAGATAGTCCCAGGAATAGATGCCGGTATCGTGCAGGTCATCGAAGGTAAGGCGGATTGCGTAGTTGCCGACCGGCTCGATGCCGATGATGCCGACATGGCGACGGCCGGGGACAATCTGTTTCTGTTCGGGGCCATGGCCCTGGACTTCGGCGCTTGGGCTTTCGACCCGCAGATATTCGGCGGGAAGGGTGAAACGACTTCCGTCGTCGAAGACGATCTCGAGCTCTTTCTCGGCGCGTCGGAGATGGATATCGATGGGAACTGGCAAGAGCGCGATCCCGGGCTCAATCTGTGAACTCAATCGTCGAGCTTGCGGGCTTCGTCGGGCAGCATGATGGGAATGCCATCGCGAATCGGGTAGGCAAGGCCGGCTTTGCGGCTGATCAGTTCGTTATGCGTACGATCGTACTCGAGCGGGCCTTTGGTCAGCGGGCAGACGAGGATTTCGAGCAGCCGGGGATCAACCGGGATCGGACGGGGCGGCTCGGGCGCTGGGTCGGTCATCAGGGACATCAGCTCGCAAGCGGGGTTTTCTCTGTTTCACGACCGGGCGAAATGTAGGCGTTGAGCTTGAGCAAGGTAAGCAGGGTTTCCCCCCGGCTCCGTTCATCGGATGCTTCGAGCAGGGCCTGTTTTTCGGTGGGCGCGAAGGGGCAAAGCGTACTGAGAGTGCCGATAAGATGCTCATCCGGCAGGGATTCGAGCGCCTTCCAATCAGCGCCGAGGCCGCGGGCAGCAAGATAAGCGCGAAGGGCTTCGAGTAAGGGCTCGCGGGCGACGGAGAGTGCGGAAGGCGCGGCAAGATCGGCGGCAAAGGGAACCAGATCGGCCCGGACACGGCGATAACCGCGCTCTGGCGGAAGCTCAGCCAGGACACGGAAGCGGATAATGCCGGCCAGGGTGATGAGATAGCGCCCGTCATCGGTCTCGCTGAAAGCGATGAGCCGCCCCAGGCAGCCGACAGCGAAGAGGGCGGGGCCAGCGGGGCCGCCCATGTGAGAGGGATCGGGCTGGATCATTCCGAAGAAACGGCCACGGCCAAGCGCGTCCTCCACCATCGCGAGGTAGCGCGGCTCGAAGATATTGAGCGGAAGCCGCGTGTGTGGGAGGAGAAGGGCACCTGCGAGTGGGAAGACGGCAAACTCCGTCGGCAGATCGGCGAGACGCGGTGTGAATGCCGGCATGGAGGCGGGGAACTCAGCGGAAGAGGAAGGCCGAGAGCTTCCGGCGGGCGGCAATGGTGGCAGGATCGTCGAACCCCCAGGCTTCAAAGAATTTGATGAGCTGGAGGCGCCCGCCATCATCGCGCCAGGCGCGGTCCCTCCGGACGATTTCGAGCAGGGCATCCGCCGCCTCTTCGCGCCGGCCGAGCGCGTTGAGGGCGGTGGCAAGATCGTAGCGGGCCTCCAGATCACCGGGGTTGGCGGAGAGGCGGGCCTCAAGGCTCGCGAGGCCGGCGGTGGCCTTACGGCCTTCTTCGGCAAGGGTAACGGCGGCGCGGGCGCCGACAATCTCGGCATGCTCGGCGAGCCGGGCCGGGACCCGGGCGAGGGCTTCGCCGGCGGCCTTCTCGTTACCGGCCTGAAGCTCGGCGCGGATGAGGCCGCCCCACGCCTCGGGGCTTTCCGGGTCGGCGGCGATGGCTTCGGCAAAGAGACCGGCGGCCGCGGCAGCGTCGCCAGCTTCGAGTGTGGCCTTGGCGGTGGCGAGGATATCCGCGCTTGGCATGGCGCCGCCGGCCTGCTTGAGCAGTTCCTCGACGAAATGCTTGACCTCGGACTCGGGGAGCGCGCCCTGAAAAAGGTCGGCGATCTGACCCTGCCAGAAGGCGGCGACGGTGGGCACAGACTGCAGCGGCAGGCCGAGGGTGGCGAGCTGCTGGACCAGGGCGCGATTCTTGTCAATATCGATCTTGACGAGCTTGAGCCGGCCCCCGGCCGCACGAACGACCTTTTCGAGCGTCGGCGTGAGCTGCTTGCAGGGGCCGCACCAGGTGGCCCAGAAATCGACCAGGATGGGAACGGTGCGGGACGCCTCGACGACGTCGCGCATGAAGGTTTTCTGATCGCCCTCGATGATCATCCCGGCGGGGTCCGGACTGCCGGGGGAGCCAGCGGTTGCTTGCGGTTTCTGGCCGATGATGAGGTCCATGAGAAGATCCCGGGGTCAAAGGGAGCGATGGCGCATAAATGATGGATTCGGCGCCCCGGACAAGGAGGGAACGCCGCGGCCGGGGCAATGTCCACCGGGCAAGGTTACTTGCCAAGGCGCCGGTGGTTACCTAAAGACAGAAACCGGATCACCGATGCGGGCGTAGCTCAGGGGTAGAGCACAACCTTGCCAAGGTTGGGGTCGAGGGTTCGAATCCCTTCGCCCGCTCCAAGTTTTCCATGGGAAAATCAGAGCGTTATGAGAGTGCCGTCGCAAGGCGGCCCTTCGCTTTTGGTGCTTACATTTTTTGGTCCGAAAAAATGTAAGCACTATGTAAGCAGTTGAGAGAAAACGCGGGGCGGTTTCAGCGTGTTTGGGCGGGCATCGCGCCGTGTTGTGCTCCCAACCGCCCGTGCGTGCGGACGCAGCTTCATGCCGGCAGCCTTGAATTAGCCATGCTCGCTATTAAGATATATGGCATTATGCTTTAATAGTCGTGAGGCTAATTAAAGGATCGCGCGTGGCGGACGGAGAGAACCAAAGGCTCGGCGTCTATGTCGAAACGAGCGCGGGAGGCGAGCGCGTGCGCGCCTATGTGCCTGCCCCGCTGCCGCCGAATCCCCCGCTCGAACTCGGACGGTTCATGCAGGTCTACGAACGCGCCATCGCCGCGGTCGGGCGCCTGGACGGTGTGACGACGATCCTGCCCTCGACGCCTTTGTTCCTCTACATGTACGTCCGCAAGGAAGCCCTGCTGTCCTCTCAGATCGAGGGGACGCAATCCTCGCTGTCCGATCTGCTTCTGTTCGAAAATCACGAGGCGACGGCGGTGGAACTCGACGACGTCACCGAAGTCTCGAACTACGTCGCGGCGATCGAGCACGGCGTCTCCCGGATGCGCGGCGGATTTCCCCTCTCGCTCCGGCTGATCCGCGAAATGCACGCCATCCTGCTCAAGTCGGGACGGGGCGCCGCGAAGCAACCGGGCGAGTTCCGGCGCTCACAGAACTGGATCGGCGGAACCCGGCCTGGCAACGCGCTGTTCGTGCCGCCGCCGCCGAACCGGCTAGATGAATGCCTCGATGCGCTCGAGCGCTTCCTGCACAGCGAGGATGCGGCGCTGCCGCCGCTCATCCGAGCGGGCCTCGCCCACGTTCAGTTCGAGACGATCCACCCTTTTCTCGACGGCAACGGGCGCCTGGGTCGGCTGCTCATCACGCTGATCCTGTGCGAGGCGGGGGTGCTGCGCGAGCCGATCCTCTATCTCAGCCTGTTCCTGAAATCCCGGCGCGACGACTATTACCGGCTCCTGCAGGAGGTCCGCCAGGCTGGGACCTGGGAGACCTGGATGGAGTTCTTCCTGACCGGCGTCGCGGAGACCGCTGAACAAGCCGCCGCGACGGCGCGCGATCTG
>DASZQO010000021.1:0-11110 GCA_035549615.1 Acetobacteraceae bacterium
CGCAGAGGATTGAGATCGGAAGCAGAACATAGAGAACACAGCGCGTGAGATCGACCCAAAAGCTGCCGAGGCTCCGGGCCGAGCGGCGCGCGAAGCCGCGGATCAATGCGACCGCAAGCGCGATGCCGGTCGCGGCGGAGACAAAATTGTGCACAGTGAGACCGGCCATCTCGGTGAGATAGCTCATGGTCTGCTCCGGCACGTAGCTCTGCCAGTTTGTATTGGTTACGAAACTCACAGACGTATTGAAGGCAAGATCGGGTGTGACCGGGCCCATCCCCGCCGGATTGAAGGGAAGCATCCCTTGCAGCCGCTGGATCCCGTAAAGGACAACAAAGCCCACGAAGCTGAAGATCAGCATGGCGACGGCGTAGGTCAGCCAGTGCTGCTCATCCGCCTCGCCTACACCGCAGATCCGGTAGATCCCCCTCTCCAGCGGCCGCAGCAGCGGCGAGAGAAAAGTTGGCCGCCCCTCGAAGACGTTCGTCATATAGCCGCCGAGCGGTTTGGTCAGCAGGATCAGCACCACTCCGTAAAGCGCGATCTGCACCCAGCCATTGACCGTCGTGTGGCCCATCATCTCAATATGCTCCCAAGGGGCTTCTCAGAGCCGCGCTCAGAACTTTTCCGGGCGAATCAGCGCGTAGACGAGGTAGACGAACAGGCCAACCACCACCACGGCGCCGAGCGCATAGTCAAAAGCCATTGGAATGATTCCTTAGAGCGTGACAATCAAAAGTGCGATCACCGCAGGTCTGAATCACGCGAGGAAACAAAAGATTGAGAGCGGAATGCATAAGCAGAAGCAAACGCATCCCGCTCTAGAGATGCTCGCAGCCGAAGGCGTAGAGAATCGTGCCGCCGAGAAAGACGGCGCCGATCAGGATATAAGCGATGTCGATCATAGGCTGCTCCCTTGCGGATCGCTGCGATCGCAGAGGCAAGCTAGCGCTGAGAGCATATAACTTCGATGGCGCAGGCGGCGCGTCTGCATATAAATAGCATATAGGAAAGATGGCTGTTCCTGGCCCGTTGCGTGTTGCGAATGCTGCCCGGCCTGCTCCGGAAGGTCTTGATTTCCCTCAAGGCACCGTATCGAAAGTGGCGGGGCCGTTCTCCATTCCCCTCGCCCGATGATCCTGTCATCCTCGCTTTCGTTCTCGAGTGTGGGAGGAGAGCATGTACGTTCCCCCAGCCTTCCGGGAGGATCGGCCCGAGGTCCTGCACGCCGCCATCCGTGCGAGCGGCCTCGCGATTCTGGTGAGTTTCGGCCCCGAAGGCCTGATCGCGAGCCATGTGCCGATGATGCTCGACGAGACGGATGGTCCCCACGGCACTCTGCTCGGCCACCTCGCGCGGGCCAACCCGCAATGGCGCGCAACTGCTGCCGATGTCCCGGCGCTCGCCATCTTCCCCGGCCCGGATGCCTATATCAGCCCGTCCTGGTACGCGACGAAGCGTGAGACAGGAAAGGTCGTGCCGACCTGGAACTACGTCACGGTGCACGCCTATGGCCCGCTCACCTTCTTTGACGAGCCGGAAGCCTTGCATGAGCTCGTCAGCCGCCTCACCGCTTCCCATGAAGCGGGCCGCCCCGCACCTTGGGCCGTGACGGACGCGCCGGAGAGCTTTATCGCCTCCCAGCTCAAGGGCATCGTCGGCTTTCGGCTCGCGATCACCAAGCTCGAAGGCAAATGGAAAATGAGCCAGAACCGCCCTCTAGAAGATCGCCTCGGTGCGATCGAAGGGCTGGAGCAGGAGGGCACGCCGGGTGCGGCAGCGGTTGCGGACGCGGTTGCGGCCACCCTGCCAAAATGATGCCCAAAGCACGACGTAAAGCTCTCTGGCGGGTTGGCCTGCTCCCCATTATGTTGTGTTGCGCTACACAGGACACAACCGAGGGTGGAGTCTTATGCAGATTGAACCCCAGGCCATCCCCGATGTGCTGCTCATCACCCCACGCCGCTTCGGGGACGCTCGCGGCTTCGTCTCCGAAACGTTCCGGATGAGCAAGATCGCCGAAGCCGGGGTCCGGTTTTCCTTCGTTCAGGATAACCACACCTTCTCCGCCGCCGCCGGCACAGTGCGCGGCCTGCATGCACAGATGCCACCCTCCGCCCAAGGCAAGCTGATCCGGGTGGCCCGGGGCGCGATCTGGGATGTGGCGGTGGATATCCGCCACGGCTCGCCAAGCTTCGGCCGCTACGTCGCTGCGGAGCTGAGCGCAGAGAACTGGCGCCAGCTCTGGATCCCGCCGGGCTTCCTGCATGGCCTTTGCACGCTCGAAGATAATACCGAGATTATCTACAAAATGACTTCCGAGTACGATCCTGAGACGGAATGCGGGGTGCTTTGGAACGACCCTGACCTCGCTCTGCCCTGGCCGGTCTCGCCGGAACGCGCGATCCTTTCGGAAAAGGACCGTCTGCGGCCGCGCCTAGCCGAGTGCCCTGCCTGGTTCACCTATGAAACTGCCTGATGATGGGGGCGATTCTTGTTACCGGCGGCAGCGGGCAGCTTGCCACGGCGCTGTCGAAAGCCGGGCAAGACATCAAGATCCGCCGCGTCGGCCGCCCCGAGTTTGATTTCGACCGTCCTGAGACCATCGACAAAGCGATCGCCAACCAGCGCCTTGCCGCCATCGTCAATGCCGCCGCCTACACGGCCGTCGATGCGGCGGAGGATGATGTGGCAGCCGCCTTCCGCGCCAATCGCGATGGGCCGGCCCGTCTCGCCGTGCTTGCCGCGTCTTCAGGCATCCCGCTCATTCATGTCTCCACCGACTATGTGTTCGACGGCGGCAAGGGCGCCCCTTATGTCGAATCCGACCCGACGGCACCGCTCGGGGTGTACGGAGCCTCGAAGCGCGCGGGAGAGGAGGAAGTGCTGGCGGCGGGCGGGCGGGCGGTCGTGCTCCGCACCGCCTGGGTCATCTCGCCGACCGGCCGCAATTTCGTGCGCACGATGATCGCGGCCCGTAGCAAGACCGACCATCTTCGCGTGGTCGCCGACCAGCTCGGCCAGCCCACTTCGGCCGCCGACCTCGCCTCGGCCATCCTCGCCATCCTTCGCCGGATCGAGAGCGCAGGATGGCAGGAGCGTTTCGGCGGCATTTTCCATGCCGCTGGAACCGGTGAGACGACCTGGCACGGGCTTGCAACAGCGGTGTTCGAGGAAGCCGCCCGTCACGGCGTCATCCCGCCCGAAATCACCCCGATCCGCACGGAAGACTGGCCGACCCGTGCCCGCCGGCCCGCCGATTCCCGCCTCGATTGCGAGCGTCTCGCAGAAATCTTCGGCGTGCGGCTGCCGCCCTGGCGGGAGAGCCTTCGCGGGCTCGTCGATGAGCTCTTCGATGGCCGCCCGCACTGAGCCGCTTGGGCGATGCATGATCAGGGCGAGCCGGTCCGGAGCACCCCGGCGTGCCCCGTGCCTGTCCCGCTTGCCGGGCCACAGGTGGCGATCCTGCTCTCTGCCTATAACGGAACGCGCTTCCTCCCGGCCCAGCTTGCCAGCCTGCTTGCGCAGACTCACAGTTCCTGGCGCCTTTATTGGCGCGATGACGGCTCCGCCGACCATACGCCCGCGCTGCTCCGTGCCTTCGCTGCCGGCCCTGCGGCCGGCCGGGTGATCGAGGTTCCCGGGCGCTCGGCCCGGCTTGGCGCAACGCAAAGTTTTCTCTCTCTCCTTGCAGCCCTACCGAGCTTTGGCCCGCTGCCGGATGCGATTGCCTTCGCCGACCAGGACGATGTCTGGCTGCCGGAAAAGCTCGCGCGGGGACTCGCTGCGCTCATTCGCCAGCCCGCAAATGTGCCGGCCCTCTATTGCGCACGGCAGACATTGGTTGGCCCCTCCCTGACATATATCGGGCTTTCTTCCCCAATTCTTCGGCAACCCTGCTTTCCGGCCGCGCTCACCCAGAACATCGCGACCGGCTGCACCGCCATGATCAATCGGGCTGCGGCGCGCCTGATCGCGCTGAGCCGGCCGCCCCGCACCACTTTGCATGACTGGTGGAGCTACCTCGTCGTCGCCGCCGCCGGTGGGCGCATCCTCGTCGATCCCGCGCCGGCGGTGCTCTACCGCCAACACGGCGGCAACCTCGTCGGCGCGCCCGGAACATGGCTCGCCCGCGCGCTTGGCGCGCTCCGTCGCGGTCCGCGCCCCTTCATGCAGGTCTTTCGTGCTCATGTCGCAGCCCTTGCCGAAACACCAGAGCTTCTTTCATCGGAAGCTGCTGCTGCCCTCGCAACGCTCGCCAAAGCGCTCGACTCGCCGCCCTGGCGGCGCCTTCCGGCTCTGGCCCTCGCCGGCCTATCCCGCCAGACTCCGCTTGAGACGCTGCTCTTCCGCCTCTGGTTTCTCCTCGGTTAGGTGCGCTGTCCCGCCATTGGGCGGAGGCGGGGATCGGGGATGAATCTCACGGCGTTTTTTGGGCCGGGCGGAGAAACACGATCGGCATGAAGCCTTCGGGTATCCCGAACCGCGGGTAGGTCATTTCCCAGTCGGTGCGATCATCGAACGCGGCGCATTCGGGGCCAAATGCATCACACCCGGATGCACACCGATCAGGACGCTCGTCGCGAGTGGCCCTTCTTGAGAGAAAGAACCAAAGACCTTTTCGCCTTTCATTTGGAGTCCCCGGCCCGCACCTGGTCCGGAAAACGGTGAGACGTCTCTCTGCTTCTCTTTCTTCAGAAACAGAAGCCGCCCTTCTCTCTGATTCTTTAAGTGCATAACGCTTTCCACACGGACCTGCCGATCGGGCGCTGGGGCATGGTGGCGGAACGCGCGCAAAACGAGGCTTTTCGGGCCCAATCGGAGAGAAAAGCGGCCTCCCGCGCGAGCGCCTTTTCGCCGTGTGAATAGGGCGCTGGCACAAAGACTTATTTGCCGGCTTTCCAGGAAACCCGGCAATGCGTTGGGGCACTGCGACCGGGGACGGCGCGTCTGGGCTTGACACCGCTGTCTCCTGCGGAAAAAAATACAGCAGACGAAAATTTTTTCAAAGCCAAAAATGCCCGAGGGAGAACGCCCAGCCATTGACGAGGAAGCTGTGCTCGCCGCGCGGGCGGCATGGCTCTATTACGCCGCGTCCCTTACCCAATCGGAGATCGCGCGGCGCCTCGAGGTCACGCTCGCCAAGGCACATCGCCTGATCGCCCGTGCCACCCGCGAAGGCCTGGTGCGTGTTTTTGTCGAAGGGCCTTCGGCCGGCTGCATTGCGCTCGAAGACACGCTGACAGGCCGGCACAGGCTCCGCTTTTGCCGCGTCGTTCCTGATCTGGGGGAACCCGGCCTGCCATTGCAGGCCCTTGGGCGAGCGGCTGCGGCCTTTCTTCAGTCCGTGCTTGAGCGCGGAGAGCATCGCATTATCGGCGTCGGGCATGGCCGTTCCCTGGCCGCGATGGTGGATAACCTGCCGCGGGCGACGCATGACGAGGTCTGTTTCGTCTCGCTGCTCGGCGGCCTGCCGCGGCGATCCAACGCCAATCCCTTCGACGTGATTCATCGGCTTGCCGAAAGAACCGCGGCGGCGGCCTATCTGCTGCCGGTGCCATTCTTCGTCGATGCCGCTTCCGATCGGAAGGTGCTGCTGCGTCAGCGCGGGGTTGCCGAAACGCTGGCCGTGGCGGCCAAGGCGTCACTGTTCCTGGTCGGCATCGGCGAGGTCGCCGGCGAGGCCTTTCTGCCGGCAAGCGGAATCATTTCGCGGGCCGAGGCGGATGCCGTTCGTGACGCCGGAGGTGTGGGCGAGCTGCTCGGCCGGTTTCTCGACAAGCGAGGCAGGGAAATCACGACAGAATTGCACGAGCGCGTCATCGCCCTGGCGCCAAGCGAAATGAAGGGGCGCGAGGTCGTCGCGGTCGCCGGCGGCCCGAGCAAGACGGAAGCCATTCGCGCGGTCCTGGCGAGCGGCCTTGTGACCGCGTTGATCACCGACGAGCAGACGGCGCGGCGCCTCGTCGAGCCAATGCCATGCCGCGCGAAAACGATAAGGAGAGGAACGGACAATGAGCAACAAAGCCAGGGATCTCTGTAACGCGCGAGTCGCGGGACGGATCAGCCGCCGTGAATTCGGAAAACGAATCGCGGCTCTCGGCATCGGCGCAGCTGCCGCCGACGGGTTGCTTCAAGCAAGCTATACGCGCGCCATGGCCGCCAGCTTCGATTGGATGAAGTACAAAGGTACCACAGTCAAGCTGCTGCTGAACAAGCATCCCTATGCCGATGCGATGATCGCCGACCTCGACGCTTTCCGGACACTCACCGGCATGGATGTGAAGTACGATATTTTCCCGGAGGATGTGTATTTCGACAAGGTAACGGCGGCTCTCTCCTCTCGCTCCTCGCAGTACGATGCCTTCATGACCGGGGCTTATCAGACATGGCAGTACGGCCCGGCTGGCTGGCTTGTCGATATGAACGAATATCTTCATGACGCGGAAAAGACCGCACCGGATTACGATTTCGAGGATATGCTGCCCAATCTACGCGCTTCCGATTCCTGGTCCGGTGTGCCAGGCGCGCCGCTTGGAGGCGCAGGCGCCAAGCAATGGGCGATTCCCTGGGGCTTCGAGCTTTATTCAATCTCTTATAATCGCAATATTTTTGACCGGCTCAAGATCACCCCGCCCGAGAACCTCCCCGATCTAATCGAGAAGGCGACAAAGATCACCAAAGATGCCGGCGGCCCCTATGGTGTCGGGGTACGTGGCAGCCGCTCCTGGGCAACCATTCATCCTGGCTTTCTTTCCGGATACACGAATTATGGAGCCCACGACTTCACAGTTGCCGATGGAAAGCTGAAGTCCGCCGTCGATTCCGCTGAATCGAAAGCTTTCCATGAACTTTGGGTGAAGATGATCCAGGAGGCGGGCCCGAAAAACTGGGCCACCTATACCTGGTACCAGGTGGGACAGGATCTCGGCGCGGGTGCTTCAGGCATGATCTATGACGCTGATATCCTTGGCTATTTCATGAATGGCGCAGGTAACAAGGAAGCAGGCCATATCGGCTATGCGCCAATTGCGCCCAACCCGGAGGCGAAGGACCCGACATCCAACATCTGGATCTGGTCGCTTGCACTCTCCAACTTCTCCAATGCCAAGGATGCTGCCTGGTACTTCATTCAGTGGGCAACCTCGAAGCAGCATGACATGTTCGGCGCCCGCAAGAAGGATCTTGTCGATCCCGTGCGCGCAAGCGTTTGGGCGGACAAGGTCTTTCAGGATCGCATCAGCGGTTCCTATCCCGGCTATCTTGAAACGTACCAGGCAACGGCGCCGGACGCGAAAATCTATTTCACACCGCAGCCGCTCTTTTTCAACGTGACAACCGAATGGGCGGCGGCGCTCCAGCGTATGGTCGCCAAGGAGGTTGCGGTCAGTGAAGGACTCGACCAGCTCGCGGCCACCATCAATCGAGAGCTGCGTGACGCCGGCATCGGCTGATCCAATCCAGAGACGCGCGGGGGAAACCCCGTGCGTCGCCTCGGGAGTGTCCGATGAGCGATTTCGCCCTTCCTGTTCCAGCGAAGCGATGGCGGGTAGGCCACCTGCTTCCGTATCTTCTGAGTCTACCCTCGCTCCTCGTGTGCGTGGGCATTGTGATCCCATTCGTGGCGTCGGCGATCTATAGCCTGCAGCGTTACAACCTTGCCTTTCCCACAGGCCGCGCCTTCATCGGGTTCGGGAATTATCTCTCTTTCCTATCTGATCCGTCGTTCTGGAACACGGTTGAAGTATCGGTCATCTACACGGCAGCAACCGTAGGCATAGAGCTCCTGCTCGGTCTTGCGATCGCCCTTTTGCTGCGCGAAAGAACGTTCGTCAACAACGTCATCTCGGTGGTTCTCATGCTGCCTTTGATGACGGCGCCGGCTCTTGCCTCATTGATGTGGAAGCTGATGACAAATCCCGGCTTCGGAGTGCTCTCCTGGGCCGTCTCGCTGATCGGACTCAACAACTTCAAATGGGCGTCGGACCCGCACACGGCGATGCTCACCGTCGTCCTTGTCGACATTTGGGTCTATACACCCTTCATCATGATCCTGCTTCTGGCCGGGCTGCGCAGCCTTCCGCCTGCGCCATTCGAGGCAGCGCAGCTCGATGGCGTGCCGGCCCGCTTCGTCTTCTTTCGTGTCACGCTGCCGATGCTTTCTCCCTTCATCGTCACCGCCTGTCTGTTCCGGTTGCTCGATTCGATCCAGCAGTTCGATATCATCTATGCCATGACACAAGGCGGACCAGGCGATTCGCTCATGGTCTTCCAGGTACGCGCCTATCTCGAATTCTTCCAGTACACAAATGTCGGCCGTTCGGCGGCTCTTCTGATGGTACTTTGGGTGATAACCTACTTCCTTTCTGATCGGTTCGTCAGGCAATGGCACAAGCTCAGGGAGCGCAGACAGGGTCATGCGTGAGTCAACCATCCGCATTCTGCGCGGCAGTGCGCTGGCGCTTATCCTGCTATTCTTCCTGTTTCCGATCCTTTGGATCCTGCTGATGTCGTTCCAAACGAATGCAGATATCCTGCGCATTCCGCCAAGGCTCGGGTTCACGCCGACTCTCTCGAACTACGTGGCGCTGCTCTCGGGCAAGCTCGCCACGAGCTCGGGCACGCTCGATATCACGTTTCTCAGGAATCTCGGGAACTCTCTGCTGCTCTCGGTCGCCTCTGTCGCGGCTTCTCTCGTTCTTGGTGTTCCGGCGGCCTATGCTTTCGCGCGCTATCGCTTCAGGCTCGGCGAAAGCATCGCCTTCACCCTCCTTTCCTTCCGTTTCGCCCCGCCGCTTCTCGTTCTGCTGCCACTATCCCTCTATTTCCAGATCCTTGGCCTCACTGACACCTATGGCGGCCTCATCTGGGTCTATCAGCTTATCACGCTGCCGCTGATTCTCTGGATTGTACGCGGCTACTTCGAAGATACGAGTCCCGATATCGAACATGCCTATCGCGTCGACGGCCATTCCTGGTGGCGCACCTTCACGCGCATCGCGGTACCCCTGGCGCGCCCCGGCATCGCCGCGGCCGGTCTGCTCGCCTTTATCTTCGCCTGGAACAATTTCGTTTTCGCGCTTGTGCTCGCCTCGGCTGACAAACAGCCGGTCACGGTGGGCGCGCTGGCCTTCGTCACCGCTGCCGGCATCCAGTACGGCCAGATCGCAGCCGCGATCGTGCTCTCCATCCTGCCGACATTGGCCCTTGCGCTCTACGCCCAGCGCTGGCTTGTGGAAGGATTGAGCCTTGGAGCCGTGAAAGGATGAACGGGCTCGAAGTCTCCGGCATTCGCGTTCGCTTCGGCCATACCGAAGTGCTGCGGGGTATCGATTGCCGCGTTGCGGCGGGGGAGACAGTGGTTCTGTTTGGCCCCTCCGGGGCCGGCAAGACGACACTTTTGCGCGCCATCGCCGGGGTCGAGCCGGCGGCGAGCGGTGTCGTTCGTATCGATGGGCAGGACGTGCAGGATCTCGGGCCGGAGCATCGGCCGCTCGGCATGGCTTTCCAGAATTTCTCCCTTTATCCGCATCTCTCCGCATATGAAAATATCGCGAGCCCGCTCCGAGCACGCCGGTTGCGGATGCCGGAGATCGAGACCAAGGTGCGCAGGGTTGCAGACCTGCTGCGCATCGATCATGTGCTTGGCCATCTTCCGAGGGAGCTATCCAACGGCCAGAAACAGCGCACAGCGCTCGCGCGTGCTCTGGTAGCCGAGCCGCCGGTCCTTCTGCTCGACGATCCGCTGCGCAATGTAGACGCCAAGCTGCGCTATGAAATGCGGCTGGAGCTTCCACCCCTTCTGCGCAAGACCGGAGCGGCCGTGATCTTCGTCACTCAGGATTTCCGCGAGGCGATGGCGCTCGCTGACCGTGTCGTCGTCCTGCGAGAGGGGCTGGTGCTTCAGGATGCACCCGCCGAGGAGGTCTATGGAGCGCCCGCTACCGTGCCAGTGGCGCAATTGTTTGGCGATCCGCCAATGAATCTGCTTTCCGCGCGCCTCGTGCAGGAAGGCAACCGGGTTCGCGCCGAGGCAGCCGGGATGGTGTCCGGCTTTCCCGATCTCAACATAACGCGCCTGGAAACGCTGCTCCTCGGCGTGCGGCCCGAGGATGTCCTGATTGCGTCTCCGGCGTCTGGCAAAGCTCATGCCGAGATCCTTGCCGTGACGCCGCTTCATGAACGATGCGTGCTGCTTCTGCGCACGGCCGATGGCACCGAGCTTGTGGCAAGCATGGCTGGCGCCGCCCCGATCCCGGGAACCTTCGTATCGATTGCCGGAGCCCGTCATGCGGTACTTTTCGATCCGGCAAGCGGCCGCAGACTCGCTGTCTCTGATGCGCGCACGGAAATGGTAGCATGAGCCTCGTTCTATCGAAGCTGGATAAGACCTATAAGCGATTCGGAAAGCCGCCCGTCCGGGCCGTGCGGGGCCTTGATCTCGAAGTGCGCCAGGGCGAGACAATCGCCCTGCTTGGCTCCTCGGGCTGCGGCAAGACATCCACCCTGCGTATGATCGCGGGGTTCGAGCCTGTGAGCGGCGGTGCCATCACCCTCGCTGGACGGCGCATCGACCCCCTGCCGCCGGCCAGGCGTCGTGTGGCTATGGCGTTCGAAGGCTACGCCCTCTATCCACCGCTGACGGTGGCCGAGAATATCGGTTTTGCGTTGCGCGCCACCCGCGCCGAACGACAAAAGGCAAGTGAGCGCGTGCGCGCCGTCGCCGAGATGCTTGAAATCGGCGCCATCCTTCATCGCCGCCCCGCTTCGCTCTCCGGCGGGCAGCAGCAGCGTGCTTCGCTTGCGCGTGCGCTCGTGCGCGATGCCGATCTGCATCTGCTCGACTAGCCGATGAGTCAGCTGGAGCCGCAGCTTCGTGCCATCCTGCGTGGCCGGGTGAAGGCCTATCTAAGCGAGCGGGGTCTCACGACCGTATTCGTAACCCACGATCAGACGGAGGCGCATGCGCTCGCCGATCGCATCGCGGTGATGGAGGCCGGCGTTCTCGAGCAGTTTGGCTCGCCGGACGAGTTGCGCGACCGGCCGAAAAACCTGTTTGTTGCCACTTTTTTCGGCGAGCCGCCGATGAATGCGCTGGTGGGGCGTGTCA
>DASZQO010000022.1:0-8548 GCA_035549615.1 Acetobacteraceae bacterium
ACCTCGATCGGCACGGTGAGCAGGACATAGATCACCGTGATGAGGATGCTGTTCCAGAACCGCGCCGAATCCAGGACCTTGGCATAGTTGGAAAAACCGACATAGCCCGTGATTCCCTCCCCGAGCACGTAGTTCGCAAAGCTGTAGCGAATGACCTCGAAGAGCGGGAAAAAGGTGAGCGCGACCACCCAAAGGACAGCAGGGCTCAGCATAACATATTTGAAGATATACTCGTCGCCGAACCGGCGCGCGTGCCGGCGCGAAATCCTGCGCGCGGGGCCCGGGTGAGGGGCGGCGCGGACGATCGCCGCGGAAGGGAGGATCCGCTCAGGCATGCGCCGTTCCCCCGCCCTCAACCCCGCGCCGCTTCTAAGGGGAGAGTCGCAAAAGTCTCTCGCTTCCCGTGCGCAGACGATCCGATGCCGCCTCGATGCTCGCCCCAAGCCGCTCGTGATAAGAGAACCCGGCTCTCCGGGTCAGGGGCATTGTTGGGCTCTTGTTTCGCATCTCAGCGGTTTCCTCGTTTCCCTTTTTTCTCGCGGCCGCTGGCAGGGGCCGGGCATTTCGGCGCGACCAGTGCGCTGGAACGGTTGGCCGCGAGAACGTTCCTGCTTCTTCCCGCCCCATTTCGTTGCGAGAGACAATCCAGCGGAACATCGAAAAGGAACCGTATGAAAAGCCGCCCGCCTGTCAACCGGGGCTTTCCCGATCAATGCTCTTTTCCCCTCTTGCCGCGCGCCGCGGCCTCAAATGCTGGACTTTGCGTCCATATCGGATACAAAAATTGATTCGTGTCTGAGAGCATCATTCCGGCCGGCATCGAGGCGGAAGGGCAAGCCTCCGCCCGCCTGTCGGCCGATCTTGCCACCAGCCATGCCCTCGACATCGCCATGCACGACCCCGAGGGGCCCAGGGCGGCGGCGGCCTTTCTCGCCTCGCACAAGACCTTCGTCGATCTCCAGATCGCCTATTTCCACGAGGAGCGGGCTCTTTCGCTCCGTGCCGCCAGGATCAAGCATGTCAGCGACATCTTTCGGGTCGTCGCCCAGGCGGCTTTCATCGTCGTCGGGCTGGCGGTCGCGAGCGGCGTCGTCGCCTTGTGGTGGAGCGCGATCACCACGCAGTCCGTGATCGTCAACGCTTTCCAGGCGCCCGCCTCTCTGGCGGCGGGCGGGCTGCAGGGCACGGTGGTCGCCGGCAAGGTCCTCGATGCGTTGCTGACGATGCAGGATGCCACACAGGTCGCCGCGGCCCGGCGCAGGATCACCGGGGCATGGTCCGATGCGGTCGAGATCCGCCTGCCCGAGACGGGCCTCTCACTCGCCGAGATCAGCAATGGGCTGCGCCGCCTCTTCGGTCATGATCTCTATATTGATGGCGCACTGGTCAGAACAGGGCCCAAAACCGTCTCGCTCACCATCCGCGGAGACGGGATCGCGCCCGCGAGCTTCTCGGGAAGCGAAGACGATATCGACATGCTAGCCCGCCAGGCCGCCGAATATGTGTTCGCGCGCGCCCAGCCCAGTCTCTACGCGAGCTATCTTCTAAACTCCAGCCGGCTTGACGAAGGCCTCAGTTTTATCCGCAACACGTTTCCACGGGTGAGCGATGCGGACCGCGCCGCCCTTGCCAATCTCTGGGGAGAGACTTTCCTCAGCCTGAACCAGAGTGAAGACGCCGCGAGCCGCTTTCGTCTGGCCCTGCAGTTCAATCCCCATGACTGGCGCGCCTGGAACAATCTTGTCAGCGTGCTTGAGCAAACCGAGAGCGAGGAGACGGCCTATCGCTCCGGCATCGCTATGAAGAAAGCAGCGAGCGGTATCCTGTTCGGCTCCAGACCGACACTTTACGACTATACCAACTTCGCCCAGCTCACGCTCGATCCCGGCGCGGTGATCGCCGGGCTGCTGGCCGACCGCCGCGTGGCGCAGCGCGAGGGGGCGGAGTACGATCTCAGCTCCTGGATCGCCGAGCAGGAGGCGGTGCGGCATGACTGGGCGGCCGTAGCGCAGTATCTGCTGGAATCGCCGGTGTCCGACGTGACCACTCCCTACGATGAAGAGGTGCTCGGTGGGCTCCGGACAATTGAGGCCGGCAATGACAAGGCAGCGGTCGGGATGTTCGAGGCGGCCGACAAATTGTGGCATGCCTCGCCCGTCTTGCAGGCCTATTTTCCGGACTCCGAATGCAATCTCGGCCATGCCTATGCCCTGGTCGGGCGCATGGCCGACGCGCTCGCGTTCTTGAGCGACCCGAGATTCGTCCGCTGCCGGGCGTTCCTGGCCGATGCCATCGACCGCACAGGAAGCTGGCAGGATGCGGAGCACGCCTATCGCCATGCCGAAGCGGTTGCACCCGATCTCGCCTTCGCTTACGCGCATGAGGGGATGGCTCTCCTGCGCCACGGCAGGATCGCGGAGGCGATGGCGCGGCTTAAGATCGCGCATCACCTGTCTCCGCACTGGGCCGATCCCTTGAAGACGGAAGGAGACGCGTTCGCCGCTGAGGGGAAGTGGGGGCTAGCCCTGCACCGCTATCGGCAGGCACTGCGATGGGCCCCCGGCTGGACGGAGCTGCAGGCCGCGCGCGCTGCCGCCGCGGCAAAGGCGGGAGGCTGATTTCAGGCCGCGGCGAGCGCACGCTCCAGCGGGAGGGGCGCGAGCCCGAGATCGCGCGCGACAGCCGGATGCGTGATGGCGCCGGCATGAACATTGAGCCCGTCGGCAAGATGCGCGTCCTCGCGAAGCGCCCTTCGCCAGCCCCGGTCGGCGATGGCGAGGATCGCAGGCAGGGTCGCGTTGTTGAGTGCCGCGGCTGCGGTACGTGCCACGGCTCCTGGCATGTTGGCGACACAGTAATGCACGACGCCCTCGGCAAGGTAGGTCGGGCTGTTGTGCGTGGTCGGATGTGACGTCTCACAGCAGCCGCCCTGGTCGATCGCGATATCGACGATGACGGCGCCTGGCCGCATCTGCCTCACCACCGTCCGTGAGACCAGCTTCGGCGCCGCCGCGCCGGGAACCAGCACAGCGCCAATCACGAGATCGGCATCGGCAACGGCGGACTCGATCGCATCGGTGGTCGCGAACAGCGTTTGGATACGCGCGCCGAAGAGGAGATCGAGTTCCTGGAGGCGGGCGAGCGAGCGATCGATCACGGTGACCTGCGCTTCCATGCCCATGGCGACGCGGGCGGCATTGGTGCCCGAGACGCCGCCGCCGAGCACCACCACCTTGGCCGCCGGCACACCGGGCACGCCGCCAAGGAGAATACCCTCCCCCTCCTGCTCCTTTTCCAGGCAATGGGCGCCGACATGGATGGACATGCGCCCAGCCACCTCGCTCATCGGGGCGAGCAGGGGCAGCCGGCCGTTCCGGTCCGTCACCGTCTCATAGGCGATAGCGGTGACGCCCGAACGCATCAGCCCTTCGGCCTGAGGCTTGTCAGCGGCGAGATGGAGATAAGTGAAAAGCACTTGGTCCGGGCGAAGCCGCGCAATCTCTTCCGCCTGCGGTTCCTTCACCTTGACGATCAGCTCCGCGGCGGCGAACACCGAAGCGGCATCGGGCAGGATCGTGGCGCCGGCCGTGCGGTAGGCGGTGTCAGGATAGCCAATCGCGGCACCCGCACCCGCCTGAACCAGCACCTCATGGCCGTGACGGACAGCCTCGTGCACGCTCGCCGGAATCATGCCGACGCGGTACTCGTGCGTCTTGATCTCCTTGGGCACGCCAATCCGCATCGTCCATCTCCCTGAGATCAATATGGCCTCGGCGAACCGTCTCGCGCCGGGGCGCCCCGCGGGAGGCGCCCCGTTTCCGCCGGAAGCCACATTGAGTGAGGCCGCGGAACGTTTTGTACTAGTTCCGGCTCCTGTCCACCAGACGGTTCTTGGCGATCCAGGGCATCATCGCGCGCAACTTCTCGCCGATCTGCTCGATCGGATGCTCACCCATCTGCCGGCGCATCGCCTTGAAGCTCGTCTGGTTGACCTTGTTCTCGAGCATCCATTGGCGCGCGAAGCGGCCGGACTGGATATCCGCCAGCACTTCCTTCATCGCCTCGCGCACGCCGGAATCGATAACCCGCGGACCGGAGACATATTCACCGTACTCGGCGGTGTTGGAGATGGAATAATTCATGTTGGCGATGCCGCCCTCATAGATGAGGTCGACGATCAGCTTCACTTCATGCACGCACTCGAAATAGGCCATCTCGGGTGCATAGCCGGCGGCGACGAGGGTATCGTAGCCGGCCTTCATCAGCTCGACGAGACCGCCGCAAAGCACCGTCTGTTCGCCGAAGAGATCGGTCTCGCATTCTTCCTTGAAGGTCGTTTCGATGATGCCGGCGCGGCCGCCGCCGATCGCCGAGGCATAGGAGAGCGCGACCTCGAGCGCATTGCCCGAAGGGTTCTGTGCCACCGCGACAAGACAGGGCACGCCGCCGCCACGCTCGTACTCGCTACGCACTGTATGGCCGGGGCCTTTCGGCGCGATCATGAAGACATCGATATCGGGGCGCGGTTCGATCAGGTTGAAATGAATATTGAGCCCGTGGGCGAAGGCGAGCGCCGCGCCGCCGCGCATGTTGGGGCCGAGATGCTCACGATAGAGATCGCCCTGGCCTTCATCGGGGGTGAGCACCATGACGACATCCGCCCACTTCGCTGCGGCGGATGCATCAAGGACTTTCAGTCCCGCGGCTTCGGCCTTCGCTACGCCTGCGGAACCCTTGCGCAAAGCGACGACGACCTCCTTGACGCCTGAATCCCTGAGATTGTTGGCATGGGCGTGACCCTGGCTGCCGTAGCCGACCACCGCGACCTTCTTGCCCTTGATCAGGTTCACATCGGCGTCACGGTCATAATAGACGCGCATCACTATCTCCGCTCCTTTTGGGGCTGTCCTTTGCCCATCGACGTGGATGAAAGTCAAGCTTGGCGCCCGCGATCCCGAGCCCCTCTTTCCTGATCAAGCACATGATATCGTTACGTTTTCACAGAAACCTCCCGGGGTTCGGATCCGCCGTTTCATTGGTCCCCGCCCGGG
Source organism: Acetobacteraceae bacterium (assembly GCA_035549615.1). Taxonomy (GTDB): domain Bacteria; phylum Pseudomonadota; class Alphaproteobacteria; order Acetobacterales; family Acetobacteraceae; genus JAKAWQ01. The sequence goes on from DASZQO010000022.1 coordinate 5,052, forward strand.
AGATGTCCGCCGCCGGCGCGCACGCCATCGCCCCCGACCCCGCGACTTCGGCAGGGCAACGATGCGAAGAACAAAAGCGCGGATTTCCAGCGCCCGAAAATCATACTTATTCAGGAACGATTTGATCCCTGCATGCGCATGCGTACTCGAACATGGCGTTCAAATGGTCTTCGTCCCGCGCGCGATCGCCGCAACGCCGGTACGCGAAACCTCGGCAAGCCCGAGCGGGCGCATCAGGGCGAGGAACGCATCGAGCTTGTCGGTGTCCCCGGTGAGCTCGAAGATGAAATTCTCGGTCGTCGCGTCGATGACGCGGGCACGGAAGGCCTCGGCGATGCGCAGCGCTTCGGCCCGCACCTCGCCTTTGCCGACCACCTTGATCATCGCCATCTCGCGGGCGATGTACGGGCCTTCACGACCGAGATCGGAAACGCGATAGACGGGGACCAACCGGTCGAGCTGCGCCTTGATCTGCTCGATGACCATCTCGGTGCCGGAGGTGACGATGTTGATGCGGCTCTTCGTCCCGGTATCGTCCACCGGGGCGACGGTAAGGCTGTCGATATTGTAGCCGCGGCCGGAGAAGAGCCCGACGACGCGCGCGAGGATGCCGGGCTCGTTTTCGACCAGGACGGAAATGGTTGCGGAACGAAGCCCCTCATTGGCCGTCATGCGTCAGACCAGCACCAGGCCTGGATCGGTGATGCCGGCGGCACGGCCCTCGGTCGCGGCGGAAAGAATCATATCGTTGTGAGCGGCGCCCGAGGGGATCATCGGGAAGCAATTCTCTCTCGGATCGACCGCGATATCAGCGATCACCGCGCCCTCGGCTGCGAGCATCGCGCGGATCACCCCATCGAGCTGATCGACGCTCTCGGCGCGCAGGCCCGTGGCATGGAAGCTCTCGGCGAGCTTCACGAAATCCGGCAGCGCGGCCATGTAGCTTTCGGCATAGCGGCCACCATGCAGCAGCTCCTGCCACTGTCGCACCATGCCCATGTACTGGTTGTTGAGGATGAAGATCTTCACCGGCAGCCGGTACTGCGCGGCGGTGCTCATCTCCTGGATGTTCATCAGGATGCTCGCCTCGCCGGCAATATCGATGACGAGCCCCTCGGGGTGGGCGATCTGCACGCCGATCGCGGCTGGCAGCCCGTAACCCATGGTGCCAAGGCCGCCCGAGGTCATCCAGCGGCGTGGCCGCTCGAAGCGGAAATGCTGAGCAGCCCACATCTGGTGCTGGCCCACTTCGGTGGTGATGAAGACCTCGCGGCCAAGTTCCTGCGTGATCTCGTAGAGGCGGCGAATGGCATGCTGCGGCTTGATCAGCGCGCCCTGCGCCTGATCCTGCGTGAAGCGCAGGCATTCCTTCGCGCGCCATTCATCGATCTGGCGCCACCAGGCGGCGAGCGCCTCGCGGTCCGATGTGGTGGTGTCCGCCTCCCACGCCGCAATCAGCGCCGCCAGCACCCGGCCGGCATCGCCAACGATCGGTACCTCGACCGGCACATTCTTGTTGATGCTGGAGGGATCGATATCGGCGTGGATTTTTCGCGCGTTCGGGCTGAAGGCGTTAAGCCGCCCGGTCACCCGGTCATCGAACCGCGCGCCGATCGCCAGCATCGCGTCCGCCCCATGCATAGCGAGATTGGCCTCATAGGTGCCATGCATGCCGAGCATGCCGAGGAAGCGCGGATCCGAGGCCGGAAAGGCGCCGAGGCCCATCAGGGTCGAGGTGCAGGGAAAGCCGCTGAGGCGGATGAAGCGGTTCAGAAGCTGGGCGGCTTCCTCGCCGCTGTTGATGACCCCGCCGCCGGTATAGACGATGGGCCGCTTCGCCGCCTTGAGGATGCCAACGGCGCGGGCAATCGCAGCCGGGTCGGGCTCGGTGCGCGGGTGGTAGCTCGGATGGCCCTCCGACAGCGGCGGCGCATAGGGCGCCTTGTTGATCATGATGTCCTTCGGCAGGTCGATCACCACCGGGCCGGGCCGGCCAGAACGCGCGACGAGAAAGGCTTCATGCACGACGCGGGCGAGATCCTCCGGCCGCTTGACGAGGTAATTGTGCTTGGTGGCCGGACGGGTGATGCCGGTGGTGTCGGCCTCCTGGAAAGCATCGTTGCCGATGAGATGCGTCGGCACCTGGCCGGTAAGGCAGACCACCGGGATCGAATCCATCAGCGCATCGACAAGCCCGGTAACGGCATTGGTCGCCCCCGGGCCGCTGGTGACGAGCACGACGCCGACGCGCCCCGTCGAACGGGCGTAGCCTTCGGCGGCATGCACGGCACCCTGCTCGTGGCGCACGAGAACGTGGCGGATCGCGTTCTGGCGAAAGAGCGCATCATAGATCGGCAGCACAGCGCCGCCGGGATAGCCGAAGATGACTTCGACACCCTGGTCCTTGAGCACTTGCAGCAGGACTTCTGCCCCCGGTTTCTCTGGTGCCGTCACCATGCCCATCTTTCCTCAGGATATCCGCCCGGGCGCCGCTTCTGTTGACTTGAAGCACGGCACGCCGACGCGGTCGTCACATTTTTAGAGACACCTCTCCCCATGCCGCGAAGGCACGGACAGGATCCGGAGCCAGAATCATTAGGCCTTGCCCGGAACGGCCCGTCAACCCGTGTTTTGAATGAAAGTGACCAGCTGAGAGAGTTCTTTTTGCGAAAATTGCGTTTCACTTGCGATTCGCGCATGGATCATATGTGTCCGTGCCGGAACGGCCAGTGCATGATGGCGGAACCAAGTGCTTTGGCGCTTCGCGTACTGGCCGGTGACGAGCACCGCCCGAGAAGCGGCCTCCGCGAGATCGAGCGTTCCGGCGAGATGGGCGGAAAGTTCCGGCACGCCATGAGCGCGGAGCGCCGGCAGGCTCGGGTCCAGCCCCAGGGCGAGCAGCGCCCGCACCTCCTCGAGCGCGCCGGCCCCGAGCATCGCCCCGAACCGGCGGGCAATCGCCGCGCGCAGCACCGCCCGAGGCGGATCAAGCAGAATTGCGCGGAAGTGCCATGAATGGGCCGCATCCAGTCCCTCGGCTTGCCAGGCTGCGAGACCTTGCCCGGTCGAAAGCCAGACTTCGAAGGCGCGGGCGAGACGCTGGGAGTCGGTCGGACGCAGCCGTGCCGCGGTCGCCGGATCGATTTCAGTGAGACGGGCATGCAGGCCGGCCGGGCCGAGGGCGCTGAGCAACGCCCGCGCCTCGGCCCGCGCCGGGGGCGCGATTGCGGGTATTTTCGAGAGCCCGTCGATCAATGCCGCAAGATAGAGCCCGCTGCCGCCGCAAAGGATCGGAAGCCGCCCGGCATCGCGGGCCTCCGCCATCGTCGCGAGCGCCGCTTCGCGCCACCAGGCCGCGGAAGCGGGCTCGGCGGCCGGCCTCACGCCATAGAGGCGGTGGGGCAGGCGGGCTTCCTCCTCCTCCGTCGGCCGGGCGGTGAGGATGCGAAGCTCGCGATAGAGCTGCATTGCATCGGCATTGATGATCGTGCCGCCGA
>DASZQO010000023.1:0-7336 GCA_035549615.1 Acetobacteraceae bacterium
GAACAGGTGGCTCAGGCGCCGCATCTCGCGTACGTTGGCTGCTGCAATGAGCTGAATGCCGCTTACGCGGCGGACGGCTATGCGCGCCTTGCCGGGATCGGTGCCCTCTCAACAACCTACGGTGTCGGAGAGCTTGCCGCCCTCTCCGGCATTGCCGGAGCGTACGCGGAGCGCGTACCGGTCATCTGCATCACGGCAACACCGCCTCTCGAAGCGATGCGCCGTGGCGCGCTCATGCATCACAGCCTGGCCGATGGCAATTTCGAGAATATGCTTGCTTGCTATGCGCAGTTCACCGTCGCCCAGGCTCGGCTGGAACCCGGGAATGCCGCTGCGGAGATCGACCGTGTATTGCGTGCCTGCTGGCTGGAAAAGCGTCCGGTCTATATTCAGTTTCCATCAGACCTTATCGCCGCCGAAAGCCCGGATATCGTGTCCTCCTTGGATCTTCACCTGCCTCTGAGCCATTCGGCCGGACTTTCGCAGGCGGTGTCCGATATCACTCACCGCCTGGCCAAGGCCAGGAGGCCGGCCCTGCTGATCGATGCTGATGTTGACCGGTTCGACCTCACCGCGCTCGTTGTCCGGCTTGCGGAAACCTACGGCATGCCGATCGTCAGCCTGGCGCCGGCCAAGGGCATTGTCTCCGACCGTCATCCCCATGCGATAGGGTCCTATCGTGGCGCCGGCTCGGCGCCGGAGGTCCGCGAGGCGGTGGAGCAGTCTGATTGTCTCATCGCGATCGGCGCGCGTTTCACGGATGTTTCAACCGGCTTCTTCACCCACGATCTTGGGGCGGCATTCCTGATCGACGTTCAGCCATTCGACGTCACGGTCGGAGATACGAGCCACAGGCGCGTGATGTCGCGCGATCTGCTGGAGAAGCTCCTTGCCGCTGCACCCCGGGGTGCGGCCCCGCCTGCGCCGCACCGGCCTGCATCCGCGGGCGGCGTGGATCGGGCAGGCAATCCGGGCAGGCTCACGCAGGATTCCTTCTGGGCAAAGATTCGCGATCTCCTCCGGCCGGGCGATGTCATCCTCGCGGATGCCGGAACCTGTTCCTTCGCCGCTGGCACCTTGCCGCTGCCGGAGAATACGATATTCATCTCGCAACCGATCTGGGCATCCCTCGGCTATGCGCTCCCGGCCACTTTGGGCACCTGCCTCGCCGAACCGAACCGGCGGCAGATTCTCTTCATCGGTGATGGCGGGTTCCAGATGACGGTGCAGGAATTGTCCACGATCCTGCGGCTGGACTTGAATCCCATCATTTTCCTCATCAACAATGACGGCTACACGATCGAGCGGCTGATCCTCGGCGCGGAAGCCGCCTATAACGATATTCAGCCCTGGGCCTATCGCGCGGCGCCAGGCATGTTTGGCCTGGCAGAGCGTATTCGTTCCCATGTTGCGGCGACGGAAGAGGAACTCGCCGCCGCGATCGCGGCAGCGGAAAGAAATAACGGCGCAAGCCTCATCGAAGTCCTGCTCCCAAGAATGGATGCTCCCGGAAGGCTGGCCAAATTCGCCCGGCATGTGGCCGAATTCGATTTTCCACAGCTCCGTGAGCAGCCGGTTCACGCCGAATAGGGAAGGAAGACGGGGTTTGACTTTCCTCCCTTCCTCCTTGCGATGATTTGCGGCTCTTGCCGATCCGGCGTCCGGTCCTGGCCGGCAGCCCCGCGGCGCTGACCAGCGAAGATTGGGACAAGGATGAGGCTTGGCATCCATAGCCCCTGTGTGGCCCTTGGGCTTGTTCTCATGGGGAGCGCCGTTGGCGCAGCGGCCGGAGAGCCACCCGCCTGGCAGGATAATTTCACCACCCGATTGGAAGCGCTCTCCCTGATCGAGACTTTGAACGCCGATCTTCTGAGCCATGACAGCGCGACCCTGACCCTCGATCGCTGGTGCGCTGCCCATCATCTCGCCTCGCCGGCGCGCATCGTCGCCGAGCGCGTCCGGGGGGTCGAGAAAGCGCCGACGGAGGCGCAGCGCCGCCTCCTTGCCGTCGGGCCAACGACTCCCATCCGCTATCGCCGGGTCAGACTCGTCTGCGGTGCCCATGTCCTTTCGGTGGCCGACAATTGGTACGTGCCCGCCCGGCTGACGCCGGAGATGAACCACGCGCTCGACACCACCGACATCGCATTCGGCCGGGCTGTCCTCGCGCTCCATTTTCGCCGCACGACGCTCTCGGCAAAACTCCTCTGGTCACCGCTGCCGGAAGGCTGGGAGATGGGCGCCCCCTTGCCGAAGATGGGGGGTGGACCGCTGCCCATTCCCCGCGACCTCTTCGAGCACCGCGCAGTGCTGACACTGCCCGATGGAACGCCTTTCAGCGAGGTGGTCGAGACCTACACGCGCGGTGTGCTCGCTTTTGCCCAGCCGCCGGCCGGTCTTTCACCCAGGCCGGGCCAGAGATAGCAGCCTGCGGAGCGTGACAGCCGGCGGTGGAGCCGCCGCAGATCTCATTCACGCGGGAAAACAAATGGTGAGCGCGCGAGAGAGCAGATCACGCTTGACGGGAGCGCAGAGCGATCCGGGAGCGCGAGAATCTGCAGCGAACGCATTCGGCTCTCTTTTTGTTTCTGCGAGCATCTTCACGCCATCAGCCGATTCCGTTCAATCGGTCTATTGCAGGAAGCCCCATGCCGAGGTCGCCGGCTCGGCGAGCGCCCATCGCCATTGCGTGCCGTCATGGCATTCTGTCGTGACGTAATGGGCGCGCTCTTTGCCGTCGATCACGGTGAAGACGATCTCCCGGCACGCCGCGAGCGGGGTGTCGATCGTTCGCACGACTCGCAGCGTTCCGTGCTCATCGCCGATCGGGATCATGTAGCGGATTTTCCATGGCGCGGTGCCGCCAACAGGCAAGGTGCCGGCGATCTCGGCGATCGCATCCTGTTCGCTCCCGGCCCGCTCGCGACCGATATATTTTACCAGAGAATCCACGGCCGCCTTGGTGCCGAGGCCCACGGCCGCGCCCAAGGCCGGGTTGGCGGTGCCGCTGCCGCTCGCCAGGCCAGCGACCGCGCCGGCCGCGGTGCCCACGGAGTTGCACCCGCTCAGCGGAAGGAGAGCGGCCAGCAGGGCCCATGGCCTCATTGCAGCGATCCCCAGCGGGCGACCGCGGGCTCGGCAGTGGCCCATTTCCATTGCGCGCCGTCGCGGCATATGCTCGCGGTGTAGAAATCCTGGCGCGGCTTCTTGTTCTCGGTTGTCTCGACCGAGAAGACGATCTCCTTGCAGGAGAGCGCGTTCCCATCGGCCACGATCACGCGGCTGACGGTCACCTGCCCATGCTCGTTCGCCTCGATCGGAATGTCGTGGACGATATGCCAATCAGCGACCCCGCCGACAGGGAGCGGCCCGGCGGCGCTTGCGATCTCCGTCTGCTCGGCGTTTTGCACACGCCTCTCGACATATTGCACGCCCGCGAGCGTCACCGCCTGCGCACCGATCCCGATTCCCGCGGCAACGGCACCATTGTTCGTAACGGCGCTCGAGATCCCTGCCGCTGCGACACCCGCCCCGGCGGCGGAGCTTTCGGTCAGAAGCGACGAGCAGCCTGAGAGAAGAAGGCTTGCGGCAAGGCCGGCGGCCACGCCAGGCAAAGAGTTTCGCAAGAATCCCGCTTTGCGGGACTCTCCTGCCCCCTGTAACGGCCGCAGCCGCCGAGTCGGACGATTCTCCCTCCCGATCTTGCGCCATCGGATGGGTGAGCGCCCTGACCGAACACGCGCCAAACCCAAATTTCCTGTTGTTGGGCGTTCCTTTGGCAAGGATGGCCGACGGGAGGGCGGATTCGCAAGCCGCTTGATTCATTTGATACAAGGATGCCCGATCGCGATCGCCACGTCGGGCATCCTCACGCGATCATCCGGAAAAGGATCAGAAGCACCCTCCTTTTTCTGAAGAAAAGGAAGCCAGAAGACTTTTCCCGTTTTCTGGACCAGAGCGTGATGATTTTTGATCATCCCGCTCTGGTTTTGTGCTCTCGATCAATTCCGAGACTTCCCCTCGGGCTTTGACCCGTCTGTAACGCCTCGCCCAAGCGAGACGAAATGGGTGGAGAGCTTCAGACGAGAATGCGCGATGGCGGGAACGGGTTGCCGGGAATCATGAGCGCCTGCTGCGTGAGCCACCGGGCCCGGGGCGATCTTTCCGCCCCGCGCGGACCCGCGCCGCGGCCCGGTGAGCTCCGGGACCAACCTGTCAATATTTTGAAACCGTTCACAAAATCAGGCCTGGAACAGAGGCCGGGAGGCTGAGCATGCCTGTGTTTTGTTCCTCAAAATGGGGTCGCCTTCGCGGATCGGCGTTCCCGGCTGCAAAGGCGGGCTCCATGATCCGCACGGCGATCACTGCCCTGATCCTTCTTCTGCCGGCTGTTGCGGAGGCACGGCCGGTGGTGGTCGAGCTCTTTACCTCGCAAGCCTGCTCCTCCTGTCCGCCCGCAGATGCCCTGCTGAAAGAGCTCAGGAGCAAGGAGGCCAACCTCCTCCCGCTCGATCTCCATGTCACCTACTGGAACGGAACCGGCTGGGTCGATCCCTTCTCTCTCCCCGCCGCAACCGAGAGGCAGCAATGGTATGCCTCGCTCGCTGACAAAAGCGAAGTCTACACGCCCGAAGCGGTGGTGGATGGCCGCGATCAGGTGGTCGGCTCGGATCGGCGCGCCCTTCTCTCGGCGATTGCGCGCCGCCGAAGTGCGGCCGCCCACGCCGTCCCCATCACGATCGAATCACGGGGTGCCGAGGTCGAGATCACGGTGGGGTCCGGCAGCGGATCGGCCAGGATTTGGCTGTTCGGTTTCGACGATTCCCATACCACCTATGTCGGCGGTGGCGAGAATCGTGGCGCCACACTTCAGGAAGTCAATGTCGTCCGCTCGCTGCGCTCGCCGGGCACATGGAACGGCAACGCCCTGAGCCTCCGCGTGCGACGAGCGGCAGGCGCGCATCTCGCGGTCCTGCTGCAGCAGCAGAACGGGCGCATTCTCGGCGCCGCCGCCGATTGAGCGGCGCCGAACCGCCTCTTTGCAGCCGGGCCTATTTGCAGTCGGTCAGGCTGCTATCACGGATATCGAAGCTCGTCTCCTTCGTCAGGTTGACGCCGTGCAGGATGCAGGTCCGTCCGGTGTCATCCACCAGCTTCACATCGTAGATTCCCGGGCTGAGCCCTGTCAGCGTCAGCCGTTCGCCGAAATCAAGCTCCTTGTCATCGTCGTTCAGCGCCTGGTTCGGTCCCCATCGCCCGGCGCCAGCCGGCGCCAGATAGACCCCCTTGAAGGTGGTCGTCGCGGTCAGGTTGTACGCGAAATAATCCGGTCCCGCTCCTGCCGAGGCACTCATGAACAGAAACGCCGTGAGCGCGACGCCGATGCCCGCTGGCGCGAACTTCATGAACCTTCCTCCCCGATCCGTCTTTGGTCCTAAGCCTATCGCCAGCGCAAAGAAATGGAAATAGGTCCGCTCCCTCTCGCCGCGGCACGGCCTCACGGCTCTCATTGAGAAAAGCGAAGCCCGCCCAAGCCGGCGCGAACTCATCGGCGCATATTCACGATCCGCGCGCCGGATCCTGCGAGGCCTCGATGCTGCGGATCGGCGATGAGGATCGTCTCAGTCTGAAGCGAGAAGCGATCCACTGTTCCGCCGGGTCGCGACCTGCTGCGCGACGAGGCGGGCATAGGCGCCGCGGCGCGTCAGCAGCTCGGCATGCGTGCCGCCCTCGAGCACCTTTCCATGGTCGAGCACGAGAATGCGATCGGCGGCGCGAATGGTCGAAAGCCGATGGGCGATGACGAGCGTGGTGCGCCCTTCCATCAGTTCCGCAAGGGCCGCACGCACCTCGGCCTCGCTGATCGCGTCGAGGTGCGAGGTTGCCTCGTCGAGCACGAGCACCGGCGCGTCCTTGAGGAAGGCGCGGGCAATCGCGATGCGCTGGCGCTGGCCGCCCGAAAGCTGCACCCCGCGCTCGCCTACTCTGGTGGCAAGCCCTTCGGGAAGGGCGGCGACAAAGGGCCCGAGCGCGGCCTGATCGAGCGCGCGGCGCACCGCCTCCTCCGATGCATTGGGGCGGGCGAGCCGGATATTCGCCTCGAGCGTGTCGTTGAAGAGGTAGCTGTCCTGGGCGACCAGCGCGATCCGACGGCGCAGGGCATCGATCCGGAAAGCGCGAAGATCCTCCCCGTCGAGCCGCACCGCCCCGGCATCGGGGTCCCAGAAACGGAGCAGCAGGCACGCGATCGTGCTCTTCCCCGCGCCCGAGGCGCCGACCAGCGCGACCGTCGCGCCGGCCGGCACGGTGAAGGAGACATCATCGAGCGCCGGCCGGCCACGGCCGGGATAGGCAAAGCGCACTCCCTCGAAGCGAATCTCGGCCCCGCCGCGCGCCGCCAGCGGTGGGTCGGCGGGCCCATCGAGAATGCTCACCCTCTCTCGCGCCACGGTGGCGAGGCGACGGGTCGCGGCGATGGTATCGGCAAGCTGGCGGCCGACCTGGGCAATCTCCGAAACCGGCAGGAAGGAAGCGATCGCAACCAGCACGAGCAGCGGCAGGATGCCGGCCGCCAATCGATGATCGGCGACACGCGCCGCCCCGAGCATGGCCACCGCAAGCCCGCCGAGGCTGGTCGCTGCTTCGAGCCAGGCCGCCTGGCGGGAGAGATCGGCGAGCAGCCGGAGCCGGATCGCGCCATAGTCCCGGGCGGACGCGAGAAAGGCCTCACGCCGCCGGCCGATGGCACGAAAGGCGAGCAGATCGGCAAGCCCCTGGATCGTTTCGGTCACATGCGCACCAAGCAGGCCAAGCGCGTCACGCGCCTCGGCGCCAAGCCGGTCGATCCGCGCCCGCCCGGCAATGGGAGAGAGCAGCGCATAGCCAAGGAATGGCACCAGCACGAGTGCGAGCGGCCAGCCTATTCCAGCAAGCAGGCCGAGCACCGAAAGCGGCACCAGCGCCGCCACCACCGCCGGGGCCACGGTATGGGCGTAGAAATACTCGATCGTCTCGACATCCTGGGTCGCGAGCGAGACGAGATCGCCCGCGCGGCGGCGCAGCAGATAGGCGGGCGCCAGCCGGTCCAGCACGGCGAAGAGATCGATGCGCATTTGCGCGAGCAACTGATAGGCCATCTCGTGCGCCAGCGTTGATTCGAGCCAATGGCAGAGCGCGGTGATGGGCGCGGCAGCGAGCAGCAGCCCGACCAGGAGGCCGATCGCCGCATGGGCGCGCACCGCTTCGATCACCAGCGCTCCGAGCACGCTCACGCCGATGAAGGACGCCACGCGCCCGATCCCCAGCAGCACGGTCGCGGCGAGCGTCCCGCGCCAGG
>DASZQO010000024.1:0-1920 GCA_035549615.1 Acetobacteraceae bacterium
GAACTGGCCCTATATGTGGAAGCCAGCCCAGGATCCGAAGCAATCGAAGATCATCGGCAAGCTCGGCGGTGCCATCCTGCCCGCGGGCCCCGCCGGCAGCGCCTCGATCGACGGGACGGATGCCTGGACGGTGACCGCAACCTGCAAGGATCCGGCGCTCGCGACGAAGCTCATCGATTTCTATCTGAGCCCCGAGGTGCAGAAGCGCCAGGCGCTCGATACCGGCTGGCTTCCGATCCGCATTTCCGTGCTGGGCGATCCGGAGGTGCAGAAGGCGCTGCCCAACGCCTCCATCGTGCTCGAACAGGCGAAGCATCCCTACAACAGCTTCGTGACGCAGAACTATAACCAGATTACCCAGGCGATCGGCACGGAGATTCAGAAGGCGCTGCAGGGCCGGCAGAGCGCCAAGCAGGCGATGGCGAACGCGAGCGAGCAGGTCACGCAGATCATCAAGCATAGCTGATTGATGGGTTCGAGCCTGACAGTCGTGCGTGCCAGGGCGCCGGCGCGCGCGGAACCAGCTGGCCGTTCTGTTGCAGGAACATTCGAGCAGCGCCGGCGGAGGGTGGGGATCGGCTTCGTGCTGCCCGCCCTCCTGGTTCTGGCGGCGGTTCTTGGCTTTCCGATCGTGCAGTCCCTTCTGCTTGCCATGCAGCATGTGCGGCTGGCGGCCGGGCACATGCATGCGCGCTGGATCGGGTTAGAGAATTACACCGATCTTCTGGCGGATGACAGTTTCGTTCTTGCCCTGATCAACTCGGTCTTTTTCTCGCTCGGCGAGGTGGTGCTGGTCACCTCGATCGGCCTCGGCGCGGCCCTGCTGCTCAACCATCGGCTCGGGCGGTCCGGCATCTTGCGGGTGCTGCTCATCGTACCTTGGGCGATCGCGCCGGTTGCCAATGCCGTGCTCTGGAAATGGATCCTGAACGCCAATTACGGCGTGCTGAACGCGGTGCTGAAATCCCTCGGCATCATCGATCATTATGTTGTCTGGCTCGGTGAACCGGTGCGGGCGCTCATTCTGCTGCTGCTGGTCGATGTCTGGAAATCGGTGCCCTTCATAGCACTCCTGTTCCTGGCCGGCCTGCAGCGGATTCCGCGGATTCTCTACCGGGCCGCGGTGCTGGATGGGGCCAATGGCTGGCAGCGCTTTCGTTTCGTGACCCTGCCGGGGCTGCGCAACGCGATCACGATTGCCGTGGTGCTGCAGACCATCTGGTCGCTCAGGGTATTCGATCTCGTCTTCGTGCTGACGCGGGGCGGGCCGGCGGATGGCACCGTGCTCCTGAATTTTCTTGCCTATCGCGTGACATTCAATTTCCTCGATATCGGATCGGGCGCGGCCATCGCGAATGTGATCTTCGTGATGAGCTTCCTGCTCGCCATTCTCTATATCCGGCTTCTGCAACCGACGAAGCGGGAGCCGGCTTCATGAGCGCGCTGCGGGGAACGCCTGGCGCGTGGCTCGGCCGATGGCTCTGCGACGCCGGGGTGATCGTGGGCATTGGCGTCTTCATCGTCTGGTCCGTCGCGCCTCTGGCCTGGCTGGTGCTCTCGAGCATCCTGCCACAACTTTCGCTCATCGCCCGGCCGCCGCAAATCTCACCCCTTCACTGGACGCTCGACAACTACATCACCGTCATCGGCTCGGCCGCGGCGCTCGGCCAGGGCATGCTGAACTCCTTCATCGTCGCAAGCTTCACCACGGCGGTGGCGCTGGCGCTCGGCGCGCCCGCCGCCTATGCGCTGGCCCGGCTTTCGGTGCCGCGCTCGGATGCGGTCGTGCTGATGATCCTGGCAACCCAGATGCTGCCGGCCATTGCCATCGCCATCCCGCTCTTCATCGTCATCAGCCGGTTCGGCCTGATCGACACACGGCTTGCGCTGATCATTGTCTATCTCTCCTTCAACCTGCCG
>DASZQO010000025.1:0-5523 GCA_035549615.1 Acetobacteraceae bacterium
AACAGATATGCAAACGCTTCGGCGGCGTGGTGGCCTCGGACCAGATCGATTTCAGCCTGGAACGGGGCGAGATGCGCTGTGTCATCGGTCCGAACGGTGCCGGAAAATCGACCTTCTTCGCGCTTCTCTGCGGAATTCTGCCGCCCGATTCGGGGCGGGTCATTCTGAAAGGAAGAGACGTGACGCATCTGCCGGCCTTCCGGCGGGTGCGCATGGGGCTTGGCCTGACCTTCCAGACCAATCGCGCCTTCCATGCCCTGACGGTGGCCGAAAATCTCGAGACCGCGCGGCGTGCGAGCGCGCGCGGCGTGGCGGACGACGCGCATTTTCGCGCGGCGTTCGAGGCATTCGATCTGGCTGCCGCCTCCCATCTTCCGGCGCGGGAGCTGCCGCACCATCAGTTGCAGTGGCTGGAGATCTGCATGGCGCTGCGGCGCGGACCGGATGTGCTCCTGCTCGATGAGCCGACGGCGGGCATGTCGCCCGGAGAAACGATGTACACCGCGGATGTGCTGAAGAGCCTGAGCCGTGAGGGGCTGGCGCTGATCGTCGTCGAGCATGATGTCGCGTTCGTGCGCAAAGTGGCGGAGACCGTCACGGTTCTGCACCAGGGCTCGGTGTTCGCGGAGGGGCCGGTCGAGGTGGTCACGCAGCGCGAGGATGTTCGGCAGATCTATCTCGGCCGGGCGCGGGAGGCGGCGGCGTGATCCTTGAGGTGAGCGATCTTCGCAGCGGCTACGCGACGGGCGACGTGCTTCAGGGCATCAGCCTGACGCTGGACGGGCCGGGTGTTGTCGGGGTCGTCGGCCGGAACGGTGTCGGCAAGACGACCCTGATGCGGACGATCATCGGCCTTCTGCCGGCGCGACAGGGAACGATCCGGCTGCGCGGAGAGGATGTGACGCGCCGCAGCGCCGAAGACCGGGCACGGAACGGCATGGGCTATGTGCCGCAGGGACGCGGCATGTTCCCCAATATGACGGTGCTCGACAATTTGCGGACTGGACGGCTTGTTGGAGGCGGCCGCCGCGCGCCGCAATTCGATCTCGTCTACGGCTATTTCCCGTTTCTTCGCCAGCGGGCAAAGCAACTGGCCGGCACGCTGAGCGGTGGCCAGCAGGAGATGCTGGCGATCGCGCGCGCCCTGATCGGTGGGCCCGACCTTCTTCTGCTCGATGAGCCGAGCGATGGCGTGCAGCCGAGCATCGTCGATGAGATCGGTGATTTCCTGACCGACCTTGTACGAACCCGCGGATTGGCGGTGCTGATCGTCGAGCAGAATGTCGATCTCATCCGCCGGGTGGTCGATCGCGCGTATGTGCTGGAGAAAGGGCGAGTCGTCGCCAGGCTCAGCGGCGAATCGGTCCGTGACGGGGATCTTCTCGCAGAGCATCTGGCAATCTGAGCGTGATGATCCGCGGTCGCCGTGCTTCTGTCTTTGTTTTTCGTGGCCTGCTCATCCCCTCTGTTCGCCGCCCCCCGATCGGGGGAAAGCACGATGAACTTCGGGGACAGGACACTGGCTTTTGGCGGACTTGAGGAGGGAACGCAGATGGACGCTGCCGACATGAGCTGGCTCGAGGGCTCGATCGCCGCCCGGAAAGGCGTGGGCTGGCGCCGGAGGCCCGAGACGCACGAGCTTACCGAGGCAAAGCAAGGCCGATTCCATTACACGATCGGCCCATATTCCGATCCCGTTCTGACTGTCCGGCCGGGCGACCGCATTGTTGTCGAGACGCGCGACGCTTTCGAAGGCGTGATCAAGACCGAGCAGGACAAGCCGACACAGAAGCTGCGCGTGCCCTTTCTCAACCCCCAGAACGGGCCGATCATGATCGAGGGGGCGGAGAGGGGGGACACTGTCGCGGTGCTTATCGAATCGATGGTTCCGCGCGGCCCCAATCCCCGCGGCACATGCTGCATGATTCCCGAGTTCGGCGCGCTGACCGGCACATATTATACAGCGACACTCAATGACCCGCTGCCGGAGGTCGTGCGGAAGATCGATCTCGACGAGCAATGGGTGAAATGGACCGATCGCGTCACACTGCCCTATAAGCCGCATATCGGCACGCTGAGCCTTTCCCCGGAAATCGATTCGATCAATTCACTCACCCCGGACAATCACGGCGGCAACATGGATCTTCCAGATATGGGCCCGGGCAGCGTTACCTATCTTCCCGTGCGCACGGCCGGGGCACGGCTCTTCATCGGGGACGCGCATGCCTGCCAGGGCGATGGCGAGGTGTGTGGCGTGGCCGTGGAATATCCGACGGTGACGACGATCCGTGTCGATCTTATCAAGGGATGGACGATCGAATGGCCCCGTCTCGAACGCGAGGATTTCATTATGGCGATCGGCAGCGCCCGGCCGCTTGAAGATGCCGCACGGATTGCCTATCGGGAGCTGGTACGCTGGATGGTCGCCGAATATGATTTCGACCAGTGGGATGCGTATATGATGCTCAGCCAGTGTGGGCGCGTGCGGCTCGGCAACTTCGTCGATCCCAAATATACTGTCGGCGCCGGCATCCTGAAGACCTACCTGCGGAAACCCTGACCGCGCTTCGGAATGTGATCGCCGAAGGTGGAATGACCGGAGGCCTCAATCACGCGGGTATGCCAACGGCGAGAGCGGGATGCGTGTGCGGACGCGATTGCATTCTGCTCTGGGCCCGGCCGGGGAAATGTGCCGTTATAGGAAACGATGCCCGGCCACATATCTGGCGATGGAGGAGGACAGGGCAATGGATCTGGGACTTAAGGGCCGCAAGGCCCTCGTCACGGGCGGGACCAAAGGGATCGGGCTTTCGATCGCCGAGCATCTGGCGCAGGAGGGGACCGCGGTCGCCATCTGTGCCCGCGATGCCAAGGGGGTGGCGACCACGGTCGCCCGGCTGCAAGGGATGGGCGTCCCCGCGATGGGTCGGGCGCTCGATATCAGTGACACGCAAGCGGTGAAAACCTGGGTGCGCGATGCGGCGGCCGAGCTGGGTGGGCTCGATATCGTCGTTTCGAATGTCAGCGCGCTCGCGATCGGAAATGATGATGCCTCCTGGCGCGCCGAATTCGAGACCGACATGATGGGAACGGTGCATGTTGTCGACAGCGCCATGCCCTATCTGGAAATGTCGGACGCGGCGTCGATCGTCATCATCTCCTCGGTGTCAGGCCGCGAGATCGATTTCGCGGCGGGCCCCTACGGTGTCATGAAGGCGGCGCTCATTCACTACGCGCAGGGGCTTGCCTATCAGCTTGCCGCCAAGGGCATTCGCGCCAACACGGTCTCGCCCGGAAACACCTATTTCACGGACGGCGTGTGGCACCGCATCGAGCGGGAAAATCCGTCACTCTATGCGGCTGCGCTTGCGCTCAACCCCACCGGCCGGATGGGAAGGCCGGAGGAGATGGCGCGGGCGGCGGTGTTTTTGGCGAGCCCGGCCGCGAGCTTCATTTCCGGGACGAACCTCGTTGTGGACGGCGCGCTGACGCGCGGCGTTCAATTCTAGCTGCTGCCCCGGCGTTGTCCGATACGGCGGATATTGCGGTATCGAGTGGCGTTCCGATTCGATCATCTGGTGGTGCTCAGCCGTCCTGACCGCGTGCACGGTCATCGCCGGCGGAGACGGCCGGATGTTTTTTGCGTGATGGCGGGCATGCGAGGCCGCACCGGAACTTCATCGTGACCATCGCGGGAATTGCGGGCCACTCCCCCGATGAGCGCAGCGTGACATGACCAGAATGGGATGTGGCCCTATTTACAATGCCACCCACCTGCCACCGTCTTCGGACGAGCGTTTTGCGGCCTCAACGAAAGCAACGCCGGCAATGCCATCTTCGAGGCCGGGGAACAGGACCGCCCCGTCAGCTTCGCCCCGGATGGCGGCGGCGACCTCGGAATAGATTGTTGCAAACGCCTCCAGATAGCCTTCCGGATGCCCCGCTGGAATCCGTGTCACCCGCTGTGCAGCTGGACCGGCCGCGCCCGACCCGCGCGTCACGAGCTCGGACGGTTTGCCGAAAAGCGCAAGGCGCAGGGTATTCGGCTGTTCCTGCTGCCACTCGATTCCACCTTTGCTTCCGTAGACACGAAGCTTGAGGCTGTTCTCATTGCCGGGCGCGACCTGACTGGCCCATAACATCCCGCGGGCGCCGGAGGCATAGCGCAGCATCACATGGACATTGTCGTCGAGCCTGCGGCCGGTGACAAAGGTGGCGAGATCGGCTGCGAGCGCGGCCGGCTGCATGCCGGTAACGAACCCGGCGAGCTGATAGGCATGCGTACCGATATCACCGAGACAGCCGCCCGGCCCCGCCTGGCCGGGATCGGTACGCCATATGGCCTGCTTATGCCCGGTGCCCTCCAGCGGCTCTGTCAGCCAATCCTGGGGATATTCCACCTGAATTACGCGAATTTCGCCAAGCGTTCCGTCCGCTATCAGAGTGCGGGCGTGACGTATGAGCGGATAGCCGGTGTAATTGTAGGTAACAGCAAAAATACGCTGCTTGACTGCCGCAAGCCGCTGGAGCTCTCGCGCCTCGGCGAGGTTCGTGGCAAGCGGCTTGTCACAGATAATATGGACTCCAGCCTCGAGGAAGGCCGCTGCCACCGGCGCATGCATATGGTTTGGCGTAACGATGGCCACCGCCTCGATTCCGTCCGCTCGCGCCGCCTCAGCGCGCGCCATTTCGGCAAAGCTTTCGTAGCTGCGCTCCGGAGCCAGCCCGAGCGCCGCGCCCGAGCGGCGCGCCTTCTCCGCGGTTGCCGAGAGAGCTCCGGCAACGAGCGCATAATGTCCGTCGAGCCGGGCCGCCATGCGGTGCACGGCACCGATGAATGCGCCTTCGCCGCCACCGACCATTCCAAGCCGGATCGGCCGCAGGCCCCCGCGAGCGCGGCTGCCCTCGATACTCATGGCAGCGGCCTCGCATCAGCAAGGCCGAGGACGCGCGAGAGCTGCGCGGGATCGGCCGCGCCGGCGGCGAAATCCTCGAAGGAACGCTCGGTCACGCGGATTATGTGCCGGCGAATAAACTCCGCCCCCTCGCGAGCGCCTTGCCCGGGATCCTTGAGACAGCATTCCCACTCCAGAACGGCCCAGGAATCGTAGTTGTACTGGGCCATCTTTGAGAAGATCGTAGAGAAATCCACTTGCCCGTCTCCGAGCGAGCGAAACCGCCCGGCACGGGAAAGCCAGGGTTGAAAGCCCGAATAGACACCCTGCCGGCCATCCGGCCTGAGCTCCGCATCCTTCACATGAAATGCCCGGATATATTCGTGATAATTGTCGATGAAGGCGAGGTAGTCGAGCCCCTGCAGAAGGAAGTGGGATGGATCGTAGTTGATCGCACAGCGCGGATGGTTGCCGACCGCTTCGCGGAACATCTCGAACGTCACCCCGTCAAAGACATCCTCGCCCGGGTGAATCTCATAGCAGAGATCGACCCCCTCACGGTCGAACGCATCGAGGATCGGGCGCCATCTTTTTCCCTGCTCGGCGAAGGCCGCTTCGATCAGTCCGG
>DASZQO010000026.1:0-3996 GCA_035549615.1 Acetobacteraceae bacterium
CACGGCTGCCTTTGGCTCCTCGTTTCGGAAATAGTCGGGGTCGTGGATGCCGAGGCCCCAATAGACGGCCTCCATGGCAAGGGTGCGCGCCTCATATTCCGTGATGTCGATGCGTGAGGTCAGGGTGGCGGTCATCGCGCCGACAAGGTCGACATAATCGACCCGGTTCTCGTCGCTATAGGCGGCGACCACCCGCCCATCGGCCGTGCGCAAGGAAGGACCGCGGACGCCATCCCACGGCATGAATGTTCCGTCCGGGAGCGGCGCGCTCCCGATCTCTTCGTCCGTGAGCGGGGTGATCGTCGGATAGGGATAGAGATACCCGCTGAGGTGTTTGGCGGGTTGAAAGACGCGCGTGCCGTCCGGCGATATGCCGGGCCAGTAGTTGCCGAGCGCCGCGCAAAGCTTCGCATCTTCCACGAAAGGCGAGCCGAGGCCGTAGCCGGCCAGGAATTTCTGCAGTGGCCGCCGCGGATCAGTGAAATAGATCCCCTGGCTCGTATCCCAGCCGGGATCGAACATGCCGGGAGAGCCATCCGGCAGGCCGACCTTCCCGTCCGCCGGTGGACCATTGGGGATCTGGATCGGGCCCGGGGCATCCACGGGCTGCGAGACGATCGCCGTGATGGTGGTGTCCTCAAGGCTGAATGCGACGGGGAGGGTGACGTTTGCCGCGATCCTCGTCTGCGACAGCGCATAAGGGGGGATTACCCAAAGTGCGGCGCGGATCGGCTCCGGCACCGTCTTCTGCCACCATTGCATCAGGGCGCGCTGCGTCACGTCGGGAAAGAAATCGGGCAGGCCGACCATGCAGTAGGCAGGCATCCGCTCGGTGATCACGTCTTCGAGCTGGGGGCAGCGCGCGGCGATCCACCCATCGCCTGAGAAATCGACGTAGTGCAGGGCCTGATAGCCGCCATTCCGGATGATCTCCATCATATCCGGCCGCGGGTTCAGATTCTCGATCTCGCCGTTCGGCAGCACCCGGTGGCGAACATTGAGATATTCCGGAGCCGGTCTCTGAGTGTCCTGCGCGGCATCCTGCTCATAGTTGGGAAGGGGGCCGGACTCGCCCACCGGCAGAACCTGCAGGGAGGAGAAAACGACATTCTCCGGATTCCCCATATAGCGCCCGTCAACCGGGAAGGTGAGCGGTCGCCCCTTGTATTCCGCAGCCTCGATGAGCGGTGACGGCTGCGGCTCCAGCACGCCCAAACCGAAGTCCGCCCGGCGCGAGAACGATCCGATCTGCGCATCCTTGATCACGAACGGAAAATGTTCGAGATCGGCCCCGCTCCAATTGTTCTCCAGCCCGTTGAGCTCGAGGAAGCGATGAAACTGCGCAAGCTCGTCGTTGCGCAGCCCATAGGTCAGCTCGAGATCGAGATTGCGCCCGGCAATGCATTCGGGGCCATTGAAAAGCTTATGGATCGGCACCCAGAATTCGCGATCCGCATCACTCGGGAGCGGATCCTGCGGACCGAAGCTTGCGGCCGCGCCCTTGATCTTGACCGCGATATAGGCCGCGAAGCGGCGCGGAACGACACGGAATTCGAATGGCCGCGCCGCGTCCCCGGTGAGGAAGTTCCGCTGCTTTCCGTCGTAGAGCGGCTCGATCGAGCCGAGCCTCGCAATGCCGGAGCGGGCGAAGCACAATTCCGCGTGCTGGCCATGAACCGACATCGGCGTGTTGCGATACTGGAGTGCATAGACGACGATGCCGAGTGTATTCCCTTCGGCGCGGCGCTCGAGCTCGGCGATCGTCGGCGGATCGACCCCGTAAACAAAATTCTCGACCGCCTCGATCTCCGCAAGCGTGGGGAAGCCGCCAAGCGCGGTGCCGTCACGCCGGGCAACGGCGCCTGGCGAGGCGAAGGCGTGGTAAAGCAGGCTGCGATCCGGGTTGCCCCTCGTGATGGCGCGGACACCGGCAATGTCGAAATCACCGAATCCCGGATAGGTGCGATCGATCCGTGCGAGCGGCTTGGTAAGCTCCGCCTTGAGATCAGCCGCCGCAATATCGAGCGTGCCCTCTGTCGCCTCAAGCAAAAGCTGCCGCCAGCCGAGCGGCACCAGACGCTGGCAGGCAGCGCTGACACCATTGATCAGCGGCGCTGCCTCATCAGCGAAAGCGCTTTGATGGAAGCCCGTGGCCAATGCGCCGAGGCTGAATGCCGTGAAGCCAAGAAATGCCCTGCGTGTGGTCACGGATTGCCTCCCATGGGTTCTGGATCACGGCTGATCCGCGTTTTCGAAGCTTAAAGGTAATTGATGCGACTGTGAACAGAGATTGCGCTCCACCTTGCTGCGTTTCCGTGCAAGCAGCAATGCCGGAGCTGCGCGGAGCCGGCCGGCTCACGCGATCGCGGGTGGCGAACGCTGTGCGCGGAGATATTATTGTGGATCCGGGCCTTCCGCGGGCGCCGGATGAAGCTATCCGGGATAAGGCGTCCCCGCCGCCCCGATCTCCATCCAGCGGTCCGTTTCGTAATCAAAATATCGGCGTACGGCCTTGCCATCCCAGTGGTATTTGAGGTGCTTCGTCTGCACCGGAATCCCCACCGCCGAAGGGTGAAAAATCGCGACGCACTCGCCGCCCTCCCATCGTACGCTCGGGTAATGAACACCGATGCTTCCCGCCTCGCGCAGCGCCCGGGCGAAATCCTGGCTTGCCGCATAATCGTCCGGATCGAGCAGCGGTTCGCGCGCCGCCGCATCGAGCCCCGCGATATCGTGCAGCTCCGCGCCAATCGCGCCCACCAGAACGCGCATATCCTCATAGCGCGGGCCATCCGCAGCATCGGCCGCGAAACACCCGAAATGATAGGCGGTCTCGGCGATCGCCGTCGCGAGATCGCCCGCTGCGTAATAGGCGCCATGGGCGGGGTCCGAGAAACGCCCGCCCTTCGGGTTCAGATGCGTGAACGGCGCCATCACGTAGCTCGCGCCCGGCCCGCTCACCCGCTCCTCAGGAGGAACGAGATGGATCTCGCCCGCCGCGTCGCGCAGGCGCGGGTTGGTCAGCATCTCCGCGGCGATCAGCGCCTCCCACACCGCGGGATCGGGAGAGACCCGCTCATAGAGCTCGATCGGCGGATAGCGCGAGGCGACGATCCGTGTCGCCGCCGGCCAGTCGATTTTCCGAAGCGGCGGGATCAGGACCAGGGTCCGCGCGCGGCATCGAGATAGTGGCGGACGGCGGCGAGGTCGGTCACATCGCCGGCGCTCATCCGCGCCATCGGCGCCTGCCCGCCGAAATGAAGGTTCGGCCGCCGCACCCAGGAATCCGCCTGCGCCGGATCGGAATAGAGGATCTGAAGCGCCTTCCAGATGCCGCTCACATAGCCGATGCGGCGGATCGTATCCGCCGGCACGGCCCCGACCTCACCCGCCCGCCATTTGTAGAATGTCCGCTCGGGCGGGTGGCCCAGGATCGCCCGCGCCTCCGCCGCGTCCGCCTGCCACAATTCCATGATCCGGAAGAAGCCGCGCATGGCGTTGGCCGCCTGCGCGCGGCTGATCGTCGGCCCGGTGACGCGGGCCTTTGCCGCTACGGGCACCCCTCATCTCCGCTTACTGCCCATAGGCAGAATATTGTCTTTTTCCGCCTGAAGGCAATATCGTTCTCGGAGCCATCTCGTCTCCCATGGCCCGCATGGCCAGCCGGCAGGAAGGGAAGCCCATCAAGAGGGCCGCCGCCGGCGCTGTGACCGTCCACGGGCAAGGCACCGTGAGGCCTGCCGAGGGTAAGGCCGAGGCCGCCCGATCCGGGCCCGGCCGCATTGCCGAGACAGAAGCTCCCCTGGTTGCGTGTCGAGGCCAAGCCGGGCGCCCGCGGCTCCGTCTATGCTGCATCGCAGCATCCGAAACGCGCGTTGTACGGGAGCCCCGCGCTCACAGAACGAATGGCTCACTCCACCCAGTCGAGCGAACGCGCGACCGCCTTCTTCCAGGAGCGATAGAGCCGCGCGCGTGTCTCCTCGGGCATCACCGGCA
>DASZQO010000027.1:0-9440 GCA_035549615.1 Acetobacteraceae bacterium
GTGCATGTACGAAAGTAGGCTGCCACGCTTGATTCGCTCGATCACGTCGGACGTGCCGAGCACCGGCCGGCCGATCGGCTGTTCCGGATAGGCCGCCTCATGGAAGTGATCGAAGATGATGTCGTCAGGCGTGTCGTTCGCCTGGCCGATCTCCTGGAGGATCACTGCCCGCTCGCGCTCAAGCTCCTCCGGCTCGAACGTGCTGTGGGCGAGGATATCGCCGATGATGTCGGCGCCGAGCGCGAGATCCTCTTTGAGCAGCTTGACGTAATAGGCGGTCTGCTCACGAGCGGTGTAGGCATTGATGTGGCCGCCGACCGATTCGATCTCCTCGGCGATCGCCGCCGCCGTGCGCCGCTCGGTGCCTTTGAAAGCCATATGCTCAAGGAAATGCGAAACCCCGTTCTCCTCGGCGGTCTCGAAACGCGCGCCCGCGGCGACATAGGCCCCGAGCGAGACGCTCTCCACGCGCTTCATCTCCTCGGTGATTACGGTGAGGCCGGAGGCGAGGCGGGTCACGCGGACATTTTCATCGTTCATGCGGCAATCCCCAAACCGGCGGTTCGCTCGGCGAGGGCGCGCACCAGTCCCTCGACGGCAACAAGGTCGTTTCCGGCCACGGCGTAGTGCTCGGGCCGTTGATAAAGGTCGGCAAGCCGGGCGGGAAGGGTGGGCCGCACGCCGCTCGCCCGCTCGACCGCCGGGGCAAACTTGGCCGGATGGGCCGTCGCTGCTGCGATCCTCGGCACCGAAGGCGCAATCCTGCCCGCAATCGAAGCGTCGCGGGCGGCGGCAATCCCGATCGCGCTGTGGGGATCAGCGAGATAGCCACAAACCCTGTGGAGCCGCCCGATCTCCGCCTCGGTTCCCGCATCGTCGAGCGCGAAGCCGGAGAAGACCGCCCGCATCCGCTGCCAGGCCGCCGCCGGCACCGCCATTCGGCCTTCCCGGCGGAAGCCGAGCATGATCCGCTCCACCGCCTCCGGATCACGATCGACGAGCTCGAACAGCAGGCGCTCGAAATTCGAGCTCACCTGAATATCCATCGAAGGGGCGACGGACGGCACGACGGGACGGACGGACATATCGTTCACGGCGAGGAAGCGCGCCAGAATATCGTTCTGGTTGCAGGCAACGATGAGCCCGGCGATGGGGAGCCCCATCCGCGCCGCCACCCAGGCCGCCAGCACATTGCCGAAATTGCCGGTCGGCACGCTGAACGCGACCTCCCGCTCGGGTGCGCCGAGAGCGAGCGCGGCCGCGAAATAATAGGGGATCTGCGCGGCGATCCGCGCCCAGTTGATCGAGTTGACCGCCGAAAGCCTCATCTCGCGGCGGAATTCCGCGTCGGCGAACATCGCCTTCACCAGGTCCTGGCAGTCATCGAAGCTGCCCTCGATGGCGATATTGGCCACGTTGAGCGCTGTCGTCGTCGTCATCTGCCGGCGCTGCACCTCGCTCACCCGTCCCTTGGGGTGAAGGATGGCGATCGCGATGCCGCTTCGGTTCTTGAGCGCCTCAATGGCTGCGGCCCCCGTATCGCCCGATGTCGCGCCAACGATGGTAAGACGTTCGCCTTGCAGAACCTCCTCGAACATCCGCCCGACGAGCTGCAGCGCAAGGTCCTTGAAGGCGAGTGTCGGCCCGTGGAACAGTTCCTGGACCCAGAGTCCGGTCTCGAGCTGCATGAGCGGTACCACCGCAGGGTGGTCGAAACCGGCATAAACCTCTTTGCAGAGCCGCTCGAGATCTGGCGTCGCCGCGCCCACGAACGGCGCCATCACCCTCGCCGCGAGCGCGGCATAGGGAAGGCCTCGCAGGGCGCGAATCTCGGCTGCCGAAAAGCTCGGCCAGGTTTCCGGTACATAGAGCCCGCCATCCTCGGCAAGGCCGGCCAGCAGAACCCCGGCGAAATCGAGCACGGGCGCCCGCCCGCGCGTGGAAACATAGCGCATCAAGAACTCCGAATGCCCGGATGACACTCCAGACGAAGCAGCCTGGCGGGCCTAGGGCCGGTTGACCGCTACCGCATGCATGGCCGCGACGGGGCTCTCTGCCAACAAGTTGGCGGGGGCCCCATCGCGGCGCATGTGCGAACGGTCAACCGGCCCTAGCCGGAACAATATGGGCTTCTGCCGCCGATCCGCAAAATTCGCCCGCTTGGAGGGTGATGATTCTCGGTCACGCGGTCGCGCTTCGTTTTCTCGATCCATTTCATGGCTTCCGGTGGACCATGCAGTGATCCGCCGGACGCCATCTAGGCGGCCCGGGCCTCGGTCTTGGCACAGGCGCAGGCGATCGCCTGGCGGAGCTGCGCCTCGTCGAAGGGCTTTTCGAGCCATATCACGCCAGGATCGCCCAGCATGTGCGCCTCGCGCCCCGAGACGATGATCGTCGGCAGATTCGGCCGCTCCTTGAGGAATTCCGCGACGAGCCGCGCCCCGTCGGCGTCCGGCAGCCCGGCATCGGCGATCACCAGGTCGGCATCGCTCGCCGCGAGCCGCGCCTCGGCGGCCGATCCGGTGGCACGCACGCTGTGTCCCATGGCGGAAAGCAGCTCCGCGGTCGTCTCCCGCACAAGCGGTTCATCCTCGACCAGCAGCACCCTGAGCCCTTGCACCGGCAATTGGCGCGCGCGCTCGGCCAGCGCCGTCCGCAGGGCCTGGCGAATGGCATCGGCGAGGACGGAACGCGTCCAGGGTTTGCGCAGGAGCCTCGCTCCGGGCTCGAGCAGCTCGGTGGAGAGGCTTGGATTGTCCGTGTAGCCGGTCGTGAACAGCACCGCGATGCCTGGCAGCATGGTCCGGGCCGCATGCGCAAGCTCGGTCGCCCCGACACTGCCGGGCATTACCACATCGGTGAACAGCACGTCGGGCTTGGCGCCGGCACGCAGGAAGGCGAGCGCCGCGTCGGCATTCTCGGCCTCGAGGGTGCGGTAGCCGAGATCGCGCAAGCTGCTGACCGCGGCCGCGCGCACGGCCTGGTCATCCTCCACCACGAGCACGAGCTCGTTGGCGGCGAGCGCGGGCTGATGCGGGCGAACCGGCGCGGTGAGCGGGATGTGCGTGCGCGGGATATAGAGCCTGACGGTGGTTCCCTCGCCCGGAGCGCTGTCGATATGGAGATGACCGCCGCTTTGTCGAACCAGCCCATAGACCATGGAAAGGCCGAGCCCGGTGCCCTGGCCGGTGCCCTTGGTGGTGTAGAACGGCTCCACGGCGCGCACGATCTGCTCCGCGCTCATGCCCTTGCCGGTATCCGCCACCGCGATCATCACGTACTGGCCCGGTGTCACCTCGGCATGATGAGCCGCATAGCTCTCGTCGAGCACCCGGTTGGTGACGATGATCACCAGCCGTCCACCTTCCGGCATGGCATCCCGCGCATTGAGGGCGAGATTGAGGACCGCATTCTCAAGCTGCTGCGGGTCCGTGCGGATGGTCCATAAGGTCTCGCGCTCATCGAGCGCCAGCCGGACTTCATACATCTCGCCGAGTGTCCGGCGCAGGAGCTCAGCCGTTCCTTCCAGAAGCTCGCCGGGTGCGATCACCTCGCTCGCGAGCGGTTGGCGGCGGGCGAAGGCAAGCAGATGGCGGGTCAGGTTGGCGCCGCGGGCAACGCCGGCCATCGCCGAGTCGAGCCGCGTGCGCAAGCCTCCTTCCGCCGGCAGCCCGCTGGCAAGCTGTTCGAGATTGGCCGAGATGACCTGCAGCAGGTTGTTCATGTCGTGGGCGATGCCGCCGGTGAGCTGGCCGAGCGCATCCATCTTCTGCGCCTGGCGCGCCATCTGCTCGGCCTCGACCCGCTTGGAGATGTCAGCGACGGCAAGGATCTGGCCACCGTCCGGCAGTGCGCTGCGCCAGACCTCGAGCACTCGCCCTTGCCGGTGCATTTCTGCCACCACCGGCTCGGCCCGCGGGCGCGGCTCGTCGAGTAAGGGGGGAAACCAGTCGGCCGCGGCGGCGGCGAAGCGGGCGAAGCTCGTGCCTCTTCGGCCGAGCTCGGTTGGCAGGCCAGTTGTTGGGAAGAAGGCGGTGTTCCAGAGCGCCAGCCGGTCCTCCGGGTCAAACACCGCAACGCCGTCGCGAATATGATTGACCATGGCGGCGAGCCGCTCGCTTTCGCGGCGCAGGCTGTCCTGCACGGCGAGCCGCCGGCGGCGGCTGAGCAGAATGCTGACCGTGGCGACGCCGACCAGCAGCGTCCCCGCCACGGTTGCGACCGTGAGGCCAAGCACGACCTGTTCGCGGCCCTGCTCCAGGGCGACGGTGTCGCCCTGGCGGCGCACCGCGGCTTCTTCGCTGATCTCTGCGATCGCATCGCGAATCGCCGCCGCATCGGTCTGGCCAGCCACGATGACGTCCCGCGTCAGCGGCAGCGCTCCATGGGTTCCGGCGATGCGCGCCCGGGCCACGGTTTCGAGCGCGGAGAGGTGGGTCTGAGCGAGGAGGGAGAGGATCTCGAGCCGCGGGCCAAGCCAGGCATTCTGCGGCACCTCGGCGGCAAGCCGATCGAGCGCGGCCCGGGCCCGGGCCGCAGCGTCCTCGAAGGTGCCGAAATCATCGGCGCTGCCGGTGAGCAGAAGCTCCCGCTGGCTGAGTTCGGCTTCCATCATCGCGCGGGCGAAGTTTTCGGTCGCATCATCGACATCGCGCGCCTGCTGGGCCTGGGCAAGCGCGGTTTTCAGCTGCCGGGCCGAGACCACGACGAAGCCGGCGCAGACGCCGAGTGTGGCGACGATGACGAGCCCGACGATCACGGCGAGCGGGCGCACGGAGAGGCGAAACGGCCAGATCCTCAATCTCTCTGCCATAGCGGCGCCTTGAAGCGCGCGAGGAATGCGGCGTGCCGGGCGGTTTCTTCGGGCGTCGGAACGATAGGGCGGGGGATCCGCTCGCGCCGCTCGACAAGCACCGCACGCGGTGCGCCCGTCGCGTGTTCGAGCGCGAGACCACGCTGCCGCCCACCGGTGAGCTCGACATAGACCGCAGCGAGCAGCCGGCAGTCGAGCAGGGCGTTGTGGCTGCTGCGCTCCGAGAGATCGATCGCAAAGCGCCGGCAGAGCGCGTCGAGCGAATTCGTCATGCCCGGGAAGAGGGACTTCGCAAGGGCGAGCGTGTCGACCATCCGCCGGCGATCAAGCCGGGGAAGGCCACAAATCGCCAGCTCCGCATCGAGGAAGGCGAAGTCGAACGGCGCGTTGTGGGCAATGATCGGATCGCTGCCGAGGAAGGCGAGCAGGTCCTGCACCACTTCCGAGAAGCGTGGCTTGCCTTTGAGATCCGCGTCCGTGAAGCCATGGATCGCGGTCGCCTCCGCCGGAACTGGGCGTTCGGGATCGAGCAGGCGGTGGAAGAATTTTCCGGTCGGCAGATCGTTGCCAAGCTCGATGGCCGCGATTTCGACAACCCGGTGCCCCAGCGCGGGATCAAGACCGGTTGTTTCGGTATCGAGCAATACCGATCGCGTCACGCAATAAGCTCCCACACCAGGCGGCGCAGCACGCGCTGCCCGTGATGGCGGGAGAGCCCCGTCGGCACCACAAGATCGGCCCGACGCCTCTTTTCCCGATCCGGCATTTGCCGGGCGAGTATGGCGGAAAGCTCGCCCGGTTGCATCTTTCCTCGCCGTCCGAGGCGCGCGCGCTGCACCGCAGCGGGAGCGGAAACCACCACCACTTCATCGACGCGCCGCTCGCCGCCGGTCTCGATGAGGAGCGGGATATCGAGCACGACGAGTCGCCTTCGTTCGCGCCGCGCCCTGGCAAGAAAGGCCCGCTCCTTGGCGCGCACCAGCGGATGGAGGATGGACTCGAGCCGGGGGAGCGCTGCTGGATCCGCAACGATCCGCGTGCGCAGGCGGGCCCGGTCCACGATGCCATCCGTGACGACCCCGGGAAAAGCGGCGGCGATCGGCTTGACGGCCCGGCCGCCCGGTCCCTCGAGATCATGAACGGCGCGATCGGCGTCGAACACCGGGATGCGGGCGCGGCGAAAGATTTCCGCCGCCGTCGATTTTCCCATCCCCATCCCCCCGGTCAGCCCGATCACCCGCATCTGGTGTTCCTGATCAGTCTCCGCTCCGGTCAATCTCTGTTTTTCTCGGCGATGAGGTCCTGAGCGACGAATTCGAAAAGCTCCCGATCCACCGTCGGAACGATGTCGAACCAGGCGGCGAATCCCTCCACCGCCTGGTGCAGCAGCATGCCGAGACCACCGACGGTGGCGAGGCCGCGGGCACGTGCGGCGGCGAGAAGCGGTGTCACCAGCGGAACATAGACGATGTCGGCAACGACGAGCGAAGGCGGCGCGCGGGAAAGACCAATCTCAAGGGGGGCGCGGTCCGCCATGCCGGCCGAGGTGGCGTTGACGAGCAGCGCCTGATCGGCGAGCGCGGCCACGCGATCCTTCCAGGCGATGACGGCGAGCCCGGGAAGCAGGCGCGCCAAAGCCTCTGCACGTTCGGGGGTACGATTGGTCACGGCGACTTTCACCCCTTCATCCAGCAGGGCGGCGGCAATGTCGCGTGCGGCGCCGCCGGCGCCGACCAGCAACGCGGGGCCGGCGGCGGGATTGACTCCGTGGTCACGGAGATTGGCAATGAAGCCGGCGCCATCGGTGCTGTTGCCGTGAATCCGGCCGTCCCGGAAAAGGAGCGTGTTCACCGCCTGCACGCGCCGCGCCGAGTCGCTCAGCGTATCGCAAAGCGCGCACGCGGCTTCCTTGTGCGGGAGCGTCACATTGCAGCCGCGAAAGCCGCAGGCCAGCAACCCGCGCAGGGCAAGGCCGAGCTGCTCGGGCGGCACGGCGAGCGGGACATAGGCTCCATCGATCCGGTGGCGCTCAAGCCAGAATCCGTGCAGCCGGGGCGAACGGGAATGGGCGACCGGCCAGCCGAGAATTCCGGCAAGCCGCGCCCGACCGGAAAGGGTCGGCATGCATGAAACGAAACACACCCGGCGCATTCCTGGCAACCATGGGGCGGTTTCAGCGCCCGAGGCACGAATATGGGCTTCCAGGTCCTTGGAGAAGAGAAGGCAGAGTCAAGGCTGCGGCTCCGAACCAGGGCCAGCCCGCAGCGAAATCAATTTTCGCTTGAAACAGCGATAAATTGCGGGAGGTCCGATTACAGACTCTCTTGCTGCTGCGGTGCGAACTCGGCGTTGCGATGGACCTGCACCGAGAGTAGCACGCCGAAGGCGGCCATCGTCGTCAGGAGGGCGGAGCCGCCATAGGAGACCAGCGGTAGCGGCACGCCGCCCACAGGAATGACCCCCATCACCATCGCGACATTGACAAAGGCATAAAGAAAAAAATTCACGCCGATCCCAAAAGCCACCAGGCGGCCGAATTGGTGCCGCGAGCCGAGGCCGATCGCGATGGCGGTAAAAACGATTAGGGCGATCAGCGAAAGCAGGGCGAGACTGCCGATGAAGCCGAACTGCTCGGCGAAAAGTGTGAAGATGAAATCGGTCTGTTTTTCTGGCAGGAAATCGAGGCTGCCTTGCGAAGCGTGCATGAAACCCTGGCCCCAGAGCCCGCCTGAGCCGAGCGCGATCTTCGATTGGAGAATGTTGTAGCCGGCGCCGAGTGGATCGCGTGCAGGGTCAAGAAAGGTGAGGATGCGGGCTTTCTGATACGCATGCAGGTGTGCATAGGCGATCGGCGCCGCGACCCCGAGCAGCATCGCTGCGAGGCCGAAATTCCATAGCCGGACGCCGGCGGCAAAGAGGATCGCAGCCCCGATCGCAAGCACGATCATGGCGGTGCCGAGATTGGGCTCCTTTAGGATCAGCACGACCGGCGCCAGGATGGCGAGCAGGGGCGGGACGAGGAAGGTCGGATTTCCGACTTGTTCCCACGAAGCGCGATGGAACCAATGCGCCAGCGCCAGCACGAGGGCGAGCTTCATCAGCTCGCTCGGTTGCAGCGCGACGCCCCCGACCGAGAGCCAGCGCTCGGCGCCGAGGCCGACCGAGCCAAAGCGCAGGACGAGCGCCAGCATCGCCAGGGCTGCGAAATAGAGCGGCCAGGCGATGCGCGCGATCAGGCGGATATCGACGAGCGCGATCGCCAGCATGAAGGCGAAGCCGGCAATGAAGCGGATGAGCTGGGGCTTCGCATAGGGCGCGAAGGAACCGGCCGCGGCATAAAGTGAAAGAGCGCCGACGGCGGCGAGAAGGCAGATCAGCAGCACCAGGAACCAGTTGATGCCGGTGAGCTTGCGCGTGAGATCGAAGGCCGTGGCGCGCAGCAGCCTTCCTTCGGCGGTGATCATGTGGGAGGCTCGCGAGGAAGCATGGTTCCTGGGGCATTTCCGGTGGCGATCTGCCGGTTCGCCGGGTCCCGGGCAAGCACGGCCGTCATCAAATCGTGCGCGATTGGCGCGGCGGCATCCGCGCCTTCATTGCCGTGCTCGACCACCACCGAGAGCGCATAGCGTGGCGCGGCTGCGGGCGCGAAGGCGATGAAAAGCGCGTTCGGACGAAATCTCCAGGGCAGTGACGCGGTGTCCACCCCTTGCGGGCCGTCGAACACCTGGGCGGTGCCGGTCTTGCCGGCCATCTGCACGTTCGGATCGGCGAGACGGGAGGCATAGGCGGTGCCGAGGGGATTGTTCACAACCTCGCGCATGCCCTGGCGCACCACGGCGAGAAAAGTCTCGGGGATCCCGAGATCGGGCGCGGGTTCGGGGGGTAACGTCTCGGCGCCGATGCCGGCCGTGACACGCGGCGCGATCGCCCGGCCAGTCGCCACCCGCGCGGCCATCAGCGCGAGCGTGAAGGGCGTCGCCTGAACAAAGCCCTGGCCGATCCCCTGGATCACGGTCTCACCGAGTGTCCATGGCTTGCCCCGTGCTTCCCGCCATTCCCGGGTCGGCACGAACCCGGCGCGGAAGCCGGGCAGATCGATCGGCGGCGGCGCACCAATGCCGAGACGGCGCGCCATCGCGGCGATCTTGTCGATCCCTGTGGCAAGGGCGGCGTTGTAGAAAAAGACATCGCAACTCTGGCAGATGGCGCCGGCGACATCGAGGAAACCATGGCCGCCATGATTCCAGCACCAGAAGCGATGCTGGCCGAGCTTGAAATAGCCGGGGCAGAAGAAGCGCGTGCTGGGGGTGATCGCACCTGAGGAAAGGGCGGCCAGCGCCACCACCGGCTTGAAGGTCGAACCAGGCGCGTAAAGCCCGGTGCCCGCCTTATCGAGCAGGGGCGCCCGCTGATTCTCAATCCACGCCTTCCACTGATGCGCTGGCACACCGGTGTCGAAGAGGGTGGGATCGAAGGAGGGCGTGCTCCCCATCGCCATCACCGCGCCGTTGCGGAGATCGAGCACCACGGCTGCGGCGCTTTGTTCTTTCCCGAGCCGAGAAGCCATCAGCCGCTGCAGCTCCGCATCGACATGCAGGCGCACGGTCTTCCCCGGCATGCCGGGATC
>DASZQO010000028.1:0-21200 GCA_035549615.1 Acetobacteraceae bacterium
TCTGGGCCCCGCCGGCCGTGATGAGCGGAGGTACCCAGCAGAAATTGCTGATCGCGCGCTGGCTTGGGCTGAGGCCCCAGCTCCTGGTGCTCGAGGAGCCAACCCGCGGAGTCGATATCGGCACCAAGCGGGAAATTTATGCCCTCATTCGCGGGATGGCGGCCCAGGGCTCTGCCGTCATCTGGTGGTCAACCGAGCACGCGGAACTCATTTCGCTTTGCGAGATCGTTGTTGCTTTCGATGCCCACGGCAACCCGACCGGCGTGCTGGCCGCGAACGAACTTTCCGACGAACGGCTTGGGGCGGCAACCGGGATGGCCGCGTGATGTCACGCACGCAAATGGCAGAACCGCTACGCCCAGCCGGTCTCTCCGAGGCCACAGCGGCTGTTTCAGATTCGCGCTGGCGGCTGACGGCACGGTTGATTTCCGATTACCGGACGGAATTCGCTATCGCCGTCGCCATTCTTATTCTCGAGGGCATCGTCGGAATCCTGGTCCCCAACGCGCTCACGCAGGGGAATCTCGCCGATATCGGCCAGGCGGCGTCGCCGCTCGTTATCATGGCGATCGGCCAGCTTCTCGTGGTGATCACCGGGGGAATCGATCTTTCTGTGGGATCCGTCTTCTCGCTCACGGGGATGGTCACCGCGCTTGCCATGGCCCACCATTTTGGCCCGGTGACAAGCAGTGTCCTCGGCCTCGGAGTCGGTGTTCTTACCGGGCTCGTGAACGGATTGCTGGTAACCGTCGCCGGGCTGGCACCTTTCGTTGTCACGCTGATCACTTACGCCGCCTGCGGCAGCCTTGCCTTCATCGTCACCAACGGGCAGTCACTGCCGGTGCCCGATCAGAGCTATTACCTGTTGAACTCTGGCGCGATCATTCCGGGAGTGGTCAACTACGCCCTTTTTTGTGTGATACTTCTGATCGGCTGCGAGCTTTTTTTGAAACGAGCCGTCGCCGGCCGTTGGCTTTACGCAGTTGGCAGCAATGCCAATGCTTCGCGCCTGCTTGGCGTTCCGGTGCGTCGGATCGTGCTCGCAGCCTATCTCGGCTCAGGCATTTTGGCTGCCTTCGCGAGCCTGCTCAGTCTTTCCTATATCAGCAATGCCGAAGCAACCGCCGGGTCAAGCCTGATGCTGCAGGCGATCGCAGCGGTCGTGATCGGTGGAGCGAGCCTGTTCGGGGGCACAGGTTCGGCGATTGGCGCGGTTCTCGGGGCCCTCATGATCACGGCCATTCAGAACGGCGTCAATCTGATTGGCGTCAACAGCTTCTGGCAAGGCTCGGTCACCGCCATCGTGATCTTGATTGCCGTGCTGGTCGATCGCATCGGCAAAGCTCAACGCTAAGAACACCGTTTTCAGGAAAAGGGAGGACTCCATGAAGAGGGAATATTGGGTCAAAAGCATTGGTCGGACCATTCGCAGGGTCGGGGCATTCGGCGCCATCGCATTGGCTGCGGCCCTGGCCGCGGCCGGGGCGCGGGCGGGGGATTCGAAAGCCACGGTCGCCTACATCGCCCCTTCGCTGGATATCTCGTACTGGCAATGGGTGGCATACGGGGTCCAAAAGAAAGCGGCCGAGCTCGGCATGAATTATGTCGGATATACCTCGGAGAACTCTCCGGACATGCAGATGAACAACGTCCGCACGGCGGTCACCCGCGGGGTGGCTGCCATCGTCATCGGGCCGGTCAGTTCGACCAGTACTCCGCCGGTTCTGCGGTTTCTGGCCCAGCACCATATCCCTGTGGCGTTTACCGGTATCGGCCCCGAACCAGGATTGACTGACTACACATCTTCGGTCACTGCCAACAACTATGAAACCGGCCGCGCCGAGGGAGAATTCGTCTGCAACCTTGCGAAAGAGCGCGGGGGCAACAAGATCGGCATGCTCTCGCTGCCGCTCGATCGCGAGAATGCCCAAAAATATCTCAAGGGCGCTCAGGAGACCATCAAGGCCGGAGGCTGTGACCTCGTCGAGATCCTTCAGACGCATGGTCTCACAGTCCGCGAGGCGGTGACGCAGGCCAACGATTTGCTCACCGCGCACCCGGATATCCGGGCAATCTACGGCATGTATGACGAGGCAGGCATCGGGGCGGCCAAAGTCCTGCAAACGAGAGGACTCGTTGGCAAGATCGGCATCGCGGTTGCCGACGGAAGTCCAACGACCATCAAGCTGCTACGAGAGGGGATCATCCAGGGGGTCTTCCTTCAAGAGGCCGTCGGACAAGGGATCGATGCAACCCAGCAGGTATGGAATGCTCTGCACGGCTCGCCGGTCACCAAGGACCTGCCGCTCTCCGAGCCCCTCGCCACCACTCAGACCATCGACACCCCCAAAGTCCAGGCGACGATCAAACGGGTCTATCCCCCGTCCGCTGGCGCCTTCTGAATGCAAAATGGCCGCCGCCACGGTTTCCAGCGGCGGCCGAATTGCGCCTGTCCAACCTTGTGAGCCCCTGAGCACCCGGTTGAACCATGGACGACTTCCCAATCATCGATCCTCACCACCATCTCTACGACCTCGAGCATCACCGCTATCCATGGCTGCAGGACGGCGTGAAGCCAATCGTCTTCGGCGACTATGCAGCGATTTGTAGGAGCTATCTTCTGGAAGATTTTCTTGCCGATGCGGCCAGCCAGAACCTGGTCAAGTCGGTCCACCTCGATGTCGGCTTCGATCCCGCCGACCCCGCGGGTGAAACCCGCTGGCTGCAAGGCCTTGCTGACCGGCAAGGCTTCCCTCATGGCATCGTCGGCTATGCCGATCTTGCCGATCCGCGAGTCGAGGGACTGCTCGAGGCGCACTGCGCTCACAGAAACTTTCGCGGGATCCGCCAGTCACTAAACTATCACCCCGATCCGGCAAAGACATATCTCAGCCGGCCGGGGATATCGCGCGAGGCGGACTGGCGCTCGGGTTTCGCTCTGCTTCGCAAGTTCAATCTCTCGTTTGACCTGCAGATCTATTATCCTCAGATGGAGGAATCGTACGATCTCGCTCGCGCCTTCCCCGATACACAGATCATCCTCGATCACACCGGGATGCCGGTGGATCGCTCGGCTGAAGACATTGCGGCTTGGAAATCTGGACTGTTCCGCCTTGCGGAGGCGCCAAATGTGGCCTGCAAGATTTCCGGTCTCGGGATGGGTGACTGGCACTGGACCGTTGAGAGCATTCGCCCCTTTGTCCTCACCGCCATCGAGGCCTTCGGCGTTGATCGCTGCATGTTCGCGAGCAACTTCCCCGTCGATAAGCTTTTCAGCAGCTATGATGCGATTTTTAATGCGTTCAAGGAGATCACGCGCGGTTTCTCCGCCGACGATCGCCGCAGGCTCTTTCATGATAATGCGCTCGGCTACTACCGGCTGTGATGCCAATGGCGTCTTCTGGAGGGCTCATGTTGCTTGGGGATAAGGTGGCGGTCATTTCCGGTGGAGCGGGCCGGCGCGGAATCGGTTTGGGAACGGCCCGTCTCTTCGCCGAGCACGGTGCCTGCGTAGCCATTCTCGACCTGGACGAGGGAGCCTCCGCCCGCGCGGCGGAAACCCTGGGCGCCCGGCATATCGGGCTCGCATGCGATGTCACCCGCAGGGAGGACTGCCAGCACGCGGTTGCCGAGCTCATTCGCCGCTTCGGCAGGATTGATATCCTGATCAACAACGCCGGCATCACCCAGCCACGCAAGCTGATGGAAATCGAACCTGCGGATTACGATTCCGTCCTCGATGTCAATCTGCGCGGCGTCCTTTATCTGAGCCAGGCCGTCATTCCGCACATGCGTACTCGGCGGAGCGGCTCAATCGCCTGCACATCATCAGTTTCGGCCCAGCGCGGTGGCGGCATCTTCGGGGGCCCCCATTATTCGGCCTCCAAGGCCGCCGTTCTGGGGCTAGCCAAGAGCATGGCGCGCGAGCTTGCTCCGGATGGGATCCGGGTGAACTGCGTTGCTCCAGGTCTGATCCAGACTGACATCACGGGCGACAAGCTGACCGAGGCTATGAAAGCGGAGATTACGAGGGGCATCCCACTGGGGCGCCTCGGAAGGGTCGAGGACGTCGCGGGAGCATTCCTGTTCCTCGCTTCGGACCTTTCTGCCTACGTCACCGGCGCGGTGATCGACGTCAACGGAGGGATGCTGATCCATTGAGAGATTTCGCAAACAGGCAGGAAAGCGTCGCAGTGCCTCTCACCCGGCAGATGCCGGAGATGCAACGCGGGACCTTCGCCGGATCGAACGTGCCGCTTCTCGAGCGCGCCTACCGGATTCGCCGCCACGCTCTCAGAATGGGAGAGGTTCAGGGCCAAGGCTATATCGCGCAAGCGCTCGGCATAGCCGATGTCCTCGCCGTGGCCTATTTCCACGCGCTGCGGTTCCGCCCCGACGACGTCCGCTGGGACGGGCGGGACCGGTTCCTGCTATCGATTGGCCACTATGCCATCGCACTTTACGCGGCGCTCATCGAGGCCGGCGTGCTGCCGGAGAGCGAGATTGAGACATACGGGGCGGACGGCAGTCGGTTGCCGATGTCGGGCATGGCTGCCTACACGCCCGGGATGGAGATCTCGGGCGGGTCTCTCGGTCACGGGCTCGGCATTGGCGTCGGCATGGCCCTCGGGCTCAAGCGCAAGCACTCCGACTGTCTGGTCTACACGCTGTTCTCCGACGGCGAATTGAACGAGGGATCAATCTGGGAAGCCGTGATGGGTGCCGCGCATTGGCGTCTCGACAATCTGATCGGACTCGTCGATGTCAATGATCAGCAGGCCGATGGGCCCTCCTCTGCAATCTCGTCGCGTGAGCCGCTCGCCGACCGGTTTCGGGCGTTCGGCTGGCACGTTCAGCGGGTTGATGGAAATGACATTGGTGCTTTGGTCACAGCCTTCGATATGGCACGCACAGCAGCCGAGGCGCAGCCACGCATAATCATCTGCGATACGAAGCTCGCCAAGGGTGTGCCATTCCTTGAGGCGCGGGAACGCAATCACTTTCTGCGGGTCGATCCCGATGAGTGGCAACGAGCGATCGATGTGCTGGACACGGCATTCCGCGCGGAGGTCGGGCGATGAGCGGCTCGGGTGGCAAGGCAAGTCACGGCGCGAAGCGGCTTACCACCTCGGCGATGATTGCCTCAATCGCGGCGCCCGGACAGCGGACCGCGCCAGCGCCCTTCGGCAGGGCGCTGGTCGAGCTTGCCCGGTCTCGTCCGGAAATCGTCGGCCTCACCGCGGATCTTGCAAAATACACAGATCTCCACGTATTCGCACAGGCCTTTCCGGACCGTTTCTACCAGATGGGGATGTCCGAACAGCTGCTCATGATGGCCGCCGCAGGCCTCGCCCGCGAAGGCGCCCTGCCATTTGTTACGACTTACGCGGTATTCGCATCACGCCGAACGTACGACTTCATTTCTATGGCGATCGCTGAAGAGGGCCTCAGCGTGAAAATCGTCTGCGCTCTTCCCGGTCTTACATCGGGGTATGGGCCGAGCCATCAGGCAACCGAGGACATCGCGATCTTGCGTGGCATGCCGCGACTTACCATTATCGACCCATGTGATGCTCACGAGATCGCTGCGGCGGTGCCTGCGGTCGCCGCTCATGCGGGACCAGTCTATATGCGGCTGCTGCGCGGCAATGTGCCGCTCGTGCTCGACCGCTACGACTATCGCTTTGAGATTGGCAAAGCGGTTTCTCTCCGGGATGGCAAGGACGTGCTGGTAATCGCGACGGGCCTCGCCACCATGCGAGCGCTCGAGGCTGCAGAGGCGCTCGACGCTGATGGGATCGGCGTTGAGGTTCTTCATGTCGCAACCATTAAGCC
Source organism: Acetobacteraceae bacterium (assembly GCA_035549615.1). Taxonomy (GTDB): domain Bacteria; phylum Pseudomonadota; class Alphaproteobacteria; order Acetobacterales; family Acetobacteraceae; genus JAKAWQ01. The sequence continues at coordinate 5,836 of DASZQO010000028.1, forward strand.
GCTCGATGAGGCAGCGATTTTGTCTGCGGCAGCGAAAGGCGGGCGCCTCCTTGTGGTTGCTGAGAACCACACGTTGATCGGTGGACTTGGGGAAGCAGTCGCCGGTCTCCTGCTGCGCGAGGGCATCACGCCGCGGTTTCGCCAGATCGCTTTGCCGGACGCCTTTCTTGATGCCGGCGCGCTCCCCACGCTTCATGAGCGTTACGGCCTGTCGGCATCGTCCATGGCGCAGCGAATCAAGAAGTGGCTGTGACGATTTGAATGACGAATCGCCTGTGGCCGGCTCTCACGAAATGATCTGGATGAAATGCCCATGTTGCATCTTCGTTGGTGGAATTGGTCGCAGGATCGGTAGAGCCAATCGCGCGGCTGCGATCGGCCGTGCCGCGACAGCCGCCTCTCGGCCGCGGGCGCGCTTATCGCCCAACTCCTCCCGTATCTCCGTGCCCGTATCTCCGTGATGGATGGCAGGGGATGCTTGCGGCGCAGGGATGACCGCCGCGCACAGGCCAACCACGGCCTTCATCCGCAAGGCGGGCGGCCTCACCGATTGAGCGCCTGCGGACCGCTGACGAATCGATTGCCGCGAATATAGAATCGCCGCAGGCGATCGGCTGCGCGTGTAATGCCGATCCGTTTGCTGCACCCGATTCCGCCAGGTGTTTGTCCGTCAGACCCGAGCCATAGCGGGCCAGCCTGACAAAGATCGATCCCGTCCAGCCGGCGGTCAATCTCCAAGGCCGCACATAGCCGCCCCGGCCCGCGTGCCAAGTCTCGCACGCGCGCGGTGCCACGATTTTGCTCCATGATCGCGATGCCCTGGGTTGGCTCGATCGCCCTGATCAGGACTCCCGCGCCCACGCCTGGCACCTCGCTCGAGACATTGAGCATGAACGCGCTGCCATAGGCGAGATAGACATATGCATGCCCGCGCTCAAGGAACAGCGCGCGATTGCGCGGCGTGATGCCACGATAGGCATGACCCGCAGGATCGCCGGCGCCATAAGCCTCGGTCTCGACGATGCGGCCGGCGGCCACACCTTCGGCCAATACCCGCACGAGCATTTTGCCGATGAGAAAACGGGCGAGTTCGCCAGTATCGGCGGGAATCTCCACCCGATCCAGCGGGCGCGGGCGCGCTCCTGTCGTATCGGTTTCATTCCCTACGCTTGGCGAAATCGGCGCGCCAAGACTCACCTCAGGGTCCCGGCGAACACCTTCGCGGGGTGCCCCGCTCGAACGGCTCACCGAAATAACGGGTCTCGTGGACCGCCTTGCCATCCAGGAACTCCATCAGGCTCACCGCGCAGGACGGAGGATCTTCATCATAGGCGGGGACGATTTCCGTGATCCGGAGGGCGCCCGTGCCGGCGATACGGCGCCGCGACACGCCGCCAGATTGTTCCCTCCGGCATCAAAACCGCCGGCTCCAGATCAAGCCGAAATCACCCCCTTCTAATGCCCGTGGGCGGCAGCCTCACGCTGCACGCGCTCGACCAGCCTGGCATGGGCCTCGGCGAGGTGGTCGAAGCTGCGGAGGAAGGTCCCAAGCCCCATAGTCTGGGAGCGAAGCTCGATGATGAGGTCGTGCAGCTCTGCCTCGGGCACCAGCGCCTCGGTCTCATCCCAGCCCGGCCATCCCTCCTTCTCATGGTAGCCGAGGATCCGCCCCCGCCGGCCGGAGAGCACGCGCTGGACGTTGGCGGTGTGGATGCTGGGCGCGCTCACGATCACCTTGTCGATCGGCTCCAGCAGAATCGGCTCGGCCCGCGCCAGCCCCTCGCTCATGCCGATCCGCGTCGCGGTCTTGAAGGCCATGTCGGAGCTGTCCACCGAATGGAAGCCGCCATCCACCAGCGTCACCCCGACATCGACCACAGGAAAGCCGAACGGGCCCTTCTTCGTCGCCTCCTCCGCCGCCTCGGCGACGGCGGGAATATATTGGCGCGGCACCGCCCCGCCGACGATCCGGTCGACGAATTGGAACCCCTCGCCCGGCGAACGCGGGACGATGTCGAGCTTGACATCCGCGAACTGGCCATGTCCGCCGGTCTGGCGCTTGAGCCTGGCGTGCTGGTGAACGGGCTTGCGGATGGTCTCGCGGAAATGAACCAGCGGCTTGGCGGTGGTGACCTTGAGGCCCGAGCCGCGCGAGAGCCGGTCGAGCGCGGCATTGAGATGAATCTCACCCTGGCCAGCAAGCACCGTCTCGCCGGTCTCCGGCTCATGGGTAAGGCGAAGCGAGGGATCTTCCTCCAGGAGCCGGGCAAGCGCGCCGGAGAGTTTGACCTCATCCTTGCGGTCGGCCGTGGCGATGGCGAGCGCATAGACGGGTGGCGGCGGCTCGGGGAAGGGCAGCGCCTCTCCGCCAAGGGTTGCGCCCGTGCTCACCTGGTCGAGCCGGCCGAGAGCGACGAGATCGCCGGCCACGGCCTCGGGAACCTTCTGCGCTTCGGGCCCCGGAAAGCGGAGAATGCCGCCGATCCGACCCTGCTCGAAGCTTGCGCCGTCCCGCACAGTGCCGCGCCAGATTCGGGCATAGGAGAGCTTTCCGGCATGGCCGGCGTAGCTCGTCTTGAACACCTGGAGAAGCGGTGGGCCTCCGGGCTCGATCGCAAGCCGCGTAGCGGCGGTGTCCGCAGGCTCGGGCGTGTCGTGGCGGAGCGCCTTCCAAAGCCGCGTCACGCCATGGCCGCGTTCGGCTGCTCCAAGCAGCACGCCGGCGATAGCGCCGGCGGCGATGTCCTTGTGCAACCGCTCATAGACCTCGCTTGGGCTCGGCGCGATCCCTTCCAGCACCTTCTCGAGCAGTGCATCATCATGGTCGGCCAGCGTCTCGAGCAGCGCCTCGCGTTCCGCAGCAGCGGCCTGGGAGGGAACGCGGATCAGCTCGGAAGCCTCGCCCGGACGGTAGCGATAGGCGCGCTCCGAGGCGAGATCGACATAGCCTGTCACGATGTCCGTTCCCTGCGGGTCCTTCTCGCGGATCGGCACCTGGCGAAGCACGAGCGGGCGCGTGGCCTCGGCCTGAAGCGCGGCCAGGCAGTCCTCGAGCGGCGCGGCGAGCGTATCGATCTTGTTAAGAAAGACGAGGAACGGGATGCCCTCATCCTCGAGCTGCCGGAAGATGGGACGAAGCGCGGGAGCGCGGGCGGGCACCGGCTCGGCGACGACCACCGCGATATCGCTCACGGCGAGCGCGGCGGCCGTCTCGAAGGCGAATTCGACCGAGCCCGGACAATCGAGCAGCGACCAGGGATCGCCGAGATAGCTCGCATGGACGAGCCGGCTCTCGGTGGTGGTCTGGCGGACCCGGGTTTCGCCTGCGCGACGCAGCGGCGTGCCGGTTGCGGCAATCAGCGCCTCGAACAAGGTGGTCTTGCCCGCGCCAAGGGGCCCGATCAAGGCCGCCACGCGCGGACCATGTCCCGCGCCTTTGGATTGCCCGTTCGCCATCTTGGTTCCTCCCGCTTCTTGCTGTCTCGGCGTTGACCCCGAGGCTAGAGCAGATCGCGGTCTGGTGGGAACAAGTCAGGCGCGGGCGAGGCGCTGTTCCCAGGCCAGGGCATGGCTGACGATGGTTGTGAGATCGTCATAGCGCGGCTGCCAGTTGAGCCGCTCGCGAATCCGTGCGGCGGCGGCGACGAGCCGGGCCGGATCACCCGGCCGGCGTGGACCGATCCGCACCGGGAAATCCTTCCCCGAGGCGGCCTTCACGGCCGCGATGACCTCGAGCACCGAGGCGCCATGGCCATAGCCGATATTGAGCGCGACGCTCTCCCCGCCGCTTCGGAGATAGTCAAGCGCGGCGAGATGGGCGTCCGCCACGTCGCTCACATGGACGTAGTCGCGCAGACAGGAACCGTCCGGCGTGGGGTAGTCGGTGCCATGAACGATCAGCTCCGGCCGTTTGCCGATCACGGTCTCGGCGGCGAGCTTCACCAGATGGCCGGCATGATTGCTCGCCTCGCCCGAGCGCAGCGCGGGGTCGGCGCCGGCGACATTGAAATAGCGCAGCGCCGCGAAGCGAAGCCCGCAGGCGGCGGCGGCATCGGAGAGCATCGTCTCGACCATCAGCTTCGACGCCCCGTAGGGCGAGACCGGCTGCTTGGGCGCCTCCTCGGGGATCGGCACCTGCTCGGTCTCGCCATAGACGGCGGCCGTTGAGGAGAAGAGAAGGTACGGCACGCCGGCGGCGATGGACGCCTCAATCAGGGTGAGCGATTTGGCGGTGTTCTCCTGATAGTAGAAGAGCGGCCGCCGCACGGATTCCGAAGGCGCGATGCGGGCGGCGAAATGGGCGATGGCGTCGATGCGAAAGCCGCGGAAGAGATCGGCGAGGAGCGCGCGATCTCCGATATCGCCGACGACGAGATGCGCCGCCGGCGGCACCAGGGTTTTGAACCCTTCCGAGAGATCATCGAGCACCACCGCCTCCTCGCCGCGATCGAGGAGTGCGAGGACGAAGTGGCTGCCGATATAGCCGGCCCCACCGGTCACCAGCACAGGCATGCGGAGCCTATGGCACAGGGCGGACGACATGGGCAGGCGGGGGAGGCCCCGACCGCTACAACTGTAAATAAATTCTTCCTGGTGCTCGGCATGCCATCGCGCCGCCGTGCGATGCGGCCGCTGAAAATTGCCAAGCCATCTCCGTGCCCTTGCCGCATCATGCAGTGGTGTCTAGGCCAGTCGATGCAATTCGCGTAATAGTTGTTGTTTGCGGCCAGTGGATCAAATTTTCATATTCCGGGACACCCTGGCGCGGACGAGGTACGGAGATTGGCTCTGCTCGATCGGGATCACCTTTCAGCGCCGGCAGACGCCGAAGATCAGCGCCGGCGACATCATCTTCTGATTGCGGGGACAGGACGGGCAGGGACAAGCGCGCTGGTCCGCTATCTCACCGGCCTCGGCCTCGATACGCATCTTTCCCGTCGCGGCGAGGCATCCTTCTGGGATGAAGAGGCGCAGGCAGGGCTTGAGGATATTCCTCTCTCCGTGGCGACGCGGGACCCGCCCTATGTCATCAAGTCGCCCTGGTCGTACCAGGTTGCCCGGGAGATGCTGGATGATCCGGAAATCGCGCTCGACGGCGCGATTCTGCCGGTCCGCGACCTCATCGAGGCGGCGGCGAGCCGTTCCATCCGCGAATTCCAGGCGCTGCACCAGAACTTGCCGTGGCTCGCGAACACGGCGAGCACCTGGGAGCATTGGGGAACGACTCCAGGGGGTGCCATCTATAGCCTGAACCCGACCGATATCGCGCGGCTGCTGGCGGTCGGGTTTCATCAGTTGGTCGAGCGCCTTATTCAGGCCGATGTGCCGCTGGTGCTGCTCGCCTTTCCGCGCTTCGCAACCGATCCCGACTATCTGCACCGGACGCTCGCGCCTGTGCTGCCGGTCTCGGTGCCTGCCGCGCAGGCACGCGCGGTCCATGCCGCGACGTTCAAGGCGGAGAAGGTGAGGGTCATGCGCGAGCTCGGCGCGCCGGAAAGGCCGGGCCCGGTTGAGAAGGGGATCCGAGGGCCGAACCTTCGCGAGCTTGAAAAGGCAGCGCTGAGCCGGGAGATCGCGCGGCTTCGCAAGCAGCTTGACGCGGCGATGGCAGGACAGAATGGGCTGGAGCCGGGACGCGATGCGCTGCGCGAGCGCCTTGAGCGGATGGAGGCGCGCGCGGCGGAGGCGGAGGCCGCCAGAGAGGCCGCGACGATCGCGGCAGAGCGCGAACGGGCCCGCGCCGCGGACCAGCTTCTCCGCGAGCGCGCGGGCAGAGAGCGCGAGGAACGTGAGAAAGCGCGGCTGGCGGAAGAGATCCTTGCCCTTCGGGCGAGCCGCTCCTGGCGACTCACGCGGCCCCTGCGCGCGCTCAGGCGCCTCGCCAAGGGCTGATTGCGCCGGCGTTGCTCCGCAGAGCCGCCTGAGATACGCCGGAGCGCGTGTCTTCCTACGGCGATTTCTCCGGCTATCTCGAGTGGGTACGGCGCTATGACACGCGTGACGAGCCGGCGCGGGAAGCGATTCGCGCGCGGGCGGCGGCCCTGGCGGTGCGGCCGCTCTTTTCCCTTGTCCTCCTTGAGACTGGTGGGCCTTCCCCGGACATAGAGGCCTCCCTCGCTGCGCTTCGCGCGCAGCTCTATCCGGAGTGGGAGCTTTGGGTGGCACCGCAATTGGCCGCCGACGAAGCAAGGGTGCGCGGGATCGCCGCGGCTTCTTGCGGCTGCATGGCCAGTTTGTTCGAAGCGGGGCTCGACGCCGCGCAGGGGATGTTCGTGCTGCCCCTGCTGGCGGGCGCGGTGCTCGCCGAGCACGCGCTCTGCGTGCTGGCAGAGGCAATCGCGGAGGATCCGGAGGTCGATATCCTTTATGGCGATGAGGATCGGCTGGATGCCGGCGGGAACCGCTGCCTGCCCTGGTTCAAGACGGCGTGGGATCCCGAGCTCGCGCTGGGACGGGACGCGGTGGGGCTGCCGGTTGCGTACCGGACGCGCTTTCTTCGGCAGATTGGCGATACGGGAGAACGGGACGCGGGCGGCGAGGCCCTGCTCTATGCGCTTTCCCTCCGGGCCGGATTCGCGACCCCGCCGACGCGCATCCGCCATCTGCCCATGATTCTCTGCCATCGCCGGCAGGCGGCGTGGGATGCGGAGGCAGCGCGGGCGATCGTGCGCCGCCACCTCGCGGAGCGGTGGGAAGGGGCGCAGGTTGTGCCAGCGCCGCTCGCGCCGCAGTGGAGCCGGGTCATTCGGCCGCTCCCCTCCCCTACTCCGCTCGTCTCGATCCTGGTGCCGACCCGTGATCGGGCGGACCTGCTCAGGCGCGCGGCGGAGGCGGTGCTGACGCGTACCGATTATCCGGCGTTCGAGCTGATGGTGATCGACAATGCGAGCCGCGAGCCGGAGGCTTGCGTGCTTCTGCGCGCACTCGCGGCGGATAAGCGCGTGCGCGTGCTTGCGGCGCCCGGTCCGTTCAATTTCTCTGCGCTCTGCAACCGCGCCGCCCGCGAGGCACGCGGCGAGATTCTCCTGCTGCTCAACAATGATATCGATGTGATCGGGCGCGATTGGCTCGAAGAGCTCGTCAGCCACGCGGTGCGGCCCGAAGTGGGCGCGGTCGGAGCGCGGCTGCTCTATCCGGACGGACGGCTGCAGCATGGCGGCATGGTGCTGGGGCCGGGCTCGGTCACGAATCACCAGTTCCGCTTCGCGAGCCGCCACGATCCGGGGCCGCAGGGGGAATGCGCGCTCACCCGCCGGGTTTCAGCGGTGACCGGAGCCTGCCTCGCGGTGCGGCGGGCGGTTTATTTCGAGGTAGGCGGGATGAACGAGACAGACTTCGTGGTGGCTTTCAGCGATGTCGATTTCTGCCTACGCATCGGCGATTACGGGTACCGCATCGTGTGGACACCTTTCGCCGAGCTTATCCACTTCGAGTCCGCAACCCGGGGCTATGACGATACGCCGGAGAAACGCGCCGTTTCCGAAAAGGAACAGCGGGCTTACAGGACGATCTGGGGGGCTGTCCTGGACAGGGACCCCTACTACAACCCGAATCTCGAACAGGGTTGGGAACGGCTCGCCCTCGCCGCGCCGCCGCGGCGGCCGCGAGGAGCGCTCAGCCAAATGTTCGGTGATCACACAAACGATTGATTCTATTCATGTTTCACGTGAAACATCAGTGCTTTTGCAGAATATGTCCGTCCCCGTTCTCTATTTATTGAGATTCGATTGGGTTTTCCGAAAGACGGACTGAAAATGGAGGACACATTCGCGGGCGATGTCAATGACGTTTCCCGGAAAGATAACGATACATGAAACAATCCTCATGAACGCCCTTGCCGATATGTGGGATACGTTAAAATATGTTTCGAGAAACCGGGTGAGAAAGGGTTGTTCCACGCAATGGATTGGCTTCCACCTCCCCTTCAAGAGAACCGGAAAGCTGTGTCCGGCTCGTGTTTGGGGTCTGTCGAGGCTCGTCACCGGACGCGGGACGAGATCGCCCGCGCCCAGCCATTCCGTTCGCGGTTGTTGTCTTCTCGCGTGATTCTGACCGACGGTGATTCCGTCTTCGATGATCACGCTTCAGCTTCCACGTGCGCGATGATTACGGCTGCGCTCACCGACGTTCCGAGAGCAGGACCGTCTGCCGAGAACGGGCGGATCGGTCGATCGTCGCCGAAGCAGCACGGAACAGTGACATTTTCGGCGCCGGCCGGCGAGGCGCGAACGGGATGCGGCTCTTTTCCGCGCCATGGAGGCAACGGCGCGGCTTGCACAGAGAGAGCTTGCCTGGGAGAGAGGCGAGCGCGATCGACTTCCGGACCAAGCGTTGCTGCCAGACGGCGGGAACGCGGTGAACAGTGCCCCTTGCCGAGCCCTGGTCGCTTCTCACCTGAATGCAGCGCGGAGCATTCCGCTGCCGTTCCCGTGACGCCGTGGTGCGTTCCAGAGGATTTCCGGAACGGACAATGATGCCGCATCTGCTTGCAATATGGCAGCCGGCGGAACCGCCTGGCCAATCCCTGTCGCCCATCTGCTCTGGCCGGTCTCAAGAGCAGCCATATCGCTTGACCGCCGATGATTCGTGAACACCGGAGCGGTCGGGGGCGTATCTCAGCGGCTGTTCGCAAGCCCATGTTTCAGGATGAGAAGTTGCAGCCGGAGGAGGACACTTTCCCTTGGACGACGCCAAGCTTCCCATTCCCGACGATCTGAACGGCATTGAGAGCGCACCGGAATATCTGGCCTCCGCGCTGCTGGATCCGCTCTTCTGGCCTGCCGAACGACTTGGAGCTGCCAGCGCGTGGTGGCTGCACGTGCCTTTCGCGCACTGGATCATAACGGCAGCAAAGCCACGGTGCTTCGTCGAACTGGGAACGCATACCGGGGTCTCCTATTCGGCGTTCTGCCAGGCCGTGGCACGTGGGCAGCTTGATACGCGGTGCCATGCGGTTGATACCTGGCGCGGCGATCCGCAAGCCGGTGAATATAGCGGAGAGATTTTCGAGGAATTTCGCTCGTTCCATGATGAACGCTATGCAGCTTTCTCCACGCTGCTGCGCTGTACTTTCGATGAGGCACTCACCTATTTTGATGACAAGACTATCGATCTTCTGCACATCGATGGCCTGCATACCTATGACGCTGTACGCCACGATTTCGAAAGCTGGCTGCCCAAGCTTTCCGACCGAGGCGTGGTAATATTTCATGATATTCATGAACGGCGAGATGATTTCGGTGTTTGGCGCATCTGGGCCGAGCTTCGAAAAGACTATGCAGGATTCGAATTTCTGCATGGCCATGGTCTCGGGGTTCTGGCAGTCGGAGCGCGCGCGCCGAACGCGATCACCCGGCTGACCGCCCTGGAGGGCCAGACGGCCGCGGTCGTGCGTGAACGCTTCCACGGGCTTGGAGAGCGGTGGCTGGCGATCAACGCCACGAATCTGCTCAAGCAGACACTTGTGAATTCCTCGGCCACTTCAGCGGCCGCCGTTGCCGAAGCGACTGCCCGCGCCGAGAAGGTCGAATCAGAAGCGACTGCCCGGGCCAGACGCTGGGAGGAAAGAGCCAGCACGCTGAAATCCGAACTCGCTCAAGCAAAGGCGAAAGCCGCGTATACGGAACAGAAATTATCGGAGGCGCAGGCGCGGGCAGAACAGGCCGACCGCGATATTTTGGAGATCCGTGCCGCGCTCGAGAAAGCAAGAACGCAACGGGATGCACTGCTCGACTCGACGAGCTGGAAAGCATCGCTGCCCATTCGAGTCCTTGGCTCATATCTGCCGAAGACTGCGAGGCGGATGGTGCGGGGCGGCGCAGAGCTCGCCTGGCGGAGCCTAACCCTTCAACGGGCGCGACGGCTGCGCCAGAGCCGCCAGCTTGACAGGAATTCCACGGCAAGGAATGCCGATGCCCACCTGTACCCGCTCCCTCATGCGGATGTGCAGCAATCGAAAACCGAGGAACTGGCCGGGCCGCCGGCGACTGTGCCGGCGCTCGACGACCTGGTGCGAGAACGCTTTGCGGCCTTGCAGCCGCTTCGGACCTATAGCGCGCCGCATCACGCTCCACGCGTAACGGTCGTGACCGACAGCATCAACGCCGGCCGTCTCTATGGAGGGGTTGGGACGGCGATCATTTTCGCCACACTGCTCGCCGAGCGGCTTGGCGCGGACCTCCGCCTCGTCACGCGCAATGAGCCCCCGCTTGCCGCCAATCTGGGAACGGTGCTCCGCACGCATGGCATCTCTTTCCCTCTCAATGTGGAGCTGGTGTATTCCCCTGTCGGCCCTGGAGGACGTGATATTCCTTCGAGCCCCAATGACCTGTACCTGACCACGTCCTGGTGGACGACACGGGCGGCGCTGGGCGCGGTGCCTTCGGACCGCATTGTCTATCTGCTTCAGGAAGATGAGAGGATGTTCTACCCGGCGGGAGACGACCAGCTTCTTTGCACAGAAACTCTTTCGAGCCCGTCGCTGTTCTATGTCGTGAACTCCAATCTCCTGCTCGAGCATCTGCAATCAGCTGGCCTGGCGCCCGGCGGTATCGCTTTCGAGCCGGCTTTCCCGAGCACGGCTTATGACGTCGAGCGGACGCCTGAAAGGTCCGGGCGAAGGAATTTCTTCTTCTATTCACGCCCCCACAATGTGCGCAACCTGTTCTGGCGCGGGGCGGAGGCCATAGGCGCCGCCATCGAGCAGGGCGTGTTTGATGAGGCGGAGTGGGTGTTTCACTTTGTCGGAAAGGACACACCCGAATTGGTCCTGCCCCGGGGAATCCGGCCGCGGATCGCGCACAATCTGCCGTGGCCGGCCTATGCCGCCCTGGTGCGGCGCGTCGATGTCGGACTTTCGCTCATGTATACGCCACACCCGAGCTATCCGCCGCTTGATCTGGCCGCGAGCGGTGCTGTCGTGGTCACAAATTGTTTTGGAAACAAAACATGCTTGAAACGATACTCGAGAAATATTCTCTGCGTAGGACCGGCAGTGTCGGACCTGGTGGACGGGCTTCGCGAGGCTGTCACGCTGGCCGCAGATACGAAGGCCCGCGCTTCACGCGCCTCCGGCTTTGGCATGCCGCGGGATTGGACCGTGGCGCTCGCTCCTGTTCTCAACCGCATCGCCGAACGCTGCGCAAGGAGCTAAGCCGCTGTACAGGTTTCAAGTGCCTCCTGTCGCATATTCCGCACCCTGGGAAAGCGGATTTGAGGAACGGATGGCAATGCTGACCCGCGGTTCGCCCCGGGCCGCCTATTTCTACGAAATGCCCGATACGAGTACTTTCCGTTATCGGGTTTACAATGTCTGCCAAACACTCGCGGCCGAGCCTCGGTTGGGGGCATCCGCCTCCTGGTTCCATACGGGCGATCTCAACAAGATCGATCAGGTTCTCGATCGGTGCGATGTGCTGGTGATCTGCCGTACCCGATACACCGATAAGATCGCCCGCATGGTATCCCTGGCTCGCGCCCGTCGCCGCCGCATCCTGTTCGACGTGGACGATCTCATCTTCGATCTCGCCAGTGCCCATATCGTGATGGACACCCTCGGGGTCGATTTTGAAGAATCAGAGGCGTGGGACACCTGGTTTGCCCTGGTGGGCCGGATCGGCGCGACGATGCGGCTTTGCGATGGCGCGATTGTCAGCAATGCCTATCTTGCTTCCCGGGCGGAAGCCTTTCTGGGAGCGCCCGCCCGCATCATTCCCAATTATCTTAACCGAGAGCAGATGGAGCTTTCGGAGACCATCTGGCGGGAAAAGGAACGATGCGGATGGGAGCGCGACGATTGCGTGCATCTTGGATATTTCAGCGGGACACCCACACACAACCGCGATTTTGCCCTGATCGCCGCTCCATTGGCGCGACTGATGGATGAGGACGAGCGCGTGCGGTTGCGCATCGTTGGCTTTCTTAGCGACTTCGGCCCCGATCTCGCACGTCATCGCGATCGGATCGAAACTCTCCCCTTGCAGGATTTCCTGAATCTCCAGCGCGAGATCGGAGCCGTCGAGGTAAACCTTGTCCCGCTCCAGGACAACGTGTTCACGAACTGCAAATCCGAGCTGAAATGGTTCGAGGCGGCGATCGTGGGAACCGCGACCGTGGCCGCCCCCACCCGCCCCTACCGCGACGCGATTGCCTCCGGGTTAAATGGCTGGCTCGCCCCTGTCTATGCCTGGGAGGATGTCTTGAGAACGGTCATCCACGAAGGCGAAGATACGTGGCGAGAAGTGGCCTCGCGGGCGCGTGCGGACGCGGAAAGCCGGCATGGTTGGCAAAGGCAGGGCGAAGCGATTCGAGCCGCGCTGTTCGGCCCCTAATACAGATCGCGATTGGCCGGACTCGGCTGATCACGTGAAGATGCGCGCAAAAGCAAACGAAGAGAGCGGTTCGTGTGAGCGAGAGCGGACGGAGAGGGCCGCACCCGAGGTTCTTCATGAAATTTGGCGAGTCTTTCTTGGTTCTTTCCCGATCCTGTCGTAGTTTGAGATTGGCGAAGATAATAACGGCAGACTCGATTTGACCTGCTTTGAGCCGGCATCGTCCGGCTGCTCCCAACCTCTGTGGATCCGTTCGAATATCGCGGGCGGTTTGCCGGTGGGGTGGAAACCTGCCCGGTGCCCCGCAAGCGAAGCCGTTTCCGTCGGGCTTCGGCGAGATCTGCCGGACCACTGCGGATTGGAAAAATCGTCCGGCCGGCGAGAGAGGCCGGCTTCGGTCATCAGCCATGACAGGTGGAGATCTCCGTTGGAACGAAGTGAAAAACTGACCGCTGGCCTTGATTTGAAGAAAATGGTTGGGATCGAAATCGGTCCCCTCGACAAACCCATCGTCAGGAAATGCGATGGAGAGGTCATTTATGTCGATCACACCGACACCGCATCGCTGAGGGAGAAGTACAAGAATGATCCTTATGTCGATAGCGCGGCGATCGAGGAAGTCGATGCGATCTGGGGCGCCAAAACTCTTCAGGAAGCAATCGGGTCAGATCGCAAGGTTGACTACATTATCGCCTCTCATGTCATAGAGCATGTTCCGGATCTGATTACCTGGCTTGAAGAGCTGCGTTCCGTGCTCAAGCCGACTGGCGAGGTGCGGCTCGCCGTGCCGGATCGGCGCTTCACGTTCGACTATCTGCGACGTGAAACCACGTTCGCCGACATTCTCAGCGCCTATTTGCTGCGTCCACGCATGCCAATGCCGATCTCCATCCTGGATTTCGCGCTGAATGTGACACGGGTGAGCAATGTCGAAGCGTGGGAGGGAAAGCTTGATCCCGCCCGATTGCAACCGCAAAGAACAGTTGATGACGCCCTGGGTATGGCACGCGACGGTCTTCAGAACGGACTCTATCACGACGTTCACTGCTGGGTATTCACCCCCCGGTCTTTCGCCGATCTATTCGCCAGGGCAGGAGAGGCGGGTCTAATCCGATTCGCATGCAGTGCATTCTACGATACCGAGCGTTATCACATCGAATTCTTTACTTCCCTTCGTCCTTGCCAGGATCGCGCGGAGGTTGCCAGAACCTGGCGCCAGGTGGAATGGACGGCAAGAGACTCGGAGCCGGCCGCCGCCACGCCCCTGCAATTTTTGGAAAAGGTTCGGTCGCAGCTCAATCGATTGGAAGATTCGGTTCGTGGGCAGGCGGAGCTGATTCGACATCTCTGCGAGAGGAATTCCGTAAAAATCGAAAATCTGGAGGGCAAGATCGAATCAGTACAAAATTTTCTTGAGAGAAGGGATTCGGAGGAAATCGAAACCCTGCGGCGCAGGCTCGAATCGGTTTATGATTCGCGATCCTGGAAGTTCACTGCCCCGCTGCGCGCGGTGGGCGGCCTGATACGGCGCCAACGGGGCATGACGCGCTTCAGAGGATGACAGACCGGATCGATGCGGCGCAATCCGCGGCAACGAGCAAAAGGGGGTGTTCTTTCATTCGCAGCCGGCGCCGGGTCCGGATAACGGAAAAAGTCTTTTTGCTTCTTCTTTTTCAGAAAAAGAAGCCTTCTTCTTACTGAGTTTCTGCCGTGTCATTAGAGTGCCTGGCAGTGGGTGGGGTCGGCCGGCGGGCTGGCCGGCACTGCGGGATGGGCGAGATAGGCCAGGCGCTTGAATTCACGCCGGCCGCGGGCGACCGAATCCAGGATGACACCCGAGGTGAAGGAGAGGAACGCCAGCACCATCAGCCCGGAGGCGAGCACGGCCGTTGGCAGCCGCCGCACCAGGCCGGTGGCCCAGAATTCGATCACCACCGGAATCCCGAACGCGAGGCCCAACAGGAACAGCGCCGCGGCGATGGCCGAGAAGAGAAGGAAAGGCTTCTCCTCTTTCACAAGGAGCAGGATCGTTCGGAGAATACGGACTCCATCGGACCAGGTACTGAGCTTGGATTGCGAACCCTCGGGCCGCCCGCGATAGGCGGTTCTGACTTCTCCGACCGGCAGCTGCAACGCGAGGGCATGCACTGTGAACTCTGTCTCCGTCCCGAATCCGCCGACCAGGGCCGGGAAGGACTTCACAAACCGGCGCGAAAACACGCGGTAGCCGGAAAGCATGTCACTCGTGCCGCGGCCGAAAAGAAGACGGACGATTCCCGTGAGGACCCGGTTGCCGAATCGGTGCCCCGGCCGGAACGCGGCCGCATCATCCCCCGCGCGCGATCCGGTGACCATGTCGAGCTGCCCATCCACCAGCAGACGGAGCATTGCCGGCGCGGCGGCAGCCTCATAAGTGTCGTCTCCATCGACCAGCACGTAGGCATCGGCTTCGATATCGGCAAACATTCTTCTGACCACGTGGCCCTTGCCTTGAAGCGTCTCGCGCCGTACCAGGGCGCCGGCGCAAAGCGCCGCTTCCGCTGTGCCATCGCGGGAATTGTTGTCGAAGACATAAATTGCCGCTTCCGGCAGGGCTGCGCGAAAATCCGCCACGACCCTGCCGATCGTGACGGCTTCATTATAGCAAGGGATCAGTACGGCCACACGGAACGGCATCGATGCGCTCCTTGTGCCAGCGATCCGTGAACGAAACGTGGAAAACGGCCCAAGAGCCTGTTTGCGAATGCGCTGTGGTTCGCCGGAAGCGCCGCCGGCGCTGGCCGGCGTGGCTTTCGAGAACCGCAGCGGAGCGGCCTTGAGATCAATATAGCTTCCGCGGGAAGAGCGAAGCGACCCGCCAAAGTCCAAGAGGGAGGCATGAGACGGATCGCCAAACAAACCTGGCTGTGCGCACTGGACGCGCAGAAAGAGGCATTGGACGATCCCCTCAGTCGCATTCTCAGACAGGCTCTGAAGGACGGTTGGGCATAGGCATTCAAGCTGGCCTGCCCATCCTCTCCGTTCGCCGCGAAAGGC
>DASZQO010000029.1:0-2381 GCA_035549615.1 Acetobacteraceae bacterium
CCTCCGCCCGTCAGGCATCAGGCGATCACCTCCGCCGGTTCGGCGATCCGTCCGCCGCCGGCATCGCGGACAAGTTCAAGCCGCCGCTCATGCAGAGCGACGACGTTCATGCTGTGGGCGATCGAGATGATCGTGGTTGTCGGAAGCTTCTCGCGCAGTGTGCGGTAGAGGGCGGCCTCCGATTCAGGGTCGAGGCTTGCCGTCGCCTCGTCGAGAAAGAGCCAGTCCGGGCGCAACAGCAAGGCCCGTGCCAGCGCCAGCCGCTGCTGCTCTCCACCTGAGAGGAGCTGGGACCAAGAGGCCTCCTCATCGAGGCGCGGGATGAGATTCGCGAGCCCGGCCTCGGTCAGGGCGGCACGGATCGTCGCATCGTCGAAGCGCCCGCTTTCCTCCGGATAGGTGACCGCCTTGCGCAGCGCGCCGAGCGGCAGATAAGGCCGCTGCGGCAGGAACAGCGCGCGGCTGCCCGCCGGCCATTCAACGCGGCCGGCGCCGAACGGCCAGATCCCGGCAAGGGCACGGAAGAGGGTCGATTTGCCGGATCCCGTCCGCCCGGTGATCACCACCGAATGATGCGCCGTGATGGTGAGATTGACTCCCTCCATCAGTGTCTGCCCATCCGGCAGCTTGAGGGTGAGATCCTCCAGTCGCAGCGATTCGCCAGGGCCGGGACCGGCCGCCAGAGCCGTGCTCGCCGCGGCCGCCCGGGCGGTCTCGATGGCCCGATGGAAGCTCGTCAGTCGCTCGACGGTGGCGCGCCAGGCGGCAAGCTGGGCGTAGGCCCCGACAAACCAGGAGAGAGCCCCCTGCACCTGCCCGAAGGCGCTTGCCGTGCGCGTCAAGCCGCCGAGTGGAATCTGGCCCGAGAAATAACGCGGTGCGGCAACCACCACAGGGAAGACGACGGCAATCTGGGAATAGCCGGTGGTGAGCGCATTGAGCAGCTTGGTCCGGTCCATGATGCGGTACCAATTGTCCACCACGAAGCTGAACACGTGGAGGAATCCCTGCCGTTCTTCCGCTTCGCCGCCATAAAGCGCCACGCCTTCGACATTCTCCCGCATCCGGGCGAGTGAGAAACGAAAATCAGCCTCGACATGCTGCTGGCGGAAATTGAGCCAGACCAGCGGTCGGCCGACCAGATGTGTGACCCATGTGCCAAGGATCGCATAGACGAGCGCGACCCACACCATGTAGCCGGGAATGAAGAAGCCGAAGAGACGAAGCGGCCCCGAGAGACTCCAAAGAATGCCGATGAAGCTTCCGAGCGTGACGATATTGGAGAGCAGGTCGAGGGAGAGGGAAAGCGAGCTGCCGGCGAAGCTGTTGAGATCATCGGCAATACGCTGATCAGGGTTGTCGGGCCCCTCGCCCGGCCTGGTGGTGACACTGATGCGGTAATAGGCACGGTCGGCAAGCCATTCATTGAGATAGCGTTGCGTCAGCCAGCGGCGCCAGCGGATCTGCAACCATTGCGTGAGATAGGTGCTATAGACCGCGACCAGGATATAGAGGGCGGCGATCAGGCAGAATCCTGGCATGATGCCGCTCGGGGTACGGCGATAAAGGAAAAGAAGGCCGAAAAACGCGCCCCAGTCCTTGTTCTGGAGCGAGTCGTAGAAGGCTCCGTTCCAGAAGTTCAGCACGACGTTCATCCCGACCATCATCAGATTGAGAATGATGATCGAGAGGAGAAGCAGCCGCGCCGTCCAGCGTTCCTCGGACTGGAAATAGGGCCGGGCGAGACGCCAGGCATCTTTCAGGAATGGAGCCAGACCGCGCATACATTTTACCTCATTGGGGAG
Source organism: Acetobacteraceae bacterium (assembly GCA_035549615.1). Taxonomy (GTDB): domain Bacteria; phylum Pseudomonadota; class Alphaproteobacteria; order Acetobacterales; family Acetobacteraceae; genus JAKAWQ01. Next base: position 1,806 of record DASZQO010000029.1, read on the forward strand.
GGGCGAGACGGCGTTCGAGCAGGAACGGACATGTTGTTGCGCACGCCCGGGTCACTCCGAAAATGGAACATCCCGGCAAATGTCCCAAATCCGAAATGCGTCGCATTGAACTCCGGGCGGGATCGGCAGGCCTGCTCCTTGTTCTCCGGTGCCGAACCAGGCCGGCTAAGGCATTGGCGGACGATCGCCAAAGGTCTGAATCAGCCGAGAAAACAACGGCCGAGAGCGGGCTGCGCGCATGCGCGCAATCCCTGCCCGCGTCAGATCCGGATGGCAGGATGGGATGGGCTGCCGCGGATCGGGGCTCACCGGCGCGCGAGAAACGCCGTAGCCCTGGTGGGACTATCGCGGATCGCATCAACGTGGCGGACGGCTTTTCATCGTCCGAAAGCTGGCCTACTCGGCCGTCCCCGGCAAGTTACCGCCGTTTCACCCCTCCGCTCATTTGGCGGGCTCACCGCCGGGTCGATACGCTCTTGCCCGCGGAGCTGGCGGTCCGCCTCACCGTTTCGCAGTTCGTTCCAGCGAAGCGACGAGCACCCGCACGGAATGCAGCGCCGGCCGGCCGGCAAGATC
>DASZQO010000030.1:0-45859 GCA_035549615.1 Acetobacteraceae bacterium
TACTGGGGTGGAACCTCGCTCGGCGTCGATGCCGAGGAGATGGCGATCCGCAGCGGCACCACCACCTTCGTGGACGCGGGCAGCGCCGGCGCCGGCAACATGGCCGGGTTCGTGAAGCACGTCATCGAGCCCGCCGCGCCGCGCATCCTCGCCTTCATCAACGTCTCGTTCCCCGGCATCTTCGGCTTTAGCCGGGAGGTGATGGTCGGCGAGAACGAGAACCTGCGCCTGCTGAGCGCCCGCGAGGCGGTGCGGGTCGGGCGCGAGTTCGCCGACTTTGTCGTCGGCGTCAAGGCGCGCGTCGGGTTCAATGCCGGCGGAGCCTCCGGCATCGCGCCTCTCGACATCGCCATCGAGATCGCCGACGAGCTCGACCTGCCGGTGATGGCGCACATCGATTTCCCGCCGCCGAGCCGCGACGAGGTGCTGGGGCGGCTTCGGCCCGGCGATATCCTCACCCACTGCTTCCGCCCCTGGCCGAACGCACCGGTGGCGCCCGATCAGAGCGTGCAGGAGGACGTGCTCGCGGCGCGCCGACGCGGCGTGATCTTCGATATCGGGCACGGGCAGGGCTCGTTCGGCTTCGCAACCGCCATGGCGATGCTGAAACATGGGTTCCTGCCCGATGTCATCTCCTCGGACGTGCATGTGCTTTCGATCGACGGCCCGGCCTTCAACCTGCTCGAGACCATGTCGAAATTCCTCCTTCTCGGCACGCCGCTCACCGAGATCGTCCGGGCCGTGACGATCAATGCCGCCCGCGCGGCGCGCCTTCAGGATCGCGGTACGCTTGCGCCTGGCCTGCTCGGCGATGCGACAGTGCTGGAGATCGAAAGCGGCCGCTTTCGATTCACCGATGTGCTCGGCGAGACATTCGAGGGAGAAAGACGCTTCGCCTGTCGCGGCGCGGTGCTGGGCGGACGCTGGTGGAACTGAAACGAATTAGTGCCGGAAATGGCGCATGCCGGTGAAGACCATTGCCATTCCGGCCCGGTCGGCGGCGGCGATGACTTCATTGTCGCGCATCGACCCGCCGGGCTGAATGACGGCGGTCGCGCCCGCCTCGGCGATGATCTCGATCCCGTCGGCAAAGGGAAAGAACGCGTCCGAGGCCGCCACGCTTCCGCGGGTCAGCGGCCCATCAAGGCCGGCGGCACGGGCGGCGTCCTGCGCCTTCCAAGCCCCCATCCGCGCGGCATCGACCCGGCTCATCTGCCCCGCCCCGATGCCGACCGTGGCAAGCCCCTTGGCATAGACGATGGTGTTGGAGCGGACATGCTTCGCCACGCGGAAGGCGAAAAGAAGATCGGCGCGCTCCTCCGCACTCGGCGAGCGCTTCGTCACCACCGTGAGATCGGCATCGTCGATCCGCCCCGTATCGCGGGTCTGGACGAGAAAGCCGCCCGCCAGGCTGCGGAAGGTGAGGCCTGGCGCGGCAGGATCGGGGAGAGATCCGGCCAGCAGAAGCCGCACATTCTTCTTCCGCGCCAGAATCTGCCTCGCCGCATCCGAGATTGCGGGCGCTATGATCACCTCGGTGAAGATCGTGGCAATCTTCCCGGCCGTCGCTGCGTCAAGCTCACGATTGACGGCGACGATCCCGCCAAAAGCCGAGACCGGATCGCAGCGGAGGGCGAGATCCCAGGCGGCGGAAAGATTTTCGGCGCTCGCCACGCCACAAGGATTGGCGTGCTTCACGATCACCACGCTCGGGTCGGAGAATTCCGCCGCGCATTCATAAGCCGCATCGGTGTCGTTGAGGTTGTTGTACGAGAGGGCTTTGCCCTGTGCCTGGACGGCGCTTGCCACGCCAGGGCGCGCGCCGTTGACGTAAAAGGCAGCCTGCTGATGCGGGTTCTCGCCATAGCGCAGCACCTCGCGGAGCGCGCCGGTGATGCCGAGATGGGCGGGAAATTCTGCATTCCCGGCGGTGGCGAACCAGGCGGTGATGGCCGCATCGTAGGCGGCGGTGCGGGCGAAAGCGGCGGCGGCGAGGCGCCGACGCAACGCAATGCTCGTGCCGCCGGTGGACGCGAGTTCCGCGAGCACCAGTTCATACTGCGCGGGTTCGGTCAGAACGACGACGGAGTCATGGTTCTTCGCTGCGGAACGGATCATGGCCGGCCCGCCGATATCAATGTTCTCGATACACTCGGGGAACGGTGCGCCGCGGGCGACCGTTTCCTCGAACGGGTAGAGATTGACGGCGACGAGATCGATCGGCGCGATCCCATGTTCCGCCATCTCCGCGAGATGCTGCGTATCGTCGCGTCGGGCGAGGAGGCCGCCATGGATCGCGGGCACGAGCGTCTTCACGCGCCCGCCCAGAATCTCAGGGAAGCCTGTATGCGCCGCCACTTCCTTCACGGGCACGCCCGCAGAGGCAAGCGCAGCGGCGGTTCCCCCGGTCGAGAGGATCTCGATCCCGCGGGCCGCAAGCGCGAGGGCGAAAGGAACGAGCCCGGTCTTGTCGGAGACCGAGAGGAGGACGCGGCGGATCGGCATCGGGTCGGTCATGCGGGCACTCGCGGGAAGCTGGCGGGCGGCGTCGAGGTGGCGGATAGACGGAAATCGCCGCACGGTCCAGGTTGAGGGGCCAGGCTCCGGGGCCAAGCTGCGGAGAAAGCATGTTCGCCGCGGAAGCAGCGAATGAGATCGGGGATTGACGAAGTGCCAATCGACTATGAAACCCTGTGCAACTTCCCGATTCCGGAGGTGCGCCAAAGGTTTGGCACACGCGATACGATCTTCTACGCGCTCTCGGTCGGGCTCGGCCAGGACCCGATGGACCCGCGTCAGCTCGATTTCGTCGATCATCACCGCCGGCTTCAGGCGCTGCCGAGCATGGCCGCGGTGCTTGGACATCCCGGCTTCTGGCTCGCCGATCCCGCGACCACGGTCGACGCGGTGCGGCTCGTTCACGGCGAACAGGGACTGCGCATCCATCATCCGCTTCCGGTGGCGGGAGAAATTCTCGGGCGTACGCGGGTGCGCGGGCTGATCGACAAGGGTCCCGGGGCGGCGGCACTCCTCTACACCGAAAAGGAGGTGGTCGAGGTGGAGACGGGAAGGATCTTCGCCACCAGCACCAGCACGATCGTCCTGCGTGGCCAGGGCGGCTTCGGCGGTCCCGCAGGCCCGGTGAAGCCGATCCCTCCGCCGCCTCCTTCCGGCGCTCCCGACCTGCAGGCGGAATTTGCGACGCGGCCGGAGCAGGCGCTCTATTATCGCCTCAACGGTGATGACAACCCGCTCCACGCCGATCCTGCCGTGGCCGCGAAAGCCGGATTTCCCCGCCCGATCCTGCACGGGCTTTGCACGCTGGGGGTCGTCTGCCACGCCCTCATCGCCCGGCTCGCCGATTATGATGCCGCCCGCCTCCGGGCGCTTGATCTTCGCTTCTCCGCGCCGGTCTTCCCCGGCGAGACGATCCGCACCGAAATCTGGCGTTCTGGCGCCTTTCAGGCGCGGGTGGTCGAGCGGGACGTGCTCGTCGTGACCAACGGACGCGCGGAGCTTGCGCCACCAGAGGAACCAAGAGTCTGAGCCAGGAATCATGAGCCAAGACCCATGATCGACAAGTTCGTTGCGAGCATGGAAGAGGCGATGGCGGGGATCCAGGATGGCTCGGTCGTTCTGCTCGGCGGCTTCGGCATGGTCGGCCAGCCTGATGCACTGATCGACGGGCTGATCGCCCAAGGGGCGAAGGACCTGACCGTGGTCGCCAACAATGCCGGCACCGGCCATACCGGGCTCGCCCGGCTGATGGAGCTCGGCCGGGTCCGGCGCATCATCTGCAGTTTTCCGCGAAGTGCCGGCTCGGTCGTCTTCGAGGCGCTTTATTCCGCCGGACGGATCGAGCTCGAGATCGTGCCGCAGGGCACGCTCGCCGAGCGGATACGCGCCGCCGGCGCTGGAATCCCTGCCTTCTTCACGCCAACGGGTGCGGGCACCCGCCTTGCCGAGGGCAAGGAGACTCGTGAATTCGATGGCCGCACCCATGTGCTCGAAAATGCGCTTCCCGGCGATGTGGCGCTGATCGAGGCCTGGCGCGCGGATCGGTTCGGCAACCTCACCTTTCGGGAATCGGCACGGAACTTCAACCCGATCATGGCAATGGCGGCCAAGCTCACGATCGTCCAGACCCAACATGCCGTCTTCGCCGGGGGGCTTCACCCGGAGGTGATCGTCACCCCCGGGATCTTCGTCGACCGGGTGCTGCACGTGCCTTACGCCATGCCCGTGGAGAAGGGAGGAGAGAATGCCTGATACGGCACCCCTCAGCGTTATGCCGCTCGACCGCCACGGCATTGCCGCGCGTATTGCGCGCGACATTCCGGAGGGCTGGTACGTCAATCTCGGCATCGGCATCCCGACACTGGTCGCCGAGCATGTCCCGGCGGAGCGCGAGGTGATCTTCCACTCCGAGAACGGCGTGCTCGGGGTTGGCCCCTCGCCACCCCCTGGCGTGGTCGATCCCTGGCTGATCAATGCCGGCAAGCAGCCCGTGACCCTGCGGCCGGGCGGCTCCTATGTCCATCACGCGGACAGTTTCGCGATCATCCGCGGCGGCCATCTCGATCTTTGCGTTCTTGGTGCCTTCGAGGTGGCGGAAAACGGGGACATCGCCAACTGGGCGACGACGAAGAACGATGCGGCAGCGGCGGTTGGTGGGGCGATGGATCTCGCCGCGGGGGCCCGGCGGCTCTGGGTCGCGATGGAGCATACGACGAAGGAGGGAAAGCCTCGGCTTGTTGCGCGCTGTACGTATCCGCTCACCGCGCAAGGGGTGGTCAAGCGGGTCTATACGAACCTCGCCGTACTCGATGTCACGCCGCGCGGCTTTGTGGTGGTTGAGATGGTGCGCGGGCTCGATTTCGAATCGCTGCAAGCGCAAACCGATGCCCGGCTTCACCAGGCGGCGTAAGGGCCCTATGGCTGCGCAGCCGGCCTCGATGCCGACAATCCCAGCAATGACGCCGTGTGGCGCGCGATCATCCGTTCCTCGTCGGTTGGCACGACCCATGCTTCGACGCGCGAGGTCTCGGCACTGATCCTGCCTTCGCCCGCATGGTTGCGCGCCTCGTCGAGCACGAGCCCCAGCCACCCGCAGCCTGCGGCAACCTCGGCGCGCGTCGCCTTGTCATTCTCGCCGATCCCCGCGGTGAAGACGAGCCCGTCAAGCCCGCCGAGCGACGCGGCAAGCGAGCCGATTTCACGCACGATCCGATAGACGAAAAGCGCGATTGCCTCGTCTGCCGCTTGTTGCCGCGCGGCGCGCAGGGCGCGCATGTCGGATGAGATGCCGGAGACGCCAAGCAATCCCGACTTCCGATAGATCAGATCCTCAAGCGCACGCGCATCCATGCCATGGGTGTCCATAAGATAAAGAAGCACGCCCGGATCAATGGCGCCGCAGCGCGTTCCCATTACCAGCCCTTCGACCGCAGTAAAGCCCATCGTGTTCGCGACACTCCGCCCCTTCCGGACGGCGCAGAGGCTCGCCCCGTTGCCGAGATGAGCAAGGATGAGGCGCCGCTCCGCAAGATGCGGGGCAATCTCACGCAGGCGGGAGACAATATATTCGTAGGAAATGCCGTGAAACCCATAGCGCCGCACGCCCTCTTCGCTCAGTGCCCGGGGGATTGCGAATGCCTGCGCCACCGGTGCCTGGCTGCGATGGAAGGCGGTATCGAAACAAGCGACCTGGGGCAGGTCCGGCGCATGCGCCGCAAGCGCACGGATCGGCGCGAGATTGTGCGGCTGATGCAGTGGTGCCAGCGGCTCAAGCTTGGCAAGCGCGGCCAGCACTTCCGAATCGACCCGGACCGGCGCGGCATAGTGGGTGCCGCCATGCACGACGCGATGCCCGGCCGCCATGAGCCGCTGACCGCGGAGCAATCCACTGCTAACATGGAATATTTCGCGCGTTGCGCCGTCATGATCGAGGTCTGCCGGCAAGACCCGGGCCACAATCTTCTTTCCTGCCGCGTCATGGATCACGAGCCCGGGTGTAAGACCGATCTCCTCAATCTCTCCGCGGAAGAGGAGCGATTCCAGGGGTTCCACGCCATAGAGAGCGAATTTGATGCTCGATGACCCGGCATTGAAAATGAGAATGCATCCGGACATCGCCGTCCTCACGCGACGATATGAGCGCCGCCGTCCACATAGACGGTCTCGCCGGTGATGCGCTGTGCATAAGGGGTCGCGAGATAGACGCATGCGGCCCCGACATCCATGATATCGATCGGCTCACCGATGGGCGCCTTCTGCGCTGCTTCGTTGAGCAGCAGCTCGAAATGTTTGAGCCCGGACGCGGCGCGGGTCTTCAAAGGGCCGGGAGAGATCGCATTGACGCGAATGCGCTGCGGCCCGAGCTCATAGGCGAGATAGCGGCACGAGGCTTCGAGCGCCGCCTTCACCGGCCCCATCACATTGTAGTTCGGCACGACACGATTGGCCCCGTAATAGCTCATCGCGAACATCGCCCCGCCTTCGCTCATCAACGGTGCTGCAAGCTTCGCCATGCGGATGAAGGAGTGGCAGGAGATGTCCATGGCTGTCGCGAAGCCCTCGACGGAGCAGTCGATCAGGCCACCCTGCAGATCGGCCTTTGGCGCAAAAGCGATGGAGTGGACGAGGATATGGAGCTTTCCCCAGGCGCTCCGGATCCGCTCGAAAAGAGCTTCCAGCGCGCCGGGCTCGGTGACATCGAGCGCCCCGGTGATCGGTGCGGCGAGCCCTTCGGCCAACGGCTCGACATAGGGGCGCGCCTTCTCGTTGAGCCAGGTCACGGCAAGCTCCGCTCCGGCCATGCGGAATGCCTTGGCGCAACCATAGGCAATCGAATGTTCGTTGGCGATACCGACGACGAGCGCCTTGCGCCCGGCCAGAACGGGATGGAAGTTTTCGCTCATGCGCGAGTCCTCACGGCAAGGCTGCGGCCACGCGGGTCTGTCGCGCCTGCACGAGAAGGCTCGCGACAGCGCAGGAGGCAAGCCGGGTGGGCAGCGAATCCGCCCGGCTTGTCAGGATGATCGGCACGCGCGCGCCGAGCACGATGCCCGCAGCATCGGCGCCGGCAAGGAAGGAAAGGCTCTTGGCCAGCATATTTCCTGCTTCGAGGTCCGGCACCACGAGCACATTGGCCCGCCCCGCCACCGGCGAGACAATGCGCTTGATTTCCGCGGCCTCGGGATCGATCGCATTGTCGAGCGCGAGCGGGCCATCCAGCACCGCGCCGGTGATCTGCCCCCGCTCGGCCATCTTGCAGAGCGCCGCCGCCTCGATCGTCGAAGGCACTTTCGCGGTGACCGTCTCCATCGCGCTCAGGATCGCGACACGCACCTCGGGAAACCGCATCGCGCGGGCAAGATCGATCGCGTTCTGCACGATATCGACCTTTTCCTCCAGTGTCGGAACGATGTTCACGGCGGCATCGGTGATGATGAGCGGGCCCGGATGGCTGGGCACATCCATGATGAAGCAATGGCTGATGCGGCGTTCCGTCCGGATTCCGCCTTCGCGCGCCACCACCGCGCCCATCAGCTCATCCGTGTGCAGGCTTCCCTTCATCAGCGCCTGCGCGCGCCCCTTGACGACCTCCGCCACCCCCTTCGCCGCCGAATCATGGCTGTGGGCGGCATCGATGATCTCGAAAGCATTGATATCGAGCGCGGCTTCCGCCGCGACCCGGCGGATGCGCTCCGCCGGCCCGACCAGGGTCGGCACGATCAGGCCGAGCCGCGCCGCTTCGACCGCCCCATGCAGGGAGACATCATCACAGGGATGCACGACCGCCGTTCTTGCCGGCGGCATCTGCCGCGCGGCCTCGACCAGCCGTTCATAGTTCTCGTGCCGCCGGAGCGGCACCTCGGGACGCGCATCGGGCATCGGCTAAATCCCTCTCGTCGATTGGGTCCTTGATCGATCGGGCCCTTGTCGCGCCTATCGCTTTTCAGACACGTCACCTCGCCGGCACCACTGTGCCTGCTTCGGCCGCCCGAGCGATGTGATAAAATTATGATCCACCCGCCGTGCCGGGTGGACATTGACGTCGATCAAGCCGGGCTTGGTTCGATCCAGCCGATATTCCCGTCCGGGCGCCGATAGATGACGTTGAGCGTGCCCGTCTTGCTGTTGCGGAACATAAGGACCTGCTGGTCCGCAAGGTCGAGCCGCATCACCGCATCACCCACCGAGAGCCGGGCGATCTCCGTCGCCGATTCGGCGATCACGGCAGCATAGGGGCCCGTCTCGGCGTTGCCTGCCGGCAACACCGATGATGCCTGCTCCTCCTGAGAGAGGATATATTGGCGGGCCGTCTCGGGACGCTCGCGGTTCGCGAGGTCACGCGCATGTTCGTTGACGCGCCGGCGATAGCGCCTCAGCCGCTTGGCGATGTGCTCCGCTGCATCGTCGAAGGCGGCATGCGCGTCCTGCGCCTCGCCCTCGGCGCGCAGCACGAGGTCGCGGCCGGCGTGCAGATTGATATCACAGGTGAAGAAAGTGCGGGCGCGTCCGAACGTCACGGCCGCGTCCAGCGCATGGTCAAAATATTTGCGCGTGATCCGGTCGAGATTCTCCGAGACGTGAGTCCTGAGCGCGTCCGAGAGATCGAGCTGCTTGCCGGAAATGGTGATCTGCATGGCGTCCCTCACACCGGTGCCATCTTTTCCCGGCGCCGTTGCACCGAGCTTGGAATGCGCATGGCTTCGCGATATTTGGCCACGGTTCGCCGCGCGATGTCCACACCTTCGCGCCTGAGCATGGTAACGATCGCATCGTCCGAAAGCACGGAGTCCGGCGCTTCTCCCTCCACCAGGGCACGGATCCGCTGGCGAACGGCCTCGGCGCTATGCGCCTCTCCATCCACCCCGGCGATCGCAGTGGTGAAGAAATATTTGAGCTCGAAGATTCCCCGTGGTGTTGCGATATATTTGTTCGCCGTTACCCGGCTTACCGTGCTTTCGTGCATCTCCACCATTTCCGCCACATCACGCAGGATGAGCGGACGGAGATGGCCGATGCCATGCTCGAAGAATCCATTCTGGCGGCGCACGATCTCGGCCGCGACCTTGAGAATCGTTTCGGCGCGCTGCTCAAGCGAACGCACCAGCCAGTTGGCGGCGGCCAGTCGCTCGGCGAGGAACGTGCGCTCAGCGCCGCGCGCGCCGATGCTGATGCGCGCATGAAAAGCGTGATTGATGAGCACGCGCGGCAACGTGTCCGGGTTGAGTTCGAGACGGAAGCCGCCGCCCTCCTCGCGGCGCATCAGAATGTCGGGCACGAGCGGCGCCAGCGGCTCGGCATCGAAACGGGTGCCCGGCTTGGGGTCGAGCCGGCGCAGCTCGGCCACCATGTCCGCGAGATCCTCGGCATCGACGCCGCAAATCTCCCGGAGTTCCTGCATCTCCCGCCGGGCGAGAAGATCGAGGTGGTCGAGCAAGGCGGCCATCGCCGGGTCGAGCCGGTTGCGTTCGGCAAGCTGGGCGGCGAGGCATTCGCGCAAGTCGCGGGCGAAGCAGCCCACCGGATCGAATTGCAGCATGCGCATGCGCACGCGTTCGATCTCCTCGAGCGGGGCGCCAAGCGCCGCCGCGAGCGCGGCGGGCTCGGCGGAGAGCCGCCCTGCCGGGTCGAGGAGGGCGATCAGATGGGCTCCGATCAGCCGCTCGCTAGGTTTGTCGAAGGCGAGCCGGAGCTGTTCAGAGAGATATTCCCGGAGCGACTGCGGTCCCTCAGCTACGTTCTCGATCCCGCGCTCGTCCGGCTCGAAGGAGGCGCCATTCCGGCCGGCCCCGTCCGCCGGGCCGCCCGCATCATAGGTTTCAGCATGCTCGGCATCGAGCGGGGCCGTCTCTGGCGCCGGCAGAACGTCGGAGCTCACCAGCACCGCCGCATCCGCCTCCGGCGGCAACGAATCCGCCCGCTGGTCAAAGGCGGGGATGTCAAGCGGCGTATCGTCACCACCGGGCCAATCCTGCCCCTCATCGCGCTCGAGCAGCGGGTTGCGCTCCAGCTCCTCCGACACGTAGGTGGCAAGGTCGAGATTGGAAAGCTGCAGAAGCTTGATTGCCTGGCGCAACTGGGGTGTCATCACCAGCGTGGTGGACTGGCGGATCTCCAGGCGCGGTCCGATTGTCATGGCGGCAAGCTAATGTTCCGCAAGATCGATATGAGTTCTGGTGGAATCGTCAAGCGATCCCCCAAAATCATATCGATCCAGCGAGTAAGGCATCACGCCCTCGGCCGGCGAAAACAATTCTCGAACATTACCAGCGACCATGGTCCGGTGATACTATAGGCTGAACCTTTCTCCGAGGTAGAAGCGGCGCACATCGGCGTGCGAAACCACCTCCTCTGGCTCTCCATGCATCAGGACCTCACCGTCATGGAGGATATAGGCGCGATCCACGATCTCCAAAGTTTCCCGCACATTGTGATCGGTGATCAGCACGCCGATTCCACGGAGCTTCAGATGCGAAACGAGATCGCGGATCTCGCCGAGGGCGATTGGGTCGATGCCGGCGAGCGGCTCGTCGAGCAGGATATAGCTCGGCTGGCTCGCCAGCGCCCGCGCGATCTCAAGCCGCCTTCGCTCACCGCCTGAGAGAGCGAGGGAAGGCGTGCGCCTGAGATGCGTGATCCCGAATTCGGAGAGCAGGGCCTCCAGCATCTGCTCACGCCGATCGGCATAAGGCTCGGAAACTTCGAGAACGGCGCGGATATTCTGCTCGACATTGAGGCCCCGGAATATGCTCGCCTCCTGTGGCAGATAGCCAATGCCGAGCCGTGCCCTGCGATACATTGGCAGCGTCGTGATATCGGCGCCGTCGAGCGTGATGGTCCCGGTATCCGGCGGCACCAGCCCGACGATCATGTAGAAGGTCGTCGTCTTGCCGGCGCCGTTCGGACCGAGCAGCCCGACCGCCTCGCCGCGCGTCAGGCGGATATTCACGTCGCGGACCACGGGGCGGCGGCGGAACCGCTTGCCGAGCCCGCGGGCGACGAGGCCGCCATCGCCGGAGAGAAGACGGAAGCGATCGCTCATGGCTGCCCCCCTGCGGACTGGTTCCCCGGGGCAGGCTTGCCGGCGGGCTGGTTCACGGTGTTCGGCACGACCAGTCCCTGCACCCGCTCGCCGGGTGCCGAAAGGAGCTCGGCCTGACCGGTCTTCATGTCGACGACCCCGCGCGCGCCATTGAGCTGGTTCTGCCCGCGGGTGATCCGGACATCGCCGAGAATGAGCGCGATCCCGCTCGAGGGGACATAAACGCCGCGATCGCCGGTGATGGTGTCCGTCGCCGTCCGGATCGTAACATTACCGAATGCCTCGACCCGTTTGATCTGGCCGGAGCTGGCCAGCGGGTCGGCAGTGTTCTGTGCCCCGGCCTGGCGCGTCGATGCCGTGCTTCCGGAGGCGTCGGCGGGCCCGTTTGCGGATGCGGGGGCGGGCGTGGTGTACGCGACCAGCGTGTCCGCGGTGAGCCGCCGACCGTCATTGGTGACGACGACGGCATCGCCGCGCGCCACGGCCATGTGCTTGTCAGGCCAGTATTCGACATCGTCGCGGGCGGTCAGAACGTCATTCGGCGTCGTGAGCTTGAGGTGGCCGCCGGTCAGCACGAGCACCGCCTGGTCGAGGTCATAGACCGCATGATCGGCGAAAGCCTGGTCGGTCGCTGTAAAAATATGCACATGGCCCACCGCCTCCAGCCGGTAGATCTGCTGTCCTCCGGTATCGGCCGAGCCGGCTGTGGCAGCCGTGCTCGCGGGCTGAACCTGGCCCGGCGCGGAAGCTGCGCCGGGCTTCGGCCGGTAATGGGCGATGAGCTCATCGGCGGTGACCGTCACCGCCCCACGCACCGCCTGGGCATCGCCCTGGGCGATCACCACCTGCTGGTTCTGACGCCATTCGATCCCGCCGAGCGAGGTGATGGTGATCGGCCCGCCTTGCGAAAGATCAAGGGGTTGGGCCACCGCCATCCGTGTGCCAAGGATGAGCGCCAGGAGGGGAAGAAGAACGGCCCATCGCCTCATTGCCCCGCCGCCTTCTGCGCCTTCCCGTTCAGCACGAGTCGCGCGGGACCGCTGAACTGGATGATCGCCCCGCCATCGAGCAGGGTATAGCCCATGGCATCGAGTGTCCCGAACGGCCCTTCGGCGCTCACCGGCACGCCGCTCGCCGCTGCATTGCTGGCAAGATCGATCGTGGTGCTTGCTGAACGGAGGGTCGTCCCATCGTCCCGATAGAGCGTCACACCCCCGGAAAGGTCGAGCTGGCGGCTCTTCTGGCCATAAACGCCCCGCGGCGCCGAGAGCATGACCCAGGAACCGGAATGCAGCGTGATATCGCCCTTGGGGTCCCTCAGATCGACGTGGTCAGGCCCCGTCTGCACGGCGGAGGCGGCGGTGACGGTGTAGGGCTCGCCCTTCTGATCAACGCTGCTATAGCGCGCATCAATGAGCTTTCCGCCGGCGCCGCGTGTGGCCTGATCGATATGGAAGCTCACCCGCTGGCCTGCGACCCCGTTCTCGAAGTCGGGCCAGAGCGCCACGGAGGCAAGCAATGCCAGGCCGAAGAGGGGCAGGACGCGCTTGGCCCAGCGCACTGCGAACCGCCGGCGCGCAAGGCTTCCGGGCGTGGGCATCGGGCGGGCGCGGGCGAGCCCGAGCAGATGGATCCGTCCGAACTCTCGCGCCGCCGCCGGCGGCCGCTTGCCGATGGGCGCCTTGATATCCGCCACTAGACCACTCCGGCCCGCAACAGATCGTGCACATGCACGAGGCCGAGGACCTCATTCCCGTCATTCACCACGAAAAGGGTGGTGATCGGCCGCCCCCCCGCATTCATCTCGTGCAGCGCCTCCGCGGCGAGCGCGTCTGGATGGATCGTCCGCGGATTCGGGGTCATCACCTCGCCCGCGCGCCGGGAAAGCAGGTCCGGGCCCATGGCGCGGCGCAGATCACCGTCTGTGATGATGCCGGCAAGTCGCCGATTGGGTGTCACGATGCCGAGGCAGCCAAAGGATTTCTCCGTCATCACCAGCAGCGCCTGGTCCATCGGCAGCTCGGGGGGGACGAGCGGCAGGCTCTCCCCCACATGCATCACCTCGCGCACGCGCCGCAGTCCGGCGCCGAGACGCCCGCCGGGGTGGAACTGGCGGAAATCGCTCGCCGTGAAGCCGCGGCGCTTGAGCAGCGCCACCGCCAGCGCATCGCCCAGCGCCATCTGCATGGTGGTGGAAGTGGTGGGTGTGAGGCCCATCGGACAGGCCTCCGGCGCCGCCGGCAAAAGCAGCACCACATCGGCCGCCATGGCCAGCGTCGAACCCGCCCGGCCCGTGATCGCAATCAGCGGCAGGGCAAAGCGGCGCATATGCGCGACGAGATCGGCAAGCTCCGCGGTTTCGCCGGAGTTGGAGAGCGCCAGCACCGCGTCTCCCTCGACGATCATGCCGAGATCGCCGTGCGAGGCCTCCCCCGGATGGACGAAGAAGGAGGGCGTGCCGGTCGAGGCCAGGGTCGCTGCGATCTTCCGTCCCACATGGCCGGACTTGCCCATGCCAGACACCACCACCCGCCCGGAAACGCCGAAAATCAGATCGACCGCGCGGGAAAAATTCTTATCGAGTGAGGCGGCGAGCGCGCGCAGACCATCCGCCTCCAGCGCCAGCACCGTGCCGGCCGCCGCAAGATCGTCGCCCGGGTCCGTGATGGGGCGATTCAAGGCCAGATGGGACATCCGAGTCGGTTCATCTGAGGTCGGCACTTTCCCTGCTTTGTACGGATGTGGCCCCGAGAGGGTCAACCGCGCCGGCGACTTTGGGGGCGAATTACGGCAAGAATTATGCCAGACAATTCGTCCAAAGCTTGACCTTCGTCCGTTGCGTCCGGTTAACTCCGGTTTAGCCGCCGCGTCGTGACCGAGGCTGTGTGGGAGGCCATATCGGGGCGGCTGAAGGGCACCTCATGTCGGCAGTGCGCCGCCCAAGCCTCCGGTTCCGGCTGGTCCTCATCAAGCCGTCTCATTACGACGATGACGGCTACGTGATCCAATGGCTGCGCTCGGCGATCCCTTCGAACACGCTGGCCGCGCTTCACGGGCTGGCGCTGGACATTCGCGACCGCCAGGCTCTGGGCCCTGACGTCGCGCTCGAGATCACCGCGTTCGACGAAACCAACACGCGCATCCGGCCGGAGCGGATCGCGCGGCTGATCAGGAAAGAGGGCGGCCTCGGCCTGGTCGCGCTGGTTGGCGTGCAGTCCAACCAGTTCCCGCGCGCCGTGGATATCGCCCGCCCGCTCAGGAAAGCGGGCATCCCGGTCGCGATCGGCGGCTTTCACGTCTCGGGCACGCTCGCCATGCTGCCTGGCATCCAGCCCGACGTTCAAGAGGCGCTCGATCTCGGCATCACGCTTTTCGCCGGCGAGGCCGAGGGAAGGCTCGAAACCGTGCTTGCCGATGCGCTCGCAGGCCGGCTCAAGCCGATCTACAATTTCATGGATGATCTGCCCGGGATCGAGGGCGCGCCGCCGCCAATCCTGCCAAGCGAGCGGATCCGCCGCACCGGCGGGAGAATGACCAGCTTCGATGCCGGCCGCGGCTGTCCGTTCCAGTGCTCCTTCTGCACCATCATCAATGTTCAGGGCCGCAAGTCGCGCACCCGCTCGCCCGACGATATCGAGGCGATCATCCGCAGCAATCTCGCCCAGGGCATCGATCATTTCTTCATCACCGACGACAATTTCGCGCGCAACCGCAACTGGGAGCCGATCTTCGACCGGCTCATCCGCATGCGCGAGGAGGAAGGACTTTTCTTTCGCTTCATCATCCAGGTGGACACGCTCTGCCACAAGATCCCGAACTTCGTCGAAAAGGCGGCCCGCGCCGGTGTCACGCGTGTCTTCATCGGGATGGAGAGCATCAACCCGGAAAACCTGCTCGCCGCCAAGAAACGGCAGAACCGCATCTCCGAATATCGCCGCATGCTGCTTGCCTGGAAGAGCGTCGGCTGCTTCACCTACGCCGGCTATATCCTGGGTTTTCCAGGAGATACGCCCGAGACGATCGAGCGCGACATCCGCATCATCCAGCGCGAGCTTCCGCTCGATCTTCTTGAATTCTTCTGCCTGACGCCCCTGCCGGGATCGGAGGACCATAAGCGCCTGTTCACGGAAGGCGTTCCGATGGACCCCGACATGAACAAATACGATCTCGAGCATGTCTGCACGACGCACCCCGTCATGTCCAAGGCCGAGTGGGAGCGTGCATACCGGCTCGCCTGGGAGACCTATTACACGCCCGAGCATATGGAGCGGGTGATGCGCCGTGCCGGGGCCTGCGGCATCAGCCCCGGCAAGATGATGTTTCTGCTGCTCTGGTTCTGGGGCTGCGTCACGCTCGAGAAAATCCATCCGCTCGAAGGCGGCTATCTGCGCCGCAAGGTTCGCACCGACCGCAGGCCCGGCCTGCCGATCGAGAATCCGCTGCTCTTCTATCCGCGCTATGTCGCAAACCTGGTCTACAAGCACCTCCGCATTCTCCGGATGATCTGGCGGATGGGCGCGGTGCGGCGCGCGATCAAACGGGATCCCAATCGTCGCGCCTATATGGATACCGCGCTCACCCCGGTGACCGAGGCGGAGATGGACGCGCTCGAAATGTTCACCGCGACGGAAGCAGCCCGCGGTGCCGCCGAAAAAGCCAAGCGCGATCTTGCCCGCACCCGCGCAAGCGCGAGCCAGCCGGCCTGACTCTCGCCCGCCTGGGTCTCGCCGATCTCAATCTCGTCAATGAGCGAAGATGTCCGGCTCCTCATAGCCGAGCAGGTCGAGCATCGCTCGCTCCGGCAGGAACGCGAAGCAGGCCTCGGCGAGCGCGCGGCGCTCCTCGCGTTCGAGCAGCACTTCGAGCCGCGCCCACAGCGCGTGCAGATAGAGAACATCTGCGGCCGCATAAGCGAGCTGCTCGGGGCTGAGCTCCGCCGCGCCCCAGTCGGAGGTCTGCTGCTGCTTCGCGAGCTCCACGCCGAGCAGCTCGCGGCAGAGCTCCTTGAGCCCGTGGCGATCGGTGAAGGTGCGCACGAGCTTCGCGGCGATCTTGGTGCAGCGGACCGGCGCCACCCGAATGCCAAGCGCCTTGGCGAGGATCGCGACATCGAAACGGGCGAAATGCATCAGCTTCACCACGCCCGGATCGGTGAGCAGGCGGCGGAGGTTCGGGCAGTCGGCCCCCCGGCCACCCATGCGTTCAGGCACGATCTGCACCAGATGCGCCACCCCGTCACCGGCGGAGAGCTGGACCAGGCAAAGCCGGTCGCGATGGGGATTGAGCCCCATCGTCTCGGTATCCACAGCCACCATCGCCCCGAACGAGAGCCCCGCGGGCAGATCGTTGCGGTGGAGATGGATGGTAGCGTCTTGCTGGAACTGGGTGAGGCCTGCCACTTCGCTGCTTTGCAATGGTGCCCAGGAGAAGACTCGAACTTCCACGACCTTGCGGCCACAGGTACCTGAAACCTGCGCGTCTACCAATTCCGCCACCTGGGCACGGATGGCAGGTACGGGCGGGGCGGCCATCTAACGCCGGGCCCCCTTGGCGTCAACTCCACCGGCTTGAGCGAAAGCCGCTCGCAGCCTATTGACCGCGACGGAAGAGGTGCCGAGGGAGAGACCGGTGGCGGAACGTAAAGTGGCGACAGTGTTCGGCGGCTCGGGCTTCCTCGGCCGCTATGTCGTGAAGCGGCTGGCCGCCGCTGGCCAAGTGGTGCGTGTTGCGGTCCGCGACCCCGAAGCTGCGCTCTTCCTCAAGCCGATGGGCGCGGTGGGGCAGATCGTGCCACTCTACACCGATCTCGCCCGACCGGACACGGTGCCCCGCGCGGTCGAGGCCGCCGATATCGTGATCAATCTCGTCGGCATCCTCGCCGAGAACCGCCCGGGGGATTTCCAGCGCATCCATGCCGCCGGGGCGGGCGCCATCGCGCGCGCGAGCACTGAGGCCGGGGTGGCACATCTTGTCCACGTCTCGGCAATCGGTGCCGACCCGTCGAGCCCGAGCCGCTATGCCGCGAGCAAGGCCGCCGGCGAGGAAGCCGTGCTCGGCGCCTTCCCCGGCGCCACCATTTTGCGCCCCTCCGTCGTCTTCGGCCCGGAAGATCAGTTCTTCAACCGTTTTGGCGCGCTCGCCCAGTTCCTGCCCTTCATGCCGGTGATCTCGGGGGCAAGCCGCATGCAGCCGGTCTATGTCGGCGATGTTGCCGATGCGATGATGGCCGCACTGGACCGCCCCGAGGCCGCGGGGCGAATCTATGAGCTGGGTGGCCCGCGCATCTTCACCTTTCGGGAGCTTCTGCAATACGTGCTCAAGGAAACCGGCCGCGACCGCCCGCTGATTGCGGTTCCGCCCGGCCTCGCGCGTCTCCAGGCGATGCTCGCCGAGCATCTTCCCGGCAAGCCGCTCACGCGCGATCAGCTTCTCATGCTCGCGCGCGACAATATCACCTCGGAGCAGGCGCCCGGCCTCACCGATCTCGGGGTGATCCCAACGCCCGTGGAGATGGTGGTGCCCCAGTATCTCGCCCGCTTCCGTCCCGGCGGCGGCCGCCGCCGCGAGCTGATGCTGGCTTAGCGTCTCACTCCCGTCTCAGCACCCTGTCGATGAGAAAATGGGAAATGCCGCCGGCGACGAAGTCGCGGCGCAGTGCCGCCTCGTCATAATCCTCGCGCACCCAGTCGAGGAACGGTTTGCGTCCATTCCCCTCCTGCGCATAGCGCAGCAGGAACGCATCCAGGATGCCGGTGCGGGCACGCCGGAAATGGCCGAAGCGCAGGGAAAGCTGCCGCATCGCCTCGTCCAGGCTGGTTCCGTTGAGAAGCAGGTAGATCGCCGCCGCAAGCCCAGCGCGGTCAGCGCCCGACTTGCAATGGATCAGCCCCGGCTCCTCCATGCGGCGATAGATCTCCGCCAGCGTCAGCACCCGCTCGCGATGCGGCGCGCCCCGGCTTTCGAATGGCGCATCGATATGGCGAAGGCCGAGACGTTCCGCCGCCGCGCGCGAAAGCGCGTCCGAGCCGCAGGCGCGCCGCCCGCGCAGATTGATAACTGTTTTGATACCAAAACGGTTTGCCGCGGCGGCAAGCCGCGCCGGGGTGGGGTGATTGCAACGGTAGAGCCGGCCGGGAACGACGGTCGCCCAATTCCCCCACGCCACGCGGAAAAATCCGTGATCGGCCAGAAGACTGTCCGACCAGGCGGCAACCCGGCCGCGGCGGGTTGCAACGTCACCCGCGAACACAGGAATCCCCAACCGCTCTCAGAGCACGCTCAAACGGGCTCTCAGGCCTTGCGTTCAACGATCATCTGCTTGATCCGCCCGATCGCGCGCGCTGGATTGAGCCCTTTCGGACAGGTCTCTGTGCAGTTCATGATGGTATGGCAGCGGTAGAGCCGGAACGGATCCTCAAGCATGTCCAGCCGCTCGCCCGTCGCCTCGTCGCGCGAATCGGCGATCCAGCGATAGGCGGCAAGCAGCACCGCCGGGCCGAGATAGCGGTCCCCGTTCCACCAGTAGCTTGGACAGGCGGTCGAGCAGCAGAAGCAAAGGATGCATTCCCACATCCCGTCGAGCGCCGCCCGCTCCTCCTTGCTCTGGCGCCGTTCGCCATCCGGCGGGGCGGGGCTCTCGGCCTTTAGCCAGGGCTCGATACTGCGATACTGCGCGTAGACTTGTGTGAGGTCCGGCACCAGGTCTTTCACCACCGGCAGATGCGGCAACGGAGTGATGCGCGCGGCCTCCTTTACCTCGGCAATCGGCTTGAGGCAGGCGAGCGTGTTGGTCCCGTCGATATTCATCGCGCAGGAGCCGCAGATTCCCTCGCGGCAGGAGCGGCGGAAGGTGAGTGTCGAATCGATCTCGTTCTTGATCTTGATCAGCGCATCGAGAACCATCGGCCCACAGGCATCGAGATCGATTTCATAGGTATCGTAGCGCGGATTCTGGCCTTCGTCGGGGCTCCAGCGATAGATGTGGAATGGTTTCACCCGCTTGGCACCCGCCGGAGCCTTGTGCTTGCGCCCGGCGGTAATGCGGCTGTTGGCAGGCAGTGAGAAATTCGCCATCGCGCTCTTTTCCGATCAGATCATTCCGCTCACGCCGCTCGCCGGAGCAGGCCGACGATCACCAGCAGGATCACCGCGCCGAAGGCCGAGCGGATGAGGCTTGCAAGGAACCCGCCAACCAGAAACACGCCGAGCGCATGAAGCACGATCCCGCCCACAAGGGCGCCGACAATGCCGACCGCGATATTTCCGATCAGGCCGAAGCCGTGTCCGCGCACGATCAGCCCGGCAAGCCAGCCGGCGAGCGCGCCGATGACCAGCATGCCGATCAGCGAAGGCACGGAAATTACCATCATGCCGCCCGAGCTCAATAAACGCGTTTCTGCGGCGGAATCACCGAGACCTCGTTGGTAAGCGTGTGCATCTTCACCGGCCGGTAGGCAAGATGGACATCACCCTTCGCGTCGCACCAGGAAAGCGTGTGTTTCATCCAGTGCTGATCGTCCCGCTCCGGATAGTCGTCATGCGCATGCGCGCCCCGACTCTCATGCCGCGCTTCCGCGCTTACCATCGTCGTCAAGGCATTATACATCAAATTGTCGAGCTCCAGCGCCTCCATCAGGTCGGAATTCCAGATCAGGCTGCGGTCTTCCACGGCCATGTCCGCCAAACCGTCCCAGAGGCTGTGCATCTTGGCGACCCCCTCGCTCAGGCTCTTGCTGCTGCGGAACACCGCCGCATGGGTCTGCATCGTCCGCTGCATCAAAAGCCTGAGCTCGGCCACCCTCGTTCCGCCGGCGGCATGGCGCGTGCGGTCGAAATGATCAAGCGCCCGCTCCCCGGCCTTCGGCGCAAGCGCCGGTTGGTTGGTCCCGGGACGCAGCTTTTCGGCCGCCCGCAGCCCCGCGGCCCGGCCGAAGACGACGAGGTCGAGCAGGGAATTGGTCCCGAGCCGGTTCGCCCCGTGCACCGATACGCAGGCGCACTCACCGACCGCCATCAGGCCGGGCACCGTCGCGTCCGGATCCTCCGGCGTCGGCCGCAGCACCTCACCATGATGGTTGGTGGGAATACCGCCCATGTTGTAGTGCACAGTCGGCAGCACCGGGATCGGCTCCTTGGTCACGTCAACCCCCGCGAAGATGCGCGCGGTCTCGGAAATTCCAGGCAGCCGCTCATGCAGGATCGCGGCGCCAAGATGCTCGAGATGGAGCAGGATATATTCCTTGTTCGGCCCGCAGCCGCGTCCCTCGGCGATCTCGATCGTCATCGAGCGGGAGACGACATCCCGGCTGGCCAGATCCTTCGCGGTCGGCGCATAGCGCTCCATGAAGCGCTCACCTTCGCTGTTCGTCAGGTAACCGCCTTCCCCGCGCGCCCCTTCGGTGATGAGGCAGCCGGCGGGGAAGATGCCGGTCGGGTGGAATTGCACGAACTCCATGTCCTGTGTCGGCAGTCCGGCGCGCAGCGCCATCGCGTTGCCGTCCCCGGTGCAGGTGTGCGCCGAGGTGCAGGAAAGATAGGTCCGGCCATAGCCGCCGGTCGCGAGCACGACGAGCCCGGCGCGGAAGCGGTGGATCGAGCCGTCCTCAAGGCACCAGGCCATCACCCCGCGGCAGACCCCTTCCTCGTCCATGATCAGGTCGAGCGCGTAATACTCGACGAAGAATTCCACCGCGTGCTTGAGACATTGCTGATAGAGCGTGTGCAGAATCGCATGCCCGGTCCGATCGGCCGCCGCCGCGGCGCGCATCGCAGGGGATTTGCCGAAATGCGTCATGTGGCCGCCGAAGGGCCGCTGATAGATGCGCCCATCCTCCGTGCGGCTGAACGGGACGCCGAAATGCTCGAGCTCGTGGACCGCCGGGATCGCCTCGCGGCACATATATTCGATCGCATCCTGATCGCCGAGCCAGTCCGACCCCTTCACGGTGTCGTACATGTGCCAGCGCCAGTCGTCCTCGCCCATATTGCCGAGCGCCGCGCCAATGCCGCCCTGCGCCGCCACGGTGTGGCTGCGCGTCGGGAACACCTTGGAGAGACACGCGGTCTTGAGCCCGGCGCTGCCCATGCCGAGCGTCGCCCGAAGCCCGGCTCCGCCGGCCCCCACGACCACGACATCGTAGGTATGATCGATGATCTGATAGGCCCGCGTGGAAGGCAGCGTGATCGCGTTCATCCCTCGTCCATCCCTTGCCCGGCGCCCAGCTAGCCCGCGAAGGCGAGCTTGAGCACTGCGACCACCGCGGCCAGCCAAAGCAATGCCAGCACGGCCTTCATGATCGAGACGCCGACCAGCCTGGCACCTTCCCCATGAACATAGTCCTCGATCACCACCTGCAAACCCAGCGCGAGGTGACGAAAGAGCGCGATCAGGAGAGCGAGAAGGAGAACGCTGTTCCAGGGCCGCCCCACCCACTGCGCCATCGCCGTCCGGTCCGCCCCGAGGTGGGCAAGAAGGGAGAGGACGAACCAGATTGCGAGCGGCACCAGAGCGGCGGCCGTCAGACGTTGCGCCCACCACGCGTCGACCCCGGAGCGCGCGGTGCCGAGGCCGCGCACCCGCCCGAGCGCCGAGCGCATAATCACCCCGGATCCCGCGACTTCCTTCATCGCCATCACCCGCCTCTACCAAACCGCCAGGCCGACGGCCCAGATCACCAGGCTCACCACCAGGCAGACACCCACCACAAGCCAGCCGGACCGATGATAGGCAGGCTTCGCGAAGCCGTAGCCGGCATCCCAGAAGAGGTGGCGGATCCCGTTGCAGAAGTGAAAAAGCAGCGCCACGGTCCAGCCGAAGAGAAGGATCAGCCCGAGCCAGGAGGCGATGAACCATTGCACGGCGGCAAAAGCGGATGCCCCTGCCGCCAGCGCCACCAGCCACCCGACGAGCAAGAGGGTCCCGACCCCGAGTCCGACCCCGGTGATGCGATGGAGGATCGAAAGCGTGGAGGTGATCTGCGGCCGATAGACTTGCAGGTGCGGTGAAAGTGGCCGTCGCACCGGCCGCCCATCGCTCGCGCGGCCGGCCATCAGCGCCTCGCGAACGTCGTGCATCGACAACTCCTTACCCGGGAACGAAGGACCGAGGCGCGAGCCTGGCCCAACCCTCCTTATCCCCGGCCCCGAGGCCGGTCAACGCAACCGCGCGCTACCCTTCCGGGACTTCCCGCTCCAGCTCCTCGAGCCAGACCCGGGCATTACCGTCCGAAGGCGCCCGCCAGTCCCCGCGCGGGGAGAGCGCTCCGCCAGCGCTCACCTTGGGCCCGTTGGGCATCGCCGAACGCTTGAACTGGCTGAAGCCGAAGAAACGTTGCAGGAACACGCGAAGCCAGGCCCGGATCTCCGCGAGCCCATAGGCGCGGCGGTCGGCTTCGGCGATCCCCTCCGGCCATTCGCCCGCGCTCATGTCAGCCCAGGCATGCCAGGCAAGAAAGGCGATCTTGGACGGGCGGAACCCGTGGCGCAGCACGTAATAAAGCGAGAAATCCTGGAGCGCATAGGGCCCGACGACCGCCTCCGTGCTTTGCAGCTCGGCCTTGGCCCCGGGCGGCACCAGCTCGGGCGAGATCACCGTCTCTAGCACGGCGCCAAGGGTCTTCAGCACGTCCGGCTCGAACTGGCGGGAGCTCACGACCCAGCGGATCAGATGCTGGATCAGCGTCTTCGGCACCCCGGAATTGACATTGTAGTGGGCCATCTGGTCGCCCACGCCATAAGTGCACCAGCCGAGCGCCAGCTCCGAGAGATCGCCGGTCCCGACCACGAGCCCTTCTTCATGATTGGCGATGCGAAAGAGATAGTCGGTGCGCAGGCCCGCCTGAACATTCTCGAACGCCACGTCGTAAACCGGCTCACCGCGCGCGAAGGGATGGCCGATATCGGCGAGCATGCGTTCCGCGGCTGGGCGGATATCGATCTCCCGCATGGTCACCCCGAAGGCGCGCATCAGCGCCACCGCATTCGCCTTGGTCGCTTCGCTGGTGCCGAAACCCGGGAGCGTGACGGCGATGATGTCACTTCGCGGCCGACCGAGCAGATCGAAGCACTTCGCTGTCACAATCAGCGCCTGGGTGGAATCGAGCCCGCCCGAAATGCCGATGACCGCCCGCCGCGTGCCGCTTGCGGCGAGCCGCTGCTTCAGCCCCTGGACCTGGATATTGTAGGCCTCGTAGCAATCCTGCGCGAGCCGCGGCCCGCTCGCCGGCACGAACGGAAACCGGGCCACTGCCCGCTCCAGCCCGAAATCGCCCTCCGGCGGGGCGAGCCGGAAGGAAACGCGCCGCCAGGGCTCGCGCGGCCGCCCGCTCCCAAGCGCATTGTCCGCAAAGGAGCCCATGCGCATCCGCTCCTGGATGAGCAGCTCGAGATCGATATCGGCCACCGCCATCTGCCGGGCCGCCGGGAAGCGTTCGCTCTCCGCGAGCAGAACGCCATTCTCGAAAATCCCGGTCTGGCCATCCCAGGCGAGATCGGTCGTCGACTCGCCGATGCCGGCCGCCGCGTAGAGATAGGCCGCGAGACAGCGCGCGGATTGCGATTGGCAAAGCATCCGCCGCGTCTCGGCCTTGGCGATCGTAATGTTGCTCGCGGAAAGATTGGCGAGCACCGTGGCACCCGCGAGCGCCGCCCCGGCGCTCGGCGGAACCGGCACCCAGAGATCCTCACAGATCTCGGCATGAACGACGAGATCCCTAAGATCCTCCGCGACGAACAGAAGATCCTCGCCGAACGGCACCTTCAGCGCCCCGACCGCGATCTCCTCACCCCGCACGAAGGCGCCGGAGGCGAAATGCCGGCGCTCATAGAACTCGCGGTAGTTCGGCAGATGGATCTTCGGCACCACGCCAAGAAGCCGGCCGCGATGCACGGCAACCGCCGCGTTGTAGAGCCGCCCGCGATGACGGAGCGGCGCGCCTATAAGGATCAGCGGCAGCAATGCCGCCGAACCTGCGACAATCGTCCCGATCGCCGCCTCGACGGCATCGAGCAAGGCTTCCTGCTGCAAGAGATCGCTGATCGCATAGCCGGAGATACAAAGCTCCGGAAAGACCACCACCGCCACGGCCCGCTCGTGGGCTTCCTCCGCCAGCGCCAGCACGGAACCGGCATTGGCGAGCGGATCGGCAAGATGCGTTTCGATGGTCGCCGCCGCGACCCGCACGAACCCGTGCCGATAAAGGGAACGGAACGAACCGGCCATGGCGAAAACTGGGCTCCACCGGCCACCCCCGTCAACGCCAGGGTGGACGAAGGGGGCTCAACGCCTGAGCGCTACACCTCGGCTTCAGCGAGGCCGCCGAGATAGGCGGCGCGCACCTTGGGATCGTTCCAGAGCGTATCGGGCGTGCCGCTGACAAGGAGCCGGCCGGTCTCCAGCACATAGGCGCGATCCGCGACGGAAAGCGCCATGTGCGCATTCTGCTCGACGAGCAGTACCGTTGTCCCCCGCGCGCGGATATCGGCGACGATGCGGAACACCTGCTGCACGATCAGCGGCGCGAGGCCGAGCGAGGGTTCATCGAGCAGCAGCAGCCGCGGCGCGGCCATCAGCCCGCGCGCGACCGCCAGCATCTGCTGCTGGCCACCCGAGAGCGTCCAGCCCAGAGCATTCTGCATGCGCCGCAGGTCTGGAAAATGTTCGAGCATTTCCTCAAGCGCGGCCACGCGGGCTGCCCGGCCGAGCCCGCTCCGGTTCGAGGCGCCAAGCAGGATATTCTCCCGCACCGTGAGCCCGGGAAAGATGCGCCGCCCTTCCGGCACATGGGCAATCCCGGCACGCACGATCGCGCCCGGGCCCTTGCCCAGGATCGGCACGCCGGCGAATGCGATGCTGCCGGACACATTTGCAAGCAGGCCGGAGATCGCGCGCAATGTTGTCGTCTTGCCCGCGCCATTGGCGCCGAGCAGCGCGACAATCTCGCCCTCCTCGACGGCGATGTCGAGCCCGTGGAGCACTTCGCCCGCATTGTAGCGCGCATGCAGGTCCTGGATCGCGAGCAGGCTCATGCCGGTTGAGGCTCCCCGAGATAGGCGGCGATCACATCGGGATGGCGCAGCACCTCGCGCGGCGTGCTGTTGGCGATGCATTTGCCGAAATTGAGAACGGTGATGTGGTCCGCCACCGCCTCGATCAGCTTCATATCATGCTCGATGACGAGGATGGTAAGCCCATGTCCCTTGAGCCGGCGCAGCAGGAGGCCCAGCTCCTGCTTCTCCGTCGAGTTGAGGCCGGCGGCCGGCTCGTCGAGCAGCAGCACTTCCGGTGAGCCCGCAAGCGCGCGGGCGATCTCCACATAGCGCTGATGGCCGTAGGGAAGCGAGCCGACCGGCTGCGAGGCCTCGCGCCGAAGCCCAACGAAATCGAGCGCGGCGAGCGCGCGCGCCATGACGTCAGCGGGCTTGTGCACGTCATTGCCTGGACGCTCGGCGCCGATCATCACGTTCTCGAGCACGCTGAGGCCGCGAAAGACGCGAATATTCTGGTAAGTCCGGGTCATGCCGCGGCGCGTGCGCTCATGCGGCGGCAACCGATCCAGCGTCGTTCCGCCGAGCCGCACGGTCCCGGAGGTTGCGCGATAGAGGCCGGAGATGACATTGAGAAAGGTCGTCTTGCCCGAGCCGTTCGGCCCGATCAGCGCGTGCACGCTGCCGCGGCGCACGGCGAAGCTGACGCCGTCCAGCGCCTTGACGCCGCCGAAATGCATCGCGAGGTCCGCCACCTCCAGCGCATTTTCTCCCGAGTTCTCGCCCCGCATCGAGAGAAGGGGCAGCGGCGGCACCGGCCACTCACCGATCGGCCGAGCCCCGCGCCCGAAGCGCTGCGCCGCCCAGCCCCATACGCCTTCGGGCACGAAGATCATGATCAGGATCACCGCCCCGCCATAGACGGCGAGATAGGCCTGCTTCAGGAAGCGCAGCCATTCCGGCAGGATGACGAGCGCGAAGGTTCCGAGCAGCGCGCCAAACGGGCTCCGCACCCCGCCAAGCAACGCCATCGTCAGCATCACCACGCTCTCATCGAAGGTGAATTGATCGGGGCTGACATAGGAGAAGGCGCCGGCAAAAAGCGCGCCGCCCAGCCCGCCAAGCATCGCGCTGATGCCGAAGGCCACGACCTTGGTGCGAAAGACATGGATGCCGCAGGTGCCGGCCGCGATCTCATTGTCGCGCACCGCCTGCATCGCGCGGCCGAGGCGGCTCAGCTTCAGCCGCCAGGCATAAAACATCACCAGGACGAGCAGCACGAGACAGAGGCCGAGATAGGCGTGTGCACTCGCGAATCCGGCCGGGCGCGGGATGCCGGAGACGCCATCCGGCCCGCCACTGAGCCCGACCCAGTTCGTCAGCACCAGGGTCAGGATCACCTGGAAGCTGATCGTCACCATCGCGAGATAATGCCCCCCGAGCCGCAAGCTCGCGAAGCCGAGCAGAAGTCCGAAGAGGCCGCAGATCAGCATGGCGGCGAGAGTCGCGGCCAGGAACGGAACGCCGAGCTGGGTCGTCAGCAGCGCCAGCACATAGGCGCCGATGCCAAGAAACCCCGCCTGGGTGAGAGAAATCTGGCCGCAATAGCCGAGTACGACGACGAGGCCGGCAACGCCGATCGCGTACGTCACCGCCTGCATGATGATATTGAGATAATAGCCCTGCCCCGGCGCGAGCGCGGCGATCACGCAGGCACCGATGAGGCCGAGCACTGTGCCAGGCATGCCGCGCCACCAGCGTGCGGCTGGGAGCTTGGCGAGCATTGCCGCCGGCGGAGCGGTTGCGCCGTCCATCGCGCTCAGGCCTTCTCGGCGATCAGCTCGCCGAAGAGCCCGCGCGGGCGCGCCAGCAGCACGATAAGCAGGATGACGAAACCGAAAGCATCCTTGTAGGGCGTTGAGATGTAGGCGGCCCCGAGCGTTTCAGCCAATCCGATGATGAGGCCACCCAGGATCGCGCCCGGGATGCTGCCATAGCCGCCGATGATGTTGGCCGCGAAAGCCTTGAGCGCAAGCGTCGCCCCCATGCCGACCGAGACGAACAGCACCGGCGCCACCAGCACACCCGCCAGCGCACCGAGTGCTGCGCTGTAGGCGAAGGTGAACAGCACCATGCCGGCGACCGAGATGCCGAGCATTGCCGCCATCTCCTTGTCCTGCGAGGTCGCCTGAAGCTTCTTTCCCAGCAGCGTCTTTTCGAACACGACATATTGCAGCACGACCATCAGGATCGCGATGACAATGATCGAAAGATACTGGCTGTCGACAAAGACGGAACCGAGCCGGAATCCCTGGCTCGCGAAGAGGCCGGGCACGGTTGCCGGGCTCGGCCCATAGATCGCGAGCACGGCGTTCGGCAGCAGGATCGAGGCGCCGATCGTGCTGATGATCACCGTGAGCTGGCTGCGGTGGCGCAGCGGCCAATAGACGGCGCCGGCGAACAGCACCCCAAAGCCGGCCATCAGCACCACCGCGAGAAGGAACGCGGCCCAGTAGGGCACACCGACCCCGACGAGCAGCACCAGCATGATATAGGCGCCGAGCATCGAGAACTGGCCCTGGGCGAAGTTCACGACATCCGCGGCGCGGATCAGCAGCACAAAGCCGAGCGACGCAATGGCGTAAACCGCGCCGATGCCAACGCCGGTATAGAGAAGCTGGGGAAGGATCGCGAGCACGGCCGCGCCTTACGAGGGCTTCGGAAACTCCACGTATTTGATGAAGTTGATCTTGCCGTTCTGATTCTGGACCACGGAGTAGCCGTGCAGCCCGTCTCCGTTCTGGTCGAAATCATACGTTCCCTCGGCGCCCTTGTAGCCCTGGATGCCGAGAATCGCAGTACGGATCGCTTCCGGTGCGGTGCTCTTCGCGTTGGCAAGCGCGATCGCGAGCACGTTGGTCGCATCATACGCCCAGGAGCTCTGATTGTCCGGCACCTTGCCAAAGCGCTTCTCATAGGCGGCGGCATAGGCTTTCGATGTCGGGCTCGCATTGACGGCGTAGTCCGCAACACCATAGGTGCCGTAGAGCGCCGGCCCGGCAAGCTCCAGCGCCGCCGTGTCGACGATGGAAGGCGAGCCGAGCCAGGTCGTGCGCACGCCGAGCTGGCGGAGCTGCTTGGCGAAGACACCGAGATCGGTCTCGTAGGTGAAGTAGCTGGTGATCAGATCCGGGTTCGCGCTTCGAATCTGCAGCACCTCCGGCGTGAAATCCGCCTGCTGGTTGGCGTAGCCGAGGGTGAGCGCGGGGGTGATGCCGAGCGCCTTGAGCTCGCTCGTGAGCGCTTCGCGCCCGCCGGTGCCGAAGGCGTCGGTAGAGGCGATCATGGCGATCTTCTTTCGGCCAAGGGTCTGCACGCCATAGGCGGCGATCGTCTTTGCCGAATAGGTGTCGTTCGGACGGCAGCGGAACAGCCAGCGATTGCCCTGATGTGTGAGCTTGGGGTCGGTGCCGCCGATCATCATCGGCTTTGCCGTCTTCAGCACGCCCGGTGCCATCGCCTGCACCTGGGTGGAGCGGATGGAGCCGATGAAGGCCACGATCGAGTGGTCGGAGGCAAGCCGGCTGAAGGCGAGAACCGCGCCCGGGTTCGTCGTCTGGTCATCGGCGACGACGATCTCGAGCTTGCGTCCAAGCACGCCGCCCTTTTCATTGATGGCATCCAGGGCAAGATTGATGCCATTGCGCATGTACTGGCCGGATTCCGCCGCTGCCCCCGTCTCGGGCGAGACGACCCCGATGCGGATCGTCTCCGCGGCGCGCGCGATGATGGCGGGCGCGGCCAACGCCGCCGCAGTGCCGAGCAGCATGGCCCGGCGGTTGATACCGGTCATTTGGACAGTCCTCCTGCTTCCCGCCCCAATCCTGCGGGCCGGGCCGCTGAGGCCCGTCTGACAATCTGATACTGCCGGGCCTCTTGCAGCACTGCAAGAGGCCTGGTCATTCTGTTCGCATCCGGAAGATTTGCTAAAATAACATCATGATGTTCGCTGACAGGCACGAAGCCGGGCGGAAGCTCGCGGAACGGCTGCTCCGCTTCAGGGACCGCCACCCCGTCGTGCTGGCGCTGGCCCGCGGAGGCATGCCGGTCGGCTATGAGATCGCCCGCAGGCTCGGCGCGCCGCTCGATCTCATGCTCGTGCGCAAGCTTGGCGCGCCGGGCCAGCCGGAGCTCGCGCTCGGCGCGCTCGCCCTCGGTGCCGAGGTGGAAATCCTCACCGACCCGCGGCTCATCGCCGAACTCGGCGTCACTGGCACCGAACTCGCTTCAATCACCGGGTACGCGCGCGCCGAGATCGAGCGGCGGCGAACCCTCTATCTTGGCGATCGGCCACCGGTGCCGATCGCCGGCTGCACGGCGATCCTGGTCGATGATGGCATCGCCACGGGAGCGACCATGCACGCCTCCCTCATCGCCACACGCAAGCGCAATCCGGCTCTCCTCGTCCTCGCCGTGCCGGTCGCGCCGCCCGATACGATCGCCCGCCTCCGCGAGGAGGCGGACGAGATCGTCTGCCTCGCTCAGCCGCGCTCCTTTTTTTCCGTCGGCCAGTTCTATCACGACTTCGCCCAGCTCGAGGATCGCGAGGTGCTGGCCCTGCTCGCCGAGGCACGGCAATTCGTTACGAATTCGATCAATCTGCCAAGCCCCCTTGCGATGGACAAAAAGCGGTAGGCAAAGAAGAAAAGCCTTTCTTTCTTGAGAGAAAGAAGCAAAGAACTTTTTTCCTTTTATTCGGAGTCCCCGGTCCGCGCCTGGCCCGCAAAACGGAGAAAAGTTCTTTTTGCCTCCTTCTGCTACTTCATCGGAATGCACGAAATTCATCGCCACCGGCCGCTCGGAAAAACATGAGGCGCGCGGCGCCATGGCGGCGCTCCGCGAGCAGCATGCCCAGCGCGGGCGGGTCCGCGTTCGATGCGGCCTCGAGCACGATCAGCGCGCCCGGCGCGATCCACCCCGTGCTTCCCAGCGCCGCGACCGCACGCAAGGCTAGTCCTTCCTCGGCATAGGGCGGGTCGAGCAGCAGCAGCGTGCGGGGCGTGCCAAACCGTATGGAGGGTGGTGGATGTGTTGCATCCCGCGCCAGCACGCGGGCGCGTTCCCCGACTCCGCACGCCGCGATATTGGCCGCCAGCGCACGCCGCGCCTCCGCATCGGTCTCGAAGAAGACGGACTCCGCCGCGCCGCGCGAAAGCGCCTCGAGCCCGAGCGCGCCGCTGCCGGCAAAGCCATCGAGCACGCGCGCCCCTGCGACCGCGCCCGCTTCCGTGCTCCCCTTGGCCCAAGGCGCGTGCACGAGCATGTCGAAGAGCGCCTGGCGGACGCGCTCGGCAGTCGGGCGCGTTCTCTCCCCTTGCGGCGCGACGAGCCGGCGGCCGCGGAAATCCCCGCCGATGATCCTCATTTGCTACCGATCTGTTCGCGCAGCACTTTGGCCGGCACCTCCTCCACCGCCCCTCGCGCCAGCAGGCCGAGCTGAAACGGCCCGTACGCCACGCGAATGAGCCGGGTCACCGTAAGCCCGAGATGGGCGAGCACGCGCCGAACCTCGCGGTTCTTGCCCTCCGAAAGGCTGATGCTGAGCCAGGCGTTGGACCCTTTGCGCACATCGAGCCCGGCTTCGATCGGGCCGTAGCGCACGCCGCCAACCGTGATGCCCTTCTTCAGCGCGGCCAGCGTGCCTTCCTCCACCACGCCATGCACCCGCGCCCGGTAGCGCCGCTTCCAGCCGGTGGCCGGCAATTCGAGCTTGCGCGCAAGCGCCCCGTCATTCGTCAGCAGCAGCAGCCCCTCACTTGCGAGATCGAGCCGGCCGACGCGGATCACTCGCCCCAGACCCGCCGGAAGACTGGCGAAGACGGTCGGCCGTCCTTGCGGATCGGCGTGCGTCGTCACGAGCCCGGGCGGCTTGTGGTAGCGCCAGAGCCGCGTGCGCTCCGGCGCGCCCACCACCTGCCCGTCCACCTGAACGATGTCACCCTCGCCGACAAAGGTGGCCGGATGCGTCACCGCGGCCCCGTTCAGCCGGACCCGGCCGGACGTGATCATCGCCTCCGCCGCGCGCCGGCTGGCCACGCCGGCTGAGGCGAGAAACCGGGCGATCCGCATTCCCCGTGGACTTACGCTTGGCATGCGGCGATCAGGGCGGCAAAAATGCGCCGGTCCCCGTCATCGACGAAGAATTCCGGATGCCATTGCACCCCAAGACAGAAGGGTAGGCGGGGATCCTCGATCCCCTCGATCACCCCATCCGGCGCCCGCGCATTCACCAAAGCCGTGCCCGGTCCGGCAATCGCCTGGTGATGCGAGCTATTCACCGCCATCCGCTCCGCTCCCACGATGCGGGCAAGAAGCGTGCCGGGCGTGAGCGCAACCGCGTGCGCGGCGCGGTGGCGGCTTTCTGTCTGCTGATGGGCAAGCGCGCCGGGCACCTCATCCGGAATATGCTGAATGAGCCGCCCGCCACGTGCGACCGCGAGCAGTTGCGCGCCCCCGCAGATGCCAAGCACTGGCATCCCGCGCGCGAGCGCGCCTTCGAGGAGGGCAAGCTCGGACTTCGTCCGCATTTCCTTGAGCCGCACGCTCGCATGCCGAGCTCCGGCGCCATAAAGCGCGGGATCGACATCGAAGGCCCCGCCGGTGACGATCAGCCCGACGATCCGGTCGAGATAGTCCCTCGCCAGATCGGCATCGTGCGGCAGGGCCACCGGCAACCCTCCCGCCGTGATGACCGCTGCCGCGTAGTTCTGGCGGAGCGCGTACCAGGGGTAGGACGAATAGCCCCCCGGCTCCTCGGCATCGAGTGTGAGGCCGATCAGCGGACGCGGCCCGCTCATGAATTCCGCCCGCTCGCGTCCGTGAGGGCCCAGGGGGCTAGGGCGAGCCTTGCCGCCAGAAACGCGATCACGGCGCGCACCCGTGCCGGCCGCAAGCGCCCGGGCGGGGTCACGATATGGAGCGCGATCGGCGGCGGCGACCAATCCGGCATGACCGCTTCGAGCCGGCCGGAGGCGAGCGCGTCCCAGACCAGGAACTCCGGCTGCACGGCAAGGCCAAGCCCGGCGAGAAGCGCGGGGCCGAGCACATCGGCATTGTTGGCGCGGAGGGGGCCCTTGGGCACGACCTCGACCTCCTCTCCGGCACGGTTGCGGAAGCTCCAGCGGCCCGGCACCGGCAGATAGGCATAGCCAAGACAGACATGGTTCGCGAGCCCGCTCGGATGGGAGGGTCGGCCATGTCGGATGAAATAGGCGGGCGCGCCGACCAGCCGGCGCGGCACCTGGCAGAGATGCCGCGCCCGCAGGCTGGAATCGGGGAGCGCGGCGATGCGAAGCGCAAGATCGAACCGGCCCGCGATCAGGTCCCGGATCTCGTCCGTCAGGTCAAGATCGAGCGTGATCCCGGGATAGGATTCGAGCAGCGCGGGCAGATGCGGCGCCAGATGGACGATCCCGAAGGACATGGGCGCGGTCATTCGTACGAGCCCCTGTGGCGCGGCCGACTGCGCCCGCGCCTCCTCCTCGATCGCCTCGGCCTCGGCGAGCAGGCGCGCGGCGGCAGCGGCCGAGACCCGGCCTGTTTCGGTGAGCGAAAGCCGCCGCGAGGTGCGATGGAAAAGGGAAGCACCCAGCCGCGCTTCGAGCCGGGCGATCGCCTTGGAGACCGTCGCCTTGGAAAGCCCAAGCTCGGAAGCAGCGCGGGTGAAAGAGCCACTCTCCGCGACCCGGGCGAAGATGGCCCAGGCTTCGAGATCGGGCGGGTGAATCATACTCATTTAGAAACGATCTGTTTCCATTGTTTCTCTTTTTGATTGAACACGCCAGTCCGATCTTGCAGCCGACGGAATGGTCACGGACAAGGATGCGGCCATGATCGACATTCGGCCTTATCGGAGCCTTGGCGGCGCCAACCACGGCTGGCTCGACACCAGGCACCATTTCTCCTTCGACGGCTACCACGACCCGGCGCGCATGGGCTGGGGCGCTTTGCGCGTCTGGAACGATGACGAAATCGCCCCGGAAAGCGGCTTTCCGCCCCACCCGCACGCGAACATGGAGATCATCACCTATGTTCGCGAAGGCGCGATCACCCACAAGGACAGCCTCGGGAATGAGGGCCGCACCGCGGCCGGCGACGTGCAGGTGATGAGCGCCGGCAGCGGCATCCGTCATGCCGAATATAATCTCGAGCCCGGCCCGACGCGGATCTTCCAGATCTGGATCCAGCCGACCGAGCGGGGCGGCCCACCCTCCTGGGGCCAAAAACCCTTCCCCAAATCCGACCGCGCCGGCCGCTTCGTCGCCCTCGCCAGCGGATTTGCCGAAGACGAAGAGGCGCTGCCGATCCGCAGCAATGCCCGCGTGCTCGGCGCCTCGCTCATGGCCGGCCAGAGTACGGACTATGGGCTCGCGCCGGGGCGGCACGCCTATCTCGTGCCGGCGACCGGCCGGATCGAGCTGAACGGCAGGACCATCGATGCGGGGGACGGCGTGGCGGTTCAGGATGAACCCGCGCTTTTCATCACCGCGCTCGTGGATGCCGAGATCATCCTCGTCGACGCGGCCTGATGCGGGCTTCTGGACGATCCCCTGCCCGCTTGGCATGACGGCCCGATGACGATGCCATTCGCGGCCATGGAGATCGCGCTCGCGGAAGCCACCGCCGCCGCTATGCGCGGGGAGGTGCCGGTCGGCGCCGTCGTGCTCGATGCGCAGGGCGTGGTGCTCGCGCGCGCGGGCAACCGCATCGAAGAGAGGGACGCGGCCGCCCATGCCGAGCTGCTTGCCCTCAGCGCCGCGGCCAGCGCGCTCGGAGAGCCGCGGCTGGCCGGCTGCGATCTTATCGTCACGCTCGAGCCCTGTCCGATGTGCGCGGCGGCGGCGAGCCTCTTTCGCATCCGCCGCCTCATCTTCGGCGCCTACGATCCCAAGGGTGGCGGGATCGAGCACGGACCCCGGATCTTCGCAGCACCCGCCTGCAGCCATCGCCCGGAGGTGATCGGCGGCGTGCGTGAAGCCGAATGCGCGGCCCTTCTCAGAAGCTTCTTCGCGGGGCTTCGGTTGGAGCAATAACTGGATCGCCGCGCGACGATTAGAAACCATCAGGCCATGGATTCATTTTCTTGATCAATTTCATGATTTTGACGGATCGTCCTGCAATCCGCCAAAATCATGCTGATCCAGCCGTTCGCATTCCCGGCCCTCTCAGAGCCCATATATGAGAAGAGTCCGTATATGAGAATGCGCTATGGCGAGTGGGTTCGTCGCAAGTCGAGGACGCCGCCCGCACCGGACAGCCACCACAGCCACATTCTCAGAGGGGCTCTCAGGCCCCGACCACCTCGAACTGCACATCGACATTGCCGCGCGTCGCGTGCGAGTAAGGGCAGATTTTCTCGTGCGCTTCTGACACCAGCGCCGCAAGTTCCGCCTGTGGCAGGCTCTTGTCCTCGACACGCATCTTGACGGCAAGGCCGAAGCCGCCGCCCTCGCGCGGGCCGATCGAGACCGCACAGGTCACGCGCGCCTTGCTCGCATCCTTCTTGTGCTGCTTGCCGACGAAATCGACCGCGCCACCGAAGCAGGCGGCATAGCCGGCGGCGAAGAGATGCTCCGGCGTCGCCGTGCCGGGCTTGCCCGGCCCACCCATTTCCTTCGGCACCGAAAGATCAGCCTTGACGATTCCGTCGCTGGATTCGGTGTGACCGTTGCGGCCACCCGTCTCGGTGGCAGTCGCGGTATAGAGCGGATTGATCTTATCCATGCATCCTCCGATCCGGTTGCGCTCGCAATGGCTGGCCCGGCGGCCGCGCGCAGGCGCGCCCATCTCACCGGTACTCCCTCGCAGAGAACATTTCCAGCCATGGCGGGGACGTGGCCGCGCAGGACGCATTACAAGACAAAATCCTGACAGGACCAAAATCCAGGCTGGGCACCGGAATCATCGCCCCCGCGTCTCTTCACTCGGATCTGCTTGATCAGCTCCTGGGGCGGCCCCGCTGAACCAGGACCGTTGCGGCCGCAATCGTTCTCTTTTCGTTCGAGGCCATTCTCCACCAATGGAGTATTTTGCGCGTTTTTCCCTGCAACTCGGCGATAATGCCATGGCTGCCCGCCGCCGATGATGGCGGCATCCGCCTGTCGCTTGAGGAGCCCTGTCATGACGTCCTTGCCGAAGAACCCGGAGGTGCTCGAAAGCCGCGATCGCGCGATGCTTTCCGCGCCCTCGGACATTGGTCGCTTCCAACCCTCGACACTGCATGCGCCGCACGTGGAGGACGGCGCGGAGCGCTATGAAAATCTCGAAGTCAGCTTCGATCCGGAAAACGAGACCATTTGGTGCGCCATGTCCCCGCTCGGGCGGCCGAGCTTCACGCTCCCCGTCATGCGCGACATCACCCGGATGCAACACGCGATGCGGCGCCTCTTCGAGGCGCGGCGCGCTGCGGGGCATCCGCCCTATCGCTATTTCGTCTGGGGATCGAACACACCCGGCATCTACAATCTCGGCGGTGACCTCGCCTTTTTCATCAATCGGATTCGCAAAGGCGACCGAGCCGCGATGACGCGCTATGCCCATTACGCGATCGAGGCCGTCTACCGGAACTCGGCCGCGTTCCATGTCCCGCTCGTGACGATCGCGCTGGTGCAGGGAGACGCGCTCGGTGGCGGGTTCGAGTGCGCACTTTCGCTCAATCTGCTCATCGCCGAGAAAAACGCCAAGATGGGCCTGCCGGAAATCCTGTTCAATCTCTTCCCGGGCATGGGTGCCTACAGCTTTCTCTCCCGCCGTCTCGACGTACTGCGGACTGAGAAGCTGATCACGAGCGGGCGCATTTATTCCGCCAGTGAACTGCATGAGATGGGCATCGTCGATGTGCTGGCCGATGATGGCCATGGCGAGTCCGTTGCGCGCGATTATATCGCGAGCCACCGGCGGAAATGGAACGCCCATTACGCGATGTTCCAGGCCCGTCAGCGCGTGCGGCCAGTGACACTCGAAGAATTGCGCGATGTGGTCGATATATGGGTCGATGCGGCGCTCAGGCTGCAGGAACCGGATCTGAGAAAGATGGAACGGCTGGTGGCCTCGCAGGATCGCCGGATGGCCGCTCTGCGGGGTGCCGCCGAGGCGCGCAGCGCTTAAAAAGGAATTGCTCTTCGGGCGGATTGCCCTTTTGTTGCCCCAGAGCGTGACGGGCTTTGCCCGTCACGCTCCGCTCGACCGCGGCGCGCCGTTCAAGCGGCGCGGCTGCTGACGAGGTCGTTCACCACCGCCGGATCGGCGAGCGTCGAGGTATCGCCGAGATTGCTGGTTTCGTTGGCGGCAATCTTGCGCAGGATGCGGCGCATGATCTTGCCCGAGCGGGTCTTCGGCAAGGCAGGCGCCCATTGAATCACGTCGGGCGCCGCGATCGCGCTGATCTCGGTGCGCACCCAACCCACCAGCTCCTTGCGCAGCGTGTCGGTCGGCTCGACCCCGATCTTGAGCGTCACATAGGCGTAGATTCCCTGCCCCTTGATATCATGCGGGAAGCCGACAACGGCCGCCTCCGCCACCTGCGGATGCGCGACCAGCGCACTTTCGATCTCGGCCGTGCCAAGCCGGTGCCCGGCGACATTGATCACGTCATCGACGCGGCCGGTGATCCACCAATAACCATCCTCATCGCGCCGCGCACCGTCGCCGGTGAAATAGAGGCCCTGGAAGGTGCTGAAATAGGTTTGCACGAAGCGCTGATGATCGCCGAACACGGTCCGCATCTGGCCGGGCCAGGAATCGGCAATGCAAAGATTGCCTTCCGCCGGCCCTTCGAGCAGGCGTCCTTCCCCATCCACCAGCACCGGCTTCACTCCGGGCAGCGGCAAAGTGGCCGAGCCCGGCTTCTGGGCAATGGCGCCGGGCAGGGGCGAGATCAGGATCCCGCCAGTTTCCGTCTGCCACCAGGTATCGACCACCGGGCAGCGGCTCTCGCCGACAACGCGATAGTACCAAAGCCAAGCCTCTGGATTGATCGGCTCACCGACCGTGCCGAGAATTCGCAAGGACGCGCGCGAGGTTTTCTTGACCGGCTCCTCACCTTCGCGCATCAGCGCGCGGATCGCCGTTGGCGCGGTGTAGAAGCTATTGACCTTGTGCTTGTCCACCACCTGCCAGAAGCGCGAGGCATCGGGATAGTTTGGGATGCCCTCGAACATGAGCGTGGTGGCGCCGTTGGCGAGCGGCCCATAAACGATATAGGTGTGCCCGGTCACCCAGCCGACATCAGCCGTGCACCAATAGATTTCGCCCGGGTGATAGTCGAACACATATTGATGGGTGAAGCTCGCCCAGACCATGTAGCCGCCGGTCGTGTGCAGCACCCCCTTGGGTGTCCCAGTTGATCCGGATGTGTAAAGAATAAAGAGGGGATCCTCCGCCCCCATCTCTTCCGCCGGGCAATCGGGTGAGGCGGCGGCGATGAGCGCCTCATAGGCGTGGTCGCGTCCTTTCTTCATCGGCACCTGGGCACCGGTGACGCAAACCATGATCACATTCTCGACCGAGGGGCAGGATTCGAGCGCCGCATCGGTATTCGCTTTGAGTGGCACGCGCCGCCCCCCGCGCCGTCCCTCATCGGCGGTAATGACGAGAGTCGAGTTGCAATCCTGAATTCGCTTGGCGAGACTGTCGGGAGAAAAGCCGCCGAACACCACCGAATGGATGGCGCCAATGCGCGCGGAGGCGAGCATCGCCACCGCCGCCTCGATCACCATCGGCATATAGATCGTGACGCGATCTCCCTTTTTTACGCCGAGCGACTTCATCGCATTGGCCAGCCGGCAGACCGCTTCATGCAGGCCGCGATAGGTGATTGATTTCTGCTGGCTCGGGTCATCCCCCTCCCAAAGGATCGCGATCTGGTCCCCGCGCGTCGCGAGATGCCGGTCGAGGCAGTTCGCCGCGGCATTGAGCGTGCCATCTTCGAACCACTTGATCGAGACATCGCCCGTGAAGCTTGTGTTCTTGATCCGCGTTGGGGAACGCATCCAATGGATGCGCTTCGCCTCCTCAGCCCAGAACCCATCGGGATCGGAGGCCGCGCGCGCCATCATTTCCCGATAACGCTTGGTATCAATCAGGGCGGTTGCCGCGATCTCGGGCTTGACTTGGATCACCTGGTCTTGAGACATGGACGCCCACCATCGTTTCAGGATTTTCCCTTTGCTTACCGGAGCGGCGCGGCTCTCGGCAAGGGTCATGCGCCGATTGCAACCGCAGCGCTCGACGGCAGTTTTCTATTGCATCGCAACATCGATTGGTGCGCTGGCCTGCGGCCACCCGCTTATCCGGGGAACCCGCCCATCTCACAGATCCGGCGCCAATGCTCCTCGCTCACGGGCATCACCGAGAGCCGCCCCTGGCGCACCAGTAGAAAATCGGCGAAGGCGGGATCGTTCTTGATGGTGGCGAGCGCCACCGGCCGCTTCAACGGCCCGACCGCCTTCACATCGACGGCGACCCAGTCTCCTCCTTTTGCCTCCCCCGTGGCTCCGTCTTTGGCGGTCGGATCGGGATAGGCCTCGCGCACTACCTCGACCACGCCGACGATCTCCTTGCCCACGTTGGAGTGGTAGAAGAAAGCGCGGTCGCCGCGCCGCATCGCCATCAGATTGCGCTTGGCCGCATGGTTGCGCACACCGGTCCAGGGCTCGGTGCCATGGGCCACCTGCTCCTGCCAGCTGAAGGCGTCAGGCTCGGATTTGACCAGCCAATAGGACATTTCTCATTCTTGTAGAGCGTGATCGCCGGAAGGGGAATCACCGAAGGCGTGAATCACGCGGGAAAACAAATGGCGAGAGTGGGATTGGTGAGTGCGGGCAATCTCATCCCGCCTGAGAGCCCAAGGCATGGCTTCAAATTGCCTGTCCCTTGGCCTAAGTTGCCCGCCGTGGAACCCGCCATTGCGCCGCCCGCGTCCGCTCCTTCGGTGAGGAGCGGACGCAGGGTTCATCTTTTCGCCAATCCCGGACGCTTCTTGCGCTTTTCGGGACGCGTGCTGCCGTGGCTGGCGACGGGCGGGATTATCCTCTCGGCGGTCGGGCTCTTCTGGGGCGCCTTCATCGCGCCACCGGATTGGCAGCAGGGCGAGGCGGCACGGATCATGTATGTCCATGTGCCCTCGGCCTGGGTCGCCCTTTCGGGCTATTGCGCCCTCGCCGCCGCTTCGGCCGCGTCGCTCATCTGGCGCCATCCGCTCGCCGATCTCGCCGCCGCCGAGATCGGCCCTGTGGGCGCCGCCGCCGCCGGGCTCTGCCTCGTCAGCGGCAGCCTGTGGGGCAAGCCGATGTGGGGCGCCTGGTGGGTCTGGGACGCGCGGCTCACCTCGATGCTCGTGCTTTTCTTCCTCTATCTCGGTCATATCGCGCTGGTCCGCGCCTTCGATGAGCCGACGCGTGGCCATCGCGCCGGCGCGATCCTGGCATTGATGGGCATCGTCGACCTGCCGATCATCCATTTCAGCGTCGTCTGGTGGAACACCCTGCACCAGGGCAACAGTCTCGGCCTTTTCTCAGCGCCCACCATCTATATCTCGATGCTGTGGCCGCTGCTCATCACCGCGCTCGGCTATAGCCTCGGCTTCGCCGCGATCGTCCTCGCCCGGCTCCGCGCGGCCATTCTTGAACGGCGGATCGCCTCCCTCCTCACCGCCCGCGCGGTGGATGGCGGAAAGAGCGCGCAGGGCGCCGCCGTTCCTGTCGTGGGCGTGGGTGCGGGATGAACTTTCTGCCCTTCATCACCCTGGCCTATGCCGCCGGGGTGCTGGTGCCGGCCGCATTCGCCCTTGCCGCCTGGACCAGGCTGCGCCGGGCGGAGCGCCGCCTCGCCGCCGTCGATCCCCGCGCACGGAGGGGGCGATGACCCGCAAGCGACGGCGCCTGCTGATGCTCGGCGCCTGCCTCGCCGGCCTCGGCACGGCGACCGGCCTCGCGCTCGCCGCCTTCAGCGGCAGCCTCGTCTTCTTCGTTACCCCCTCCGACCTTGCCGCGAAACCTGGGGAGATCGGGCGGATGGTCCGTCTCGGCGGCCTCGTCCAGCAGGGCAGCGTCGTACACGCAGTGATCGGCGGCCGCCCGTTCGTGCGCTTCCGCATCACCGACGGGCATGACGCGATCCCGGTCACCTTCACGGGCCTTCTGCCGGGCCTTTTCCGGGAGGGGCAGGGCGTCGTCGTCACCGGCCATCTTGCGCCGGGCGGGATTTTCCGGGCCGACGAAGTGCTCGCCAAGCACGATGCCGATTACATGCCGCCCGCCGTCGTCCAAGCGCTGAAGAAGCGTGGCCTCTGGAATCCCGATGCCGGGCCGCCGCCCCCGGCAGCTACCTGGGACACGATGAGGCTGCCGGCCGCGAACCAGAGCGGGGGCTGACACAGGATGATCCCGGAGCTTGGCAATTTCGCTCTTGCGCTCGCCTGCTGCCTCGCCCTGACCCAGGCGGTACTTTCGCTGCTCGGCGCTGAGGGGCGGGATGCGCGGCTGCTGGCAGCCGCTCCCGCCCTCGCCTTCGGCCAGTTGATCGCCGTCGGCACCGCCTTCCTCGCCCTCGTCTGGAGCAATGTCGTCTCCGACTTCTCGGTACGCAATATTGCCGAGAACAGCCAGAGCCAGGCGCCGCTCTTCTACCGGATCACCGGCACCTGGGGGAATCATGACGGTTCCATCCTGCTCTGGTGCCTGGTGCTGGCGCTCTGCGGCGCCGCCATCGCCGCCTTCGGCGGCAATCTCCCCTCCGCCCTCCGCGCCCGGGTGATTGGCGTGCTCGGCGCGGTCGCCGCCGGTTTCCTGCTCTTCGCGCTCACGGCCTCGAACGCCTTCACCCGCGTCTGGCCGCCGCCGATGCAGGGCCAGGGCATGAATGCGCTGCTGCAGGACCCCGCGCTCGCGGTTCACCCGCCCATACTCTATCTCGGCTATGTCGGCTTTTCGGTGCCCTTCGCCTTCGCCATTGCTGCGCTCATCGAGGGGCGGGTAGACGCCGCCTGGGGCCGCTGGGTCCGGCCCTGGGCGCTTGTTTCCTGGTGCTTTCTCACCTGCGGGATCGCGCTCGGCTCGTGGTGGGCGTACTATGATCTCGGCTGGGGCGGGTTCTGGTTCTGGGACCCGGTCGAGAACTCCTCCCTCCTGCCCTGGCTCACCGGCACCGCCCTTCTCCATTCGGCGATTGTCGTCGAGAAGCGGGAGGCGCTCAAAACCTGGACCATCCTGCTCGCGATCGCGACCTTCGCGCTCAGCCTCTGCGGCACCTTTCTCACCCGCTCGGGCATTCTCAATTCGGTCCATGCCTTCGCCAATGATCCCGAGCGCGGCCTCTTCATTCTCGCCCTGCTCGGGCTCGTCGTCGTGCCGAGTCTTTTTCTCTTCGCGCTCCGCGCGCCGGTTCTTTCCCCCTCCGGCATGTTCGCCATTCTCTCGCGCGAGGGCGCGCTGGTGCTCAACAACATCCTGCTCTGCTCCATCGCCGCTGTGGTGCTGACTGGAACGCTCTACCCGCCCTTCGCCAATCTGATCGGGGGTGTCCAGCTTTCGGTTGGCGCCCCCTTCTTTGATGCGACCGTGCTGCCGTTGGCCGCCCCCCTGATCCTGGCGATGCCGCTCGGCCCGATGCTTTCCTGGAAGCGCGCCGCCCTGGGCCCGGCGCTGCTCCGCCTCTGGTGGGCGGCCCTCGTGGCGGCCGTCGTCGGCGTGATCGCCGCCCTCGGCTGGCATGGGGTGGCCGCGCTCGGCTTTGTGGGCAGCGCCTGGCTGATCCTCGGCGCGGCGGCTGATCTCGGCAGCCGGATCCGGCTTTTCCGCATCCCGCTCGGAGAGAGTTTTTCACGCCTGGCCGGTCTGCCCACCTCTGCGCTTGGGGCAGCGATTGCCCATGCCGGGCTCGGCGTGACGATCGCCGGGATCGCTGGAATGACGCTCGCGACCCAGCGCGTCACCTTCCTCCACCCTGGCCAGAGCCTCGATTTCGCCGGCGATCACTGGACCCTGCAGTCCCTCGTCGACCAGCCCGGCCCAGACTATGTGGCCCGCACCGCAACGCTGCTCGTCAGCAGGGACGGAAGAACCATCGCTGTCCTGCACCCCTCGGAACGCGCCTTTCCAGTGCAGCGTACGGACGTGACGGATACCGCCATCCGCACCGATTTTCTCGTCGATCTCTATACCGCTCTTGGCAGCGTGCATGATGGCGGGGCGGAGGTGCGGCTGCGCTATGACCCGCTGGCGCCCTGGATCTGGCTCGGCGCGCTTGTGATGGCGGCCGGTGGCGGCCTTTCGCTCGCCGACCGCCGGTTGCGCATCGGCGCCCCCGCCAAGCGCGAGCCGCGGGTCGCGCAGGTCTCCGCCTGATGCCGCTCACTCTCGCCACGCGCCGGCGTCTCATGCTTGCCGCCCCGCTCGGGCTTGCCGCGATCGGCGGTTTCGGATTCCTCCGATTGCTCGATCGCATGCAGACCGGCCGCTATGACCCGCATGCAGTCCCCAATTTCCTGGTCGGCCACCCGGTTCCACCTTTCACGACGACCGCCGCGCCTCCCGGAGCGGGTTTCTCGACCGCCGATCTGCAAAATCTCCCGCAGCCGGTGCTGGTCAATTTCTTCGCCTCCTGGTGCGTGCCCTGTCGGGCCGAGCACACGCTGCTCATGCAACTCCAATCCCAGGGCGTTGCGATCTGGGGCATCGCCTATGAGGATTCGGAGGCCGCGATGGCCGGCCTGCTCGCCGCGCAGGGCAATCCTTACGCCCGCCTCGGCGCCGACAAGACCGGCGCGGCCGCGATCGCCTGGGGCATCAGCGGCGTGCCGGAAAGTTTCCTGGTTGATCGCGGCGGCGTGATCCGCTGGCATATCGGCGGACCGCTCTCAGCCGAGACCATTGCCGGCACGCTCGAGCCGCTGCTCAGGAAATATGCCTGATGCGCCGGCTTGCGATCGGCCTTCTCTTTCTTGTCGTCTCGCTTCCCGCGCTTGCGGCCGCTCCCGCTCTCACCGCGGCGCAGGAAGCGCGCGCGGAGACGATCGGCCGCCAGCTTCGCTGCCTCGTCTGCCAGAACGAAAGCGTCGAGGAATCGAACGCCTCGCTTGCGGCCGATATCCGCCGCGTCATCCGCGAGCAGGTTGCGGCCGGGCGGACGAACCACGAGATCATGCAGTGGATGACGGCGCGGTACGGCGATTTCATCCGCCTCGACCCCCCCTTCAACCAGCTTACCTTCCTGCTCTGGTCCATCCCCGTTCTGGCGCCCGCGGCGGGTCTCGCTGCCGCACTGCTCGCCGCACGGCGCCGCCGCAGCGAGCCTTCAC
This sequence comes from Acetobacteraceae bacterium, assembly GCA_035549615.1. Classification (GTDB taxonomy): domain Bacteria; phylum Pseudomonadota; class Alphaproteobacteria; order Acetobacterales; family Acetobacteraceae; genus JAKAWQ01. The sequence continues at coordinate 43,395 of DASZQO010000030.1, forward strand.
CGTTGACCGAGGCCGAAAGTGCCCGGCTCGCCGAGCTGCTCGAGTAGGGTCGGGAGGCTTCAACGATGCTGTGGGGCTTCTTCGCGCTCCTTTCTCTCGCTGCACTCGCGCCGGCTGGCTTCGTCTTCCTCCGCGGCCGCAGCCGCACCCCGCGGGGGCGACGGGTGGCGGCGCTTGCCCTCTATCGTGCCCAGCTCGACGAGCTCGCCCGCAACCGGGCGGAAAACCGGATCGGTGACGCCGAACATGCCCTGGCCGTGCGCGAAGTGGAGCGACGCCTGCTTGCCGCCGCTGCCACGCCGGACGCCGAGACAGGCTCCCGCGCCGGGCTTGGCATGCTGCTCAGCGTCCTGGTGGCGATCCCGCTCGTCGCCCTTGCCCTCTACCTGCCTGCTGGCGATCCGGGCCTGCCAGCCGCCCCGCTCGCGCCCAGGCTCGCCGCCGAGCGGGCACAGCACCGGGAGATGGCCCGGGCCATTACCGAACTGCGCCAAAAGATCGCGACCCTCGACCCGAGATCGGAGGAAGCGCGGGAAGGCCTGCTGCTGCTCGGCCGCGCCGAGGCGGAGAATGGGGATTTCGCCGCCGCCGCCGCCGCCTGGCGCCAGGCGCTCGCCGACCGGTTCGACCCCGCGCTCGCCGCCGCCGCCGCCGAGGCGGAGACCCGCGCCGCCGGCCATGTGAACGCGGCCGCCGCCGACCTCTTCCGAGAGGCACTCGCCAAGGCCCCGGCCAGTGCCCCCTGGCGGGCGCTTGCCGAACAGCGTCTCGCCGAAGCGGGCGCTCAATGAACCTTGCAGCCGAGGGCGCGCTCGGCATTATCAACACCATGAACGAGGAAAAGACGAAGGCCGAGTCGCCCACCGCGCCGGCCGCCGAATCGCCCGTCGAGTCGCCGGCCGAGCCGAAGCTCAAGCCGAAAACGCTTCCCAAGGAAATCGGCGGCCCGTCCGGCCCCGAGCCCACCCGCTACGGTGACTGGCAGTACAAAGGCCGTGTAACTGATTTTTAGACGTTCTTCAGAGCGTGATGACCGAAGGTGGGAATCGCCGTAGGTCTGAATCACGCGGGAAAACAAGTGGCGAGAGCGAGATGGATGAGCGCAAGCGATCTCATCTCCCTCTCGGGGCAGCATAGCGGCGGCGGGTCATGGCAGGTCGGTTTGCGAGAGGCTTCTTGGCTGTAGGCCTCCGCTGCCTGGGGCGGCCCTTGGGGCGAGTGGTGATTGCCGAGCGGTTCTCCGCCCCAGCGGATCTTGCAGCGATCCGCCTGCCGAAGCCGCCGCTTGATCCTGATCACGGTCCCATCTCCGTCCTGCTGCTCGATCCGCGGAATGGCACCTTTCGCGCAGCCCAGCTCGACACGATCCGCAAGGGTGCCGATCTCAGCTTTGGGTTTCCGGCCTTCACCAATTCTGCCGGCGCGACTTTCCTTCTTTTGGCATTTCAGCCGGCCCGGTCGGATATCTTTGATCGGTGGCAGCGCCGCCTCGCTGCTGCCGCCCTGGCAGCAAGGCCGCCGATCCAGCTCGCCTGCAACGCGGACGTGCCTGGATTCCACGCGCTGATGCTTCCGCCCCACCCACCGAACGCGTTGCACCTGCTGGGTCCGGCCGAAGTCGAAAAAGACAGTGAAACCAATGAAATAAAGGTCTCCGGTGCAATCGAGACCTGGTGGCGGGAGGATGGCGGCCTCTATCTCCAGGGCTGGCTCCACGCCTATGAGAGGCGCGTCATCTCCGCCGCCATTCTTGCGGGCCGCGAACCTTCGAACCGGCCGCATCCGATCCCGCGTTTCACTCCCCGTCCCGACCTCATCGGGCATGAACCGAAGCTCACGGAACCGGCTGCCGGCTTTGCCCTCTTCGTCCCGAACTGCACCGGGGAGACAGTCACGCTCCGGATCGGAACCGAGGCCGGGCCGGCCCAGCTCTCGCTATCCTTGCCGGCGCGCGCTGGATTGCCGGCCGCCAGGATCGCGCGCGAGGCGGAGGAAAAGGACCGGGCCTTCATCCGTTTCGTCGCCGAGGCCAATGCCCGTGGGTTCGAAGTGCTGGAGATCGGGGCGAGGCTTGTCGGCCGCCGCACCGAGCCGCTTCGCGATCGCTTTCCGAAGGCGCGGCGCTATGTCGGGATGGATATCCACCCCGGGCCGACCGTAGACTTGGTGGGAGACGTGCACGCGCTTTCGCGTCTCACCGGACGGGGCAGCTTCGATGCCGTCTTCTCGGGGGCCGTACTCGAGCATCTTGCCATGCCCTGGATCGTAGCGGCCGAGATCAACCGCGTGCTGCGGCCGGGCGGCCTCACCTACCACATCACCCCCCAGGCCTGGCCAGTGCATGAGGAACCAAACGATTTCTGGCGCTTCACCGACGAGGCGCTGAAGTTACTGTTCGGCGAGCCCTTCGGTTTCGAGGTGCTGAGCGCAGGCATGGCGGATCGCGCACGGCTTTACCCGCTCGA